>JAJFUM010000169.1 GCA_021372415.1 Deltaproteobacteria bacterium
CGAAGAGGTTGGTCTTCTCGACGGCCATCATAAAGGTCCTCACGTCCATAATTCAGCCTTTCCCTATAAGTTCTGCGACGGCCTCGCCTCCCGGCTGCCTGAACACACAACCGCGTCCCCCCGGGGGCCGGCCCCGGGGATTGCGCCATCGCATTTCGATCTGAAGAGCCTAAAGAGAGACGAAAAGGGCCTTTGGGATACCGATACCGATACCGATCCCGACCGGCCCCTTTCCCCCCACAGCGCCACCTTTAAAAAAGCGGGGAAGGGAAGCCCCCTCCCCCGCCCGTACCCTATTAGATGGTGAGCTTCTTGCCCTTGCTGTCCACCAAGTCCGCATCGGTGTAGTACTTCATCTTCTCGGATTTCATGTACTCCCACTGGGACTTGAAGGCCTTCATGGCCAGCGGATCCTTCTGGGCCCACTTCACCCAGAGCTCGGGGGCGAACTTCCGGAACTTGTCGAGGTCCTTCTCCTTCAGGCGGATGACCTCGACGCCCTTGGCCCTGTACTTGGGAATGACATCGAGGTCGGCCTTCTGGATCCCCGTGTAGTGGTCGATGGAATGCCACGCCACTGCGGACTCGAGCAGGACCTGGAGGTGCTTGGGCAGGGCCTTCCACTTGTTCATGTTCACCTCGATGCTCATCAAGTCGACGGGCTGATGGAGGCAAGGCGTGGAGGGGGGGCCCATGATGATGTACTTGGCGATCTCGGCGAACCCCAGGTTGTAGTTAACGGCCCAACCCACGAAGTCGGAGGCGTCGATGACGCCCTTCTCCAGGGCCGGATAGACCTCTCCGCCGGGGAGCAGGACCGTGGAGACGCCGGCGGCGCGGTAGATGTCGGCGATGATCCCGCCCGGGTAGCGGATTTTCTTGCCCTTGAAATCCTCGAAGGAGCGGATGGGGACCTTGGAGTGGATCAGGTTGTCGTCGTGCTGGATGGGCCCGAGGTACATCATGTTGTGCTTCCCGTAGGCCTCGCGGGCGAGCTCCCTGCCGCCGAGGACCCAGTACCAGGTGTCCCACTGGTCGGGGCGGTCCATGGCGAAGGGGTAGGAGGTGAGGAAGGTACAGACAGGAACTTTTCCTGGCCAGTAGACGTCGAAGCTGTGGTAGGCGTCGAAGACCCCTGCCTTGACGGCGTCAAACATCTCGAAGGTTCCGACGATGGCGCCGGCGGGCAGACATTCGATCTGGAGCGAATTCTCAGTCATCTCGGCGACCTTCTTGCCGAAATCCTGGAACTTGGTGTAGCCGACCGTTCCGGCATCCCAGCAGGTCTGCATCTTCCACTTGATCGGTGCCGCTGCGGAAAGGCGCATCACACCGGGGAATCCCATGACCCCCGCCGCGGTGCCTGCCGCGACCGCTGCGGTCTTCAAAAAGTTACGCCGTGACTTGGTTTCCTTAGGTGATTTGACCTTCTTCGCTTCCTTACTCATTAGCAATCCTCCTTGTCAAATGGGTTTAAAAGGACCCAACCGTCCACCCGAAGATGCCCGGTCAGGACAAACCTAAACTCACTCCATGGAAAGTACTGCCGTTTAAGAGATCAAAGGCCTTTCTTTTATGTCACCTCGCCTTGGTCAGACGTTTTGCAGGATGAAACGTTCGACCCTTAACATCCCGGTCCAAGGCTGTCAATAAGAAAAAAACCTCCTTTCATCCCCCTTTTTTCCGTTCCGAACCTCCTTCCCGGCCCCCGCCATGCAGAAGGCGAAGGGGCCGGGAAGGCAACGGTCATTTGCTGTTCGCCAGAGCCGCCTGGAGGAGTTCCACCGGGTGCATGGTCCTCATCCCCCGGGCCGGATCCAGGTGGTTGGAGATGGTCACGTTGCACCCCGGGCAGCAGGTGGCCACCACCTGGGCCTTGGTGCTGTTGATGTTGTCGATCTTGCGCTTGGTGATCTTGGCCGAAATCTCGCCGTGCTCCACCTGGAAGGAACCGCCGCCGCCGCAGCAGTCGTTGGCCCCGGGCATCTCGACGTACTCGACGCCGGGAATCGACTTGAGGATATTCCGTGGCTGAGCGCTGATCTTCTGCCCCTTCACCAGATGGCAGGGATCGTGGTAGGTCACGCGGATCTTCTGGCCGTTCTCGCCGAGTTTGGGCAGCCAGTCCTTGTGCGCGTCGATGAAGACGGTCACATCCTGGGTCTTGGAGGCCAGGAGCTCCGCCTTCTTGATCTCTTCGTCCGTCACCTTCTCCCCCAGTTCCCGGAGGTCCTTGAGCAGGTTGGTGTACTCGTTCTTCAGGGCAGCGCCGCAGGTCCCGCAGTCGACCAGGACCGCATCCACGTCCTCACGGGCGAAGAGCTTCAGGGCCTCCCGGATGATCTCGACTGAGGTCTCCCGGTCCCCGGAGAGGAAGATCGGCAGGCCGCAGCAGCCCTGGTCCTTGGGGATGATCACCTCGACCCCCATCTTGGACAGGACGTCGACGACGGCGTTGCCGATGTTGCCGAAGACGAAGTTCGTGGCGCAGCCGTGGAAGTAAAGGACCCTCGCCTTGGCCTTGCCGGTCTTCGGGGCGACCACCTCCGGGACCGTCTCGGAGAAGGCCTTCTTGTTGAAGGGCGGGATGCGGTCCACCGAAAGGGCCCCGGCCTTGATCTTGCTCTCAATCCAGGGGCCGCTGAAATTCCGGCGCGCCCACCCGCCCAGAGCGGCGGACTTGGACATGAGCCACCGGTTCGCCAGGACCCGGAACATCAGGCTCTTCCGCCAGTCGATCCCGTATTTCTGCTTCGCCCGCCAGCGGATACCGGAGAAGAGATGGTCTCCATGCACGCCGCTCGGACAGTTGGCGACGCAGGAGCCGCAGAGCAGGCAGGTCGAGAAGAAGGCCTCCTTGACCTGTTCGCTCAGATCAAGCTTCCCCTCCGCCAGCGACCGGGAGAGCTGGACCTTGCCGCGGGGGCTGGCCACCTCCAGGAGTTCCTCCTTGTAAACCGGGCAGTGGGCCAGGCACAACCCGCACTTGATGCAATGGTAGATATTCTCACCTGTATGGTTGCTGAGCAATTTTTTGTCTTCCATAGATCGCCTATACCTCTCTTTCCTAAGCGCCTCAGACGCCGGCCACAAACCGGCCGGGATTCAGGATTCCGGACGGATCCAGTTTCTCCTTCAGGCGGCGGACCAGAACCGCATCGCTGCGGGTCTTTCCCCACACGCTGAGTTTCTCCTTGATCGCCCGTGGGGCCCCCTGGACGACGAGGTTGCCGCCCTGTTTCACCGATTCCGCAGTGAGACGCTCCACCATTGATGCGACCGCTGCCGCCTTGGCCGCCGCGTCCGCACCTGGGGAAATCGCCGCGTACAGGATGCCGTTGCCGGCCCGGCAGGTCAGGGCCCCTTCCATAGAGGCATCCTTGAGGGCCGCTTCAAAGGCCATCACCATCTCAGGCACCTTGGACAGAACGAAATTGGATTTGAGGTCCACCAGGTTGGGAGAGGACTTGGCCGCAGTACCGGTCAGATCCCGGTAGGCGGTCCAAAAATCGCGGTGCGCCTGGTCCTTGAGCGTGACCACGTCCAGCGCCCCGCCCTTGCGGCCCAGATCGCCCAGTTCCGCGATCTGCCGCGCCACAGCCTCCTCAATCCCCTCCAGGCCGATCGCCGCCACGTAGGGCCCCTTCAGGCCTGCAGCGGCCGTGATGCCGGAGGCTGCCTTGGCGTTCATCAGCTCCATCGAGGCGGGGAAGAACTTGGAGTGAAGGAGCATCTTCAGATAGCCGGCGGCCTCGTTCAGAGTGCCAAAGGGAAGCAGAAGCGTCGCCTCGGCGTCCGGCTTGGGGTAGATCCGGAAGATGACCTCGCAGATGATCCCCAGGGCCCCCATGGAGCCGATCATCATCTTGGTCATGTCGTAGCCAGCCACGTTCTTCACGGCCTTGCCGCCCGAAACAACGATGTCTCCGTTGGGCATGACGGCCTTGACCCCGAGGATAACATCGCGTGCGGCTCCGTAGATGAAACGTTTCGGGCCGCTGTCGTTGGTTGCCACGATCCCGCCGATGGTCGCTTCCCGGCTGTAGGGGGGATCCAAGGGGATGAAATAGCCCCTCCCCTCACCCGCCAGCTTCTCCTGGACCTCGGCCAGCGTCAGACCGCACTCCACGCCCAGGGTCAGGTTGGCGATGTCGTAGTCGGCAATGCGGTTCATCCTCCGGGTTGATAGGAGGATGTCCGCCTTCTTCTTTAGAATGCCGCCCAGGCCCATCTTGGTCCCGCTCCCCATCGGAACGACGGACCGTTTTTCGGCGTTGGCGCAGGCGACCACCTTCGAGGTCTCTTCGATCGTCCCGGGGGCGACGAACAGACCGGGGGCCTCTCCGTCCACCGCGTAGGCCTTGAGCTTTTCCGGATCTTCGATCACATTGGCCTCGCCGACGATTGCCTTCATTTTCGAAGCCAATTTATCATTGTTGGACATACCGTTATCTCCTTTCCTCGATCAGGCCGCCTTTTCCGCCGGGAGCAGTTTTCCGGGGTTGTAGACATCATCCGGGTCAAAGGCCAGTTTCACATTCCGCATCGCGGCAAGGTCCTGCGGGCTGAAAATAAAGGACATTCCCTTGAGTTTCTCGACGCCGATGCCGTGTTCGCCGCTGATCGTCCCGCCCATCTTGGCGCAGATCTCCATGATCTCGAGCGCCGCCTTGTGCACCCGGTCCAGTTCGTCGGCGTCCCTCTGGTCGAAAAGGATAAGCGGATGGAGGTTTCCGTCCCCCGCATGAAAGACGTTGGCGATCGGGAGGTTGTACTTCTTGCTGATCTCGACCACTTGAGCCAGGGCCTCGGGAAGCCGGGTCCTGGGGACGGTCGGGTCGTTGACCAGGTAGTTGGGACGGAGCCGTCCGACGGCCCCGAAGGCGCCCTTGCGGCCCGCCCAGATCTTGTCCCGTTCAGCGTCGTTTTGGGCCACGCGGACCTCGCGGACCTTGTTCTGCTTGCAGATGGCGACCACCTGGTCGGTCAGGCGGTCCATGCCGTCCTTGAGGCCGTCCAATTCGATCAGGAGAATCGATGCGGCGTCCTCTGGGAATCCCACATGGTAGGCTGCCTCGACGGCCTTGATCGTCAGGTTGTCCATCATTTCCAGCGTCGTGGGAATCATACCGGCCTTGACGATGTCCGAGACGGTGTTGGCGCCGTCGGCAATCGTTTCGTAGATGGCCAGCATCGTCTTGACCGCCTCGGTCTTCGGCATCATCCGGAGGGTGAGCTTCGTCACCATCCCGAGCGTCCCCTCCGAACCGACCAGCAGGCCCGGTAAATCGAACCCCGGGTTGTCGAGGGACTTGCCGCCGATCTCGACCACCTGGCCGTCATAGAGGACCACCTCGGCCCCGAGGACGTGGTTGCTCGTCACGCCGTACTTGAAGCAGTGAGCGCCGCCGGCGTTCTCCCCCAGGTTCCCGGCGATCGTCGTCGCCTTCTCACTGGAGGGGTCCGGCTGGTAGAGATAGCCGTATTTTCCGATGGCCCCCTTGATGTCCAGCGTCACAGCCCCCGGTTCCACAACGACACGCTGATTGTCCACGTCGATCTCGAGGATTCTGTTCATTCTGGTGAAAAGCAGAGCGATCCCGCCTTCGGTGGGGGAACTGCCGCCGCTGAGGTTCGTCCCTGCGCCCCTGGCGACCACGGGAATCCCGTTGTCATGGGCGAACTTGACGACCTTGGATACCTCTTCCGTCGAACTGGGCATCACGATGCACGTCGGTCTGCCCGGGATGAGGGAGGCGTCATACCCGTAGAGCTGGAGTTCCATCTCCGAGGCCATGACGTCCTCTTTCCCGACGATCTTTGCCAGTTCCTGGATTATCTGATTGCGTTCCATAATTTGACTCCTTTCAACGACCCGGCCCGCATCTTCCCTTGGAGGCGGTTGAGGCGCGTCGCTTGAAACAAAGCGAAGCAATCCCGAAAGAGGCGATTGCTTCGCTTATGGTTCCATCAGTGTTTGATCAGATTGATCAGCATAAATCTGTTTGGGTTTCTTTAAAGTTTACTTCATGAATCCCTGTCCGCTTTCCAGATGTTCCACAGTCTTATGCCGACTGTTCCCTTCCCGCAGGTCCCCTTACTTCTTCCGGAGGGCCTCCATGTCCTTGATCTCCTTTTCCTGCTGCAGGATCATCTTGGCATTGTCGTAGACCGGCGTGTCGACCATTTTACCCTTGAAGGAAACGGCGGCCTTGCCCATCGCAAGCCCTTCTTTCTCGAAGACTTCCACGACGCCGGCGGCCCACTCGACCTGAGCCGGGGTCGGCCGATAGAGGGTGTTGGAGGGCTCGACCTGGGTGGGGTGGATCAGCATCCTGCCCTCATAGCCCATCTGGCGGCCTTCCTTGACGCTCTTCTCGAACGCCGGGATGTTGGCGAAATCGACGAAGGGGCAGTCGATGGCGATGCAGCCGGCGGCGCGGGCGGCCACTGCGGTGTAGTACCGGCCGTAGAGCTGCTCGGTGGCCTCGGTGGTCAGGTCCACGCGCATGTCCTTGCAGTAGTCGACGGCGCCGAAGATCAGCGAGCAGACGCGCTTGCTGGCCGTGGCGGAGGCGTAGGCGTTGATCATGCCCTTGGCCGTCTCGATCAAGAGCTGGATGGCGACGCTGCCCACCTTCAGGCCGCGCCGTCTCTCGAGCTCTTCGAGCTTCCAGTCGAGTCTCTTGACGTCGTCGGCATGACCGGTCTTGGCCAGACACACGCCATCGAGCCCCTCATGGACGATGGCTTCGAGGTCGTCGTTGGTCAGCAGGGTTTCCCAGTTGTTGATCCGG
The DNA here is from genome assembly GCA_021372415.1 of Deltaproteobacteria bacterium. Taxonomy (GTDB): domain Bacteria; phylum Desulfobacterota; class Syntrophia; order Syntrophales; family UBA5619; genus JAKAFS01. The sequence goes on from JAJFUM010000169.1 coordinate 6,798, forward strand.
GAGAAGACCTTCGCGCCGCCCGAACCGACAAGCTTCAGGTTTTCCCTGGCCAACTCGCGGGCCTTAACCTTCTCAGAGGGCGGAACGGCATCTTCCAAGTCCAGGGTGATCACATCGGCCGGAATTCCCGGGGCCTTGACAATGAATTTCTCCTGGTTCGCCGGAACATAGAACACAGACCTCATGACTGCCATAATCGTATCTCCTTTCTCGATTGGGGGTTATTTAACCCTGAGTTTGCCTTGCTTGTTGAATTCCTTGAGTTTCCCCGGGATCTCGTTGGGGTTGTCCACCACGATGATTCCCGCTTCCCTGAGCCGCGTGATCTTGTCCTGGGTCGAACCGCTGCCCCGCTCCACGATGGCGCTGGCGTGGGAGAACTACATCCCCGCGGGCGCCCAGGCGCCGGACACGTAGATGATGATCGGCTTGGTGAATTTGCCGGACTTCACCAACTGGGCCGCCTCCTCCTCGTGGGAGCCGCCCATCTCGCCGAAGATGGCCATGACGTCCGTATCAGGGTCTTCCTGGTACAGGGGCAGGACATCGGAAAAAGACATGCCCGTCACCGGCTCGGTCCCCACATGGAGGACCGTACTGACGCCGAAACCCGCCTGGGCGATGACGTAGGGCAAGGTCCCAGACTGACCGCCGCTGCGGGAGATGACGCCCACATGGCCCGGCACAAAATGCCGATTGGCGAACTCGACCGAACCGCCCAGCCATCCCAGGACGCCCACACCGGGGGCGTTGACCCCGATGGAGCCCGGTCCCAGAAGCTTGGCCCCCTTCTGTTTCGCGTAGCCGACCATCTCCAGGATGTCAAAGAGGGGGACGCGCTCGACGGGCATGACGATCCACTTGACGTCCGAATCCAAGGCCTCGAGGACGGCGTCTCTCAGGCCGGTCCCGGGAATGAAGGTCACGGAGACATCGAACAGGCCGTGGTTCTTCACGGCGTCCTTGACTGTATTGTACACGGGAATCCCGTCCACTTCCTCGCCGCCGCGGCCAGGCGTGACGCCGGCGACGACGTTCGTCCCCATGCGCCGCATGAACTTGGCGCGCATGGAACCTTCGCGGCCCGTAATCCCCTGAATCACCACTTTCGTTGACTTCGTCAGCAAGATAGCCATATTTTCACCACCTTCTTGGTTAGGATATTCCGTGCTTCTTACGGTACTCATCCAGCCCCGGGATCGGCGCCTCGATCTTGATGGCCCCTTTTCCCCTGAACCAGCACTCATATTCGCATGCCAGGCACTCCGTGCCGAGCCGCTTGGCATCCCCTTCCACAGCGGGCTTGCCGTCTTTCAGGACCAATATCCCCCGAGCGTAGGTCTTGCAGGCCGCGATGCAGGCCTTGGACTCACATGCTGCGCATTTGCTGTCATCAATGATGACCTTGATCGTCTGTTCCTGAAACTCCATGGGTGGCCTCCTTTACCCTTTCTTCTTCTGTTCCTTCTTGTATTCGAGAACCATCTCCTTCATCTCCGCGGCAAGGCCGACCGTGTCGTAGACACGTTCGCCGCCGTAGATCCGGATCCGGGCGTTGAGATCTTTCGTTCCCTCCCTCAGAATTTCCAGGGACTCTTTTTCCTTGTTGCCGGCCAGGAGCAGCATGACGGGGAAGCCAGGATATTTGGGCAGTTCCTCCCTCAGGGCCTTGACGACGCCGTGGGCATGGTGCCACTGTTCCTGGTTGGCCGCCATGAATCCGCCCAGCATGTATCCATCAATACCCGGCTGGGAGAAGACGAGCTTGGCTGCGCGATAGACCTTGGAGGCCGGAGGATTGCCGCTCGTATCGGCGAAGTCGGGGACCCGGAGACTCTGCTTGTTGAGGCCGTCGACCCCGAGCATGGCGCCACCGCCGCCCATGCCGTGATAACCGATCGTCCCGAAGCACTCCCCCTTGATCTGGTTGTTCATCTCGGCGAAGTAGCAGGTCCCGCGGAGGTCCTTCTCCTCCACCCACCAGGCGATCTTGTCCAGCTCCGTGGGGGGCGTTCCCGACTCGCGGGCCACCTCGATCCCCAGTTCCGGATGGCGGATCGCTGAGGAATCGTCGATTGAAATCCGACAGTCGCTGGCCAGGACTTTGCCGTCCTTGGTAACGACCATGGGGTTGATCTCGATGAGGCGGCAACCGAAATTTTTAAAGGTTTCATAGAGGCCGACCAGGAGCCGGGCGACCTGGGTGATGTGTCCGCTGGGAACCTTGACCTTGTTGGCGAGATTGAGGGCGTCGTAGATCTTGAAGCCGCGGATGACATCGATGTTCATCATGGCGATCTTGTCGCCGGGGACCGACTCGATGTCCATGCCGCCCTCGGTGGAGACCATGAAGACGGGGCAACGGGCGTCGGCCTGGGCGTTCACGACGATACCTGCGTAGTATTCCCTGTCAATGGCCAGTTTCTCCTCGACCAGGACCTTCTCCACCAGGTAACCCTTGATCGTGGCCCCCAGGAGGGCGGCTGCCTGCTTCTCGGCCTCTTCAGGGGTATCGGCAAACTTCACGCCGCCCGCCTTCCCACGGCCGCCGGTCCAGATCTGGACCTTGATCACCACGGGCTTTCCCAGTTTTTCAGCAATCTTCCTGGCTTCTTCCGGCGTCTTGGCGACATCCCCTTGGGGGATCGGCATCTTGGCAATCTTGAATAACGCTTTACCCTCATGCTCATTTAAACGAGCCATACCTACCTCCTAAGACATTCGATTGTTTCGATTTTCCATCCGATTGCTCGGATTGCTTCCGCGCAGACTTTTCGACCTCCCCGATCCCGGGCCGTTCACCTCGGGGACCGTTCCGGTATAATTTGAAATGACAGGAAGGTTAAATTTTTAACAGACGGGTCGTGAGATGTCAATACGAAACCCCTTTCTCCGATGCCATACGGGTTGAGACCTAGTCGGTCCTTGGGTGGAGCGTATCTGGTTACAGTGTAGCAATATGGGTGCCAATAGGTGGAACAGCTTCGGCATTTCAGCAAAAAGGGCTTTCGTTTTTTATCTTTTAATATCAACAATATATAAAGAAAAGACAGGAAGGGGCGACTGTTCCCGGGGCGGAAGGATTCGAGGGGATATGCCTGTCAGGAGTGTCAAAAGTGCGGATATCGCACTGAACGTCTCATCCCTCTGGGGGATCAAGGCCACTGATCATGGAAAGATCGATGTGCGCCTCAAGCACACATCGTGCTTTCGCGGCACGCCTGAAAAACCCGTCCCAGCAGCCCCCCGGGAGCTCCAGGGAACCAGGGCGGAGGGTCGTCGAGAGTCATGACTTGGCGTTCACCGGGATGCGGCCAGATATCCCTTGGCCAGGGCCGTATTCACGTGGACAACCCCACGGTTCATCTCCCTGAGCGGGTAGTCGTCGGTGATGGCCGGCAGGGCGTCGGCGTCGGCCTGATTCCGAATCACCGAACCGGCCGGACAGTAACGGCGGTCAGCGACGCGGACCCCCATCAGGATCACGCCGGGCTCGATCACGCAGTCCCGGCCCACCTCGGACCGGAACACCAGGCTCTTCATCCCGACGAAGGTGTCGTCCAGAACGACGGCCGGGCCGTGGATCTGGACCTGATGGGCGAGGGAGACCCGGTTGCCCACGTAGACCGCGTAAAGGACCCCGGCCACCTCGCGCAGATTTTTCTCCACGGGTCTCCCGTTCAGCTCGGTCTCGAGGGCGTGGATGACCACGCCGTCCTGGATGTTCGAATCGTCGCCGATGTGGAGCGGCTGCCCTTCGTCGCCGCGTACGGAAGCCGTCGGCGAGACCATCACGTTCCTTCCCAGGCGGACATTCCCGATCACCGCCGCCAAGGGGTGCACATAGGCTGTCGGATCGATCCGAGGCGCCGTCACGGTCGGGGAGAAGTCCGTGGCCACATTCCTTTCGATCATCGTTCACCCTCCATCCCTAAGTTCCTGCCTACGGCCCGTCCCGGTCAGTCCCGGCCTTGGCCCGCGCCCTCCTGACAAGCTCCTCCCAGAGCTGCAGAACCGTCCGGCGGGTCTGCTCGATCGGGCCGTCGTTGCGGATGACCCGGTCCGCCCAAGTGAGCTTCTCGTCGATGGGCATCTGCGAGGCCAGGCGGGCCCCGGCCTCGTCGCGGCTCCAGCCGTTGCGCTCCATCAGCCTCCGGATCTGCTCTTCAGGGGGGATGTGGACCAGGAGGACCCAATCGACGCGATCCCGAAGCCCCGCTTCCACGAGCAACGGAATGTCGGACAGGACCACGGCCTCCGGCTGTTCTCTCCGGATCCGATCGATCCTCGCCTCCCATTCGGCCAGGACGGCCGGATGGACCAGCCGGTTGAGGAGGGCGAGTTTATCGCGATCGGCGAAGACGATGGCGCCGAGCTTGCGACGGTCGATCGTCCGGTCCTCGCCGAGGACCCCCTCTCCGAAATGGTCGACGATCGCCTTCCAGGCCGGCATTCCAGGCGCCTCGACCTCATGGGCAATCTCGTCGAAATCGATGACGATCGCCCCCAGCTCCGCAAGCATTCGGGCGACGGTCGATTTGCCGCTGGCGATCCCGCCTGTCAAACCCACATTCAGCATATGACTCTACTCAGCGGCTTGAAAATCTGGATCCCTTTGCGCGCCGGACCTTTTTCGACCCTGCATCTCCTCGCTTCGCTGCAAAGACGAAACTCGCGCCTGACGGCGCTCAGACAGTCGCCTTTGCCGGCGCTCCGCTGCGGGGGCAGGGACCCCGAAAAATCTCCAATGCGCGCATCGAGGGATCCGATCTTCAAGCCACAAACGTCCCCCCTCAGGGGGATGGACTCGTCCGGTTCCGCATGAAGATGATCCGGAGTCCCTCGAGGGTCAGCATCTCGTCGACCTGATCGATCAGCTTGGACTCCCCGGCGATCACCCTCGCCAGGCCGCCTGTCGCGATCACGAGGGGGTCGGTGCCGGCCTCGGCCTTCATCCGCTCCACGATCCCGTCCACGAGGCCCGCATAGCCGTACATGATCCCGGCCTGCATGCCGCTTATCGTATCCTTTGTGATCACGAGCCGGGGCCTGCTGAATTCCACCCTCGGGAGCTTGGAGGCCCGCGTGAAGAGGGCCTCGCTCGAGATCATGATCCCCGGGGCGATGCAGCCCCCCATGTATTCCCCCTTCGGCGAGACGTAGTCGAAGGTCGTGGCCGTGCCGAAATCAACGATGACCAAGGCCCGACGGTGCTTCTCGTAGGCGGCCACGGCATTGACGATCCGGTCCGCCCCCACCTCCCGGGGGTTGTCGTAGAAGATCGGCATCCCCGTCTTGATGCCCGGCCCGACGATGAGCGGCGTGATGCCGAAATACCGCTGGCAGAGGGGCTCCAGGATATTGAGCATCGGCGGGACGACGCAGGAGATGATGATGTCCCGGATGGCCTTCGAACTGATCCGGCTGTTCTTGTAGAGGTTCAGGATCAGCATCCCATACTCGTCGACGGTGTGGTCGATCACCGTCCGGATCCGCCAGTCGTGGACCAGGTCCTGGCCGTCATAGAGTCCCAGGACCGTGTTCGTATTCCCCACATCGATGACCAGAAGCATCTCCAAACTCCTTATAAACAGTGAATCGGCACCTTGCCGGGAAAGGGGCCCGTCAACACTTCATTGCAATCCTGGAAATCGGCTTCATGCGGTGCGATTTAAAAGTTTTTCGGGGCCCCTTGCCGTCGCAGCGCAGCACTCGCAAATGCTTGATCGTCTCAGCGCAAATCA
>JAJFUM010000191.1 GCA_021372415.1 Deltaproteobacteria bacterium
GGCAGTCGGCGCCCGCCTGGCCAAGGGGGCGGTCTTTGCCACGGTGGAGTCGGTGAAGTCCGTCTCCGAGTGCTTCCTTCCGATCGCCGGGGAAATCGTGGAGATCAACACCCCTCTGGCGGACGATCCGTCGATCCTGAACCAGAGCCCCTACGGCCAGGGGTGGATGGTCCGGATCAAGCCGGACGACCTCGCCGCGGTGGAGTCGCTCATGAGTGCCGAGGGATATCGGGCCACCCTGAAAGGAGCCTGACGATGCGTTATCTGCCCCATACCGACGAGGACATCGCCGCCATGCTGGGTGTCCTGGGCCTCAAGGACCTCGACTCACTCTTCGAGGCCGTTCCGGCCGACTGTCGGATGAAAGAGGAACTGAACCTGCCCGCGGCCTTGACCGAATGGGAGCTCGACCGGCGGATGGACGGGATGGCCGCTGAAACGGCCGTTTCCCCCCGGTACAGCCTCTTCCTCGGCGCCGGGAGCTACGACCACCACATCCCGGCCGCGGTGACCTCCCTGATCGGCCGCTCCGAATTCCTCACCTCCTACACGCCTTACCAGCCCGAGATGCTCCAGGGGACCCTCCAGGGGATCTATGAGTACCAGACCCTGGCGGCGCGCCTGATCGGGATGGAGGTGGCGACGGCCTCCCACTACGACGGGGCCACGGCACTGGCCGAGTCCCTCCTCATGGCGGTGCGGATCACCAGGCGCAAGAGGGTCGCCGTCTCCCGGGCGATACACCCCCACTACCGGCAGGTGGTCCGGTCTTACTTTGCGCCCACAGGCTACGAGATCCTGGAGCTGCCCTGTCTTCCCACGGGCCTGACCGACCTTGCTTCCCTGGAGGGCCAGAAGGATCTGGCTGCCCTTGCTATCCAGTCGCCGAACTTCTTCGGCTGCATCGAGGATCTCGGCATGGCCGCCGAGCGGATCCACGCTTCGGGCGGGCTGATGGTCGCGGGCTTCACGGAGGCCCTGGCTTACGGCCTCCTGAAGAGCCCCGGGAGCCAGGGGGCGGACGTCGTGGCGGGCGAGGGCCAGAGCCTGGGCATCCCCCGCTCCTTCGGCGGGCCGGGCCTGGGGATCCTGGCGAGCCGCAAGGCCCACATGCGAAACCTGCCGGGCCGCCTCGTGGGGCTCACCAAGGACCGCGACGGCAAAAGGGGCTTCGTCCTGACGCTTGCCACGCGGGAGCAGCACATCCGCCGCGAGAAGGCGACCTCGAACATCTGCTCCAACAACAGCCTCTGCGCACTCACTGCGGCGGCCTACATGGCCTCCCTGGGCGGGACGGGGATCCGGAGGCTCGCCAGCCTCAACCACGACAAGGCCGAGTATCTCAAGGGAGCCCTCCGGGAGGCGGGCTGCCTCATCCCTTTGAGCGCCCCGACCTTCAACGAGTTCGTCGTCACGGCCCCGGGCGGGTTCGATCCACTCTACCGGCGGCTCCTCGAGAAGCGGATCGTCGCGGGGCTCCCGCTGGCGGCTCATTACCCGGAGCTTGCCGGTCATTACCTGATCTGCGTCACCGAGACGGCGGGCCGGGAACAGATAGACGCCCTGGTGAGGGAGGTGCGGTCATGACAGAGACACTGGGAACCTCGGGACTGATCCTCAACGAACCGCTCCTCTGGGAGCGGGGGAAGAAGGGGCGGTGCGGATACTCCATGCCCCCAGGCGATGTCCCGGAAGCTCCCCTGCCGGCGGAGCTGACGGGTGGGGGGCCGGACTTTCCTGATCTCAGCGAGGTAGAGGTGGTCCGCCACTACACGCGGCTTTCCACCTGGAACTTTGGCGTGGACACGGGCCTCTATCCCCTGGGGTCCTGCACGATGAAGTACAACCCCAAGACGAACGAGCGCCAGGCAGCCCTCCCGGGCTTCAGCTCGGCCCATCCCCTCCTGCCCGCTTTCCTCTGCCAGGGGGCCCTGCGGCTCATGGCCGAGCTGGAACGGGACCTGGCCGAGATCACGGGACTCGATGCCGTGACGCTCCAGCCGGCTGCCGGAGCCCAGGGGGAGCTCACAGGGATGCTGGTCCTCCATGCCTGGCACCGGAGCCGGGGGAGGCAGCGGACCAAGATCTTCATCCCTGACACGGCGCACGGGACCAACCCGGCGAGCGCAGCCCTGTGCGGCTACGCCCCGGTCCCGGTTCCCTCCGACGGGAGGGGCGTCCTGGATCCGTCCGTCGTGGCCGGCCTCATGGACGAGGATACGGCGGGGATCATGATCACCAACCCCAACACCCTGGGGCTCTTCGAGGAAAACATCCGCGAGATCGCCAGGATCGTCCACGACAAGGGCGGCCTTCTCTACGGCGACGGGGCCAACATGAACGCCGTCATGGGCGTGGTGAAGCCGGGACAGATCGGCGTGGACATCCTCCATCTGAACCTCCACAAGACCTTCTCCACGCCCCATGGCGGGGGCGGCCCCGGCGCAGGGCCGGTGGCCGTCCGCAAAGACCTGGCCCGCTTCCTGCCCGTTCCCCGGGTGGTCGAGAGGGACGGCCTCTACGAATTGAGGGAGGACTTCCCGGACTCCGTGGGCCGGGTCCTGGCTTTTCACGGACATTTCGGCGTCCTGGTCCGGGCCTACAGCTACATCCGCTCCATGGGGCCCGAGGGACTGAAGATGGCCAGCCGCCTGGCGGTCCTGAACGCCAACTATGTCCGCGAGAGGCTCAAAGGCACGCTCCACCTGGCCTTCGACAGGCCCTGCATGCACGAGTGTGTCTTCTCGGACCAGGACCAGCAGGCCTCGGGGATCATGACCCTGGACATCGCCAAGCGACTCATGGACTACGGCTATCATCCGCCGACGATCTACTTCCCCCTGGTCGTCCACGGGGCACTCATGATCGAGCCCACGGAGACCGAGTCGAAGGAGGACCTGGACCGGTTTATCGAGGCCCTCCAGGCCATCGCGAAGGAAGCGGCCGAGAATCCGCAGCTCCTCCGGGAGGCCCCGGGCCGGTGCAAGGTCCGGAGGCTCGACGAGACCGCGGCGGCCCGGAACCCCTGCCTGACGGGGTAGAGAGGGAGATGTCTCGGGGAGGGATTTCGCGGAGCACGGGACCTTTTTTCGACCCTGCACGTCCTCACTGCGCTGCCGGGAAAAAACTCGCACCTTCGGTGCTCAGACAGTTTTCCCGGCGGGCGCTCCGTTGCGGCGGCAGGGGCCCCGAAAAAATCTCCCATGTGCCCCTTGCGAAACCCCATCCCCTCGACAGGGCGTTGGGTTGACGGGAAAGGAACATTCTTTATACGGGAATATCCGTGGCTGTTCTTCAGGAAGGAGCATCTGAAGATTCAGAGGGCAGGCGCAACTGGGAAATCGGATCCCGGAAGTGCGCATTGGAGATTTTTCGGGGTCCCCTGCCCCCGCAGCGTAGCGAGGGGGAGCAGGGTCGGAGAATGTCCAGCGCGCGGAGGGATCGCGTTTTCCGGTCAGGACGATGATGGATTATGACTCAGGGACGTAAGAACGAAACGTACATCCGGAAACCCGAGTGGCTCCGGCGGGGGATTCCCGACGATCCGGCCTTCGCCAGGATGGGGAC
>JAJFUM010000195.1 GCA_021372415.1 Deltaproteobacteria bacterium
GGGAAGGGATCTCGGCCAGGTGGGCGTGTACAGCCGCGAGGGCATGGTCGGCGAGAGGAAGAAGGACGAGATCGGAATCCAGACGATCCGGGCCGGGGACATCGTCGGGGAGCATACCGTGATCTTCGGCGGCATGGGGGAGCGGCTGGAGATCACCCACAGGGCGCACAGCCGGGACAATTTCGCCAGCGGGGCGATCCGGGCGGCCCTCTGGCTGGTCGGCCGGCCCAACGGGATTTACGACATGCGGGACGTCCTGGGACTGAAGAAGGCCGGATAGCGGTGCCGCGATGGGATTCCGGGGGGAGTCGGGCGAGGAGATCCGCGGGGTCATCGCCTTCGTGGGGGTCGGCGCAAACCTGGGCGACCCTGCCGAAGGCTGCCGCGACGCCCTGAAGAAGGTGGGGGCGATTCCGGGAATCCGGTTGTTGCGCGCCTCCTCCCTCTATCGAACCAAGCCGGTCGGGCCGCAGGACCAGCCGGACTTTATCAATGCCGTGGCCGAGATCCGGACGGTCCTGTCGCCGCAGAGGCTTCTGGGGGTGCTCAAGGAGATCGAACGGGGCATGGGCCGGGGCGATGGCCCGAAATGGGGACCCAGGGTCATGGATCTGGACATCCTCTTCTACGGCCAGGACGTGGTTCATGAGGAGGGGCTGAGGATCCCCCATCCGGAACTGCACAAACGGGCCTTCGTGCTCATTCCCCTCTGCGAGATTGCCTCTTATGTGATCCACCCTGAGTTCGGCGTATCGGTCCGCGGGCTGATGGATCGTCTGACGGATCGGGACGGGGTGGAGAAGCTGGAGCAATCCGCCGGCCGCCTCTGAGGCGTCGCAGGGGACCCCCGGAATTCAGATAAGGATGGAGAGGGATGATATTCAGACTGCTCATCGGGATCGTAATCCTCTATCTCGTCTACAAGGTCGTCCGGATGTTCCGGTCGGCTCCCCCGGAGCTGGGGACATCGGGTGCCCTCAGAAAACCCAAGGCAGGGGAGGATCTGGTTGAAGATCCCCTGTGCCATACCTACATCCCGGTGAGCAATGCCTGGAAGGCTACCGTGGACGGAAAGACCCTTTATTTCTGCAGCCAGAAGTGTCTTGACCAGTACATCAGGCAGAGGGAAGGCGGGGAAACCGGTAAATGATCGATCTGCTGAAACGCTCCTTTGACAGGCTGCCCATTCCCCCTGATCAGAGGAACATCTTCAACCTGCCCAACACGATCTCCATGGTCCGGATCGGGGTCATCCCGTTCCTCTTCTGCCTGCTCAGCTCACCGGGGCCGGCCTACAGCCTGGTCATCGCGGTCCTGTTCATCGTTGCGGCCCTGACGGACCTTTTGGACGGCTATATCGCGCGAAGATACGGAATCGTCACCACGATGGGAAAGTTCCTCGATCCGATCGCCGACAAGCTGATCGTCAATACGGCGATGATCCTGTTGATCCCCATCGGGCGCATCCCGGCCTGGATCGTGGCCGTTATCATCATCCGCGATTTTACCGTGGACGGGATCCGCAGCATCTCCTCCTCCGAAGGCCTGGTCATCCAGGCCAGCCCGTTGGGCAAACGCAAGACCCTCTGCCAGATCTTTGCCGTCTCCGCGCTGATGATCCATTACCCCTTCATCGGCGCCGACGCCCACATGGTCGGGATGGTGATCCTCTATATCGCGCTGGTGCTCACGATCGTCTCCGGCGTGGACTATTTTATCAAGTTTTACCGGTCAAGCCTGAAGAGAAACTGAACCACGAGACAGCGAAAGGGGAACCGGCATGGACGAACTGGACCGGCTTCACTATCCGACCCTCGATGCAGACGGGATCTCCCAGGTCCTTTTCTATCCCAGGTCCGAACGGGGATACCCGGATCACGGCGGTTACGAGAGGCTCCAGATTCCCGTGGAGGGAGGGGCGGTCCTGGGGGGACGCTTCCATGGGGCGGGGGCGGGGGCGGGGGCCGGGGAAGGGGAAGGCGCGCCCAACATCCTCTTCTTCCACGGCAACGGGGAGATCGTGGCGGATTACGACGACATCGCCGGGATCTTCAACCGGATGGGGATCAATTTCATCCCCGTGGATTACCGCGGATACGGCGCCTCCACGGGAAGGCCGACGTTCTCGGCCATGATGCAGGACGCCCAGGCGGCATACGGATTCCTGACGCCCTGGCTCAGGGAGAGGGGATACGGAGGGCCGATGGCGGTGATGGGGCGGTCCCTGGGAAGCGCCCCTGCCTTGGACGTCGCTTTCCGGAACCCGGAGGCCGTCGCCGGCCTGATCATCGAAAGCGGTTTTTCCCGGATCCTCCCGCTCCTGAGCCTCATGGGGATCGAGGACCCTGCGATCACCGAGGAGGACGGCCCGTTGAACGCGCGGAAGATCAGGCGGATCGCCAAGCCGACCCTCATCATCCATGCCGAATACGACCAGATCATCTCCTTTGCCGAGGGCGAGGAGCTCTACGAGGCATCCGGGTCGGCCGAGAAAAGGCTCCTCAAGATCCCGAACGCCGGCCATAACGACATCTTCCAGGAGGGGATGGAGGCCTACCTCGACGCGGTCCGGGGGTTCATGGAAAGGGTCGACCGGCGTTGACGCGGCCGTGGCGCGGGAAAGGCAAGTTTTCTGTTGACAAACGGTTCTTATCTGTTATAGACACGCCCATCACCTCATGAGCGGGCGTAACTCAGCGGTAGAGTGCCACCTTGCCAAGGTGGACGTCGACGGTTCAAATCCGTTCGCCCGCTCCATTTTAT
>JAJFUM010000202.1 GCA_021372415.1 Deltaproteobacteria bacterium
GGGTTTGCAGAGCCACATCATGGCCCCGCAGAGGATGGGATACTCGATTCCGAACATTTCCGTGATGGCCGTTTGGATCATGGGTGTTCCTCCTCCCGTCGGTGATCTCGCTCGTGAAGCGCGGGGCGGGCCAGAAATACCTTAAATTCATAGCATATGCGCCGCTTCTTCGCAATCGAATCCTCCCTGAGGTAGTGACTCAGTTTGCCCTGTGTCGTAGGATGGATTTTGGGGGCGCGATTTGAAGATTTTTCGGGGCCTCCTGCCGTCGAAGCGCAACGGTCGCAGCGGCAACTGTTTGAGCGCCGTCAGGCGCGAGTTTTGCCGGTGCAGCGCAACGAGACGCTGCAGGGTCGAAAAGGATTCATGAGCGCCCGAAATCCATCCCCGACATATAATGAGTCACCACCCTCCCTGCCACCGGAGCACTCAACCTTCCGGATCCTCCCCATCTCCGTCGGCCGGCGTCAGAAGGGCCACCACCTCCACGTGGGCCGTCTGGGGAAACATGTCCAGGGGCTGGAGGCGATTCGGGAGATACCCCCCCTTGGCCAGGCGCCCGATGTCCCGTGCCAGGGTCGCCGGATTGCAGGAGACGTAGACGATGCGCCGCGGACGGAGGGCCGCCACCTTCTCGATGACTGCCTCGCCGCAGCCGTCGCGGGGGGGATCGAGGACGACCACATCGGCCCTCCCGGAGGGCCGGACAAAGGTCCTCTCGAGGACATCGGCCACATCGCCGTGGACGAACTCCACCCCCCGGAGCCCCGCCCGATCGAGGTTGATCCGGGCGCAACGGACCGCCTCCCTGTCCCCCTCGATCCCCACGAGCCGTCCGGCCCGGGGCCCGAGGAAAAGGGAGAAGAGGCCCGCCCCGCCGTAGGCATCGACCACGGTTTCGGAGCCGGTCAGGGCGCTCATGGCCACCACCTGCCCGACGAGTTCGTCGACCAGAAAGCCGTTGGCCTGAAAGAAACCCCGGTGGGACAAGGTAAAGGCCTTGCCCGCGACGATCCGCGTGATGTCCGCCGGTCTTCCCGACGGATCCGCGGCCCCGGCCTCCTTCTCTCCCGGGCCTCCGGCCCAGGCCACCCACTCATCGCCCGGCGCCCGGACGGCCCCGGAGCGCAGGGCCTCACGGAATCTCCGGTATTGCTCGTTGAGCGATTCATCCAGGATCGCGCAGCGCTCGACCTCGACGATCTCGTGGCTGGCCAGGGCCATCCATCCCACGCGCCTGGCAGAGCCCCTCCCCCCGGCCAGATGGAACTCCGCCTTGATCCGCCAGCCGTAGGACTTGGGCGAAGGGATCACCGGAACCACCGGCGGCAGGGGCCGCTTCACGATCCTTCTGAGCGTTTCGGCCACCTGCCGCTCCTTGATCTCCAACTGGTGGTCATAGAGGATATGCTGCATCCTGCAGCCGCCGCAGCGGCCATAGTACGGGCACGGAGGCTCCGTCCGGTGGGGGGACGGGGCGACGATCCCGACAGGCCTCCCCCGGGCATAGCGCCGCTTGAGATCGGTGATCTCCACCTCCGCCACGTCCCCGTCGACGGTGAAGGGAACGAAGACCACCCGTTCCCCCGTGCGGCCGACGCCGTCCCCGCCGAAAGCCACATCGGAGATCCAGATCGTGATGCGATCGCCGATTCTCATTGCCCCCGCCATACCGTCTCCATCCCTTTCCCCTGCCGAGCGGTCCATGCTACCTCTAGCATCATCCGGGGCGGCCGTAAACCATTTCCCTTTACATCGGGGGTAAATGTTGGTAATGAGCTCCCCTGAAGATCTCGGAAGGGAATTGAGTTGGAAAACCAGAACGTCCACCATATCGAGCGCGAAGGCCGGCGAATCACCCTGATCGGAACGGCCCACGTCTCCAGGGAAAGCGCCGACCTGGTGGAGCAGGTCATCGCCGACGAGCGGCCCGATACGGTCTGCGTCGAGCTCTGCAAGCCCCGCTACGAGGCGATCCGGAAGCAGGACCAGTGGCGGGAGACGGACATCGTCAAGGTGATCCGGGAGAAGCGGACCTCGATCCTGCTGTCCCAGCTCATCATGGCCTCCCTCCAGCGCAAGATCGCCCAGAAGTTCAACATCACCCCCGGTGAGGAGATGCTCAGGGCCATCTCCCGGGGAGAGGAGATCGGGGCCCGGATCGTCCTGGCCGACCGCGAGATCCGGGTAACGCTCCTGCGGACCTGGCGGATGATGGGTTTCTGGAGCAAGGTGAATTTCCTCACCGAGGTCCTCATGTCGCTGTTCGCCAGCGAAGAGATCACCGAGGAGGAGATCGAAAAGCTCAAGCAACACGATGTCTTGGAGCTGGCCCTGCAGACGGTCGGAGACAAGCTCCCGGGCCTCAAGACGACCCTGATCGACGAGCGGGACCTCTACCTGGCCGATAGCATCGGCCATGCGCCTGGTGAACGGATCGTGGCAGTCGTGGGCGCGGGCCACGTGCCCGGGATCCTGGCACACCTTGGGGAAGACATTGACATCGAGGCTTTGAATCATATCCCCGAGAAGGGCATCTGGGGCCGCTTTGCCGGCTGGTTCTTCTCCCTGGCCATCGTGGGCCTTTTCATCTATGGCTTCGTGGTCTCGGGATCCCAGGCAAGCCTCAAAATGATCACCTGGTGGGCCGCGATCACCGCAAGCTTCTCAGGCCTCGGGGCCCTGATCCTCCTGGCACATCCCTTGACGATCCTGGCCTCGGCCCTCTCGGCCCCCATCACCACGCTTCACCCCCTGCTTGCAGCCGGTTGGGTAGCGGGACTTGTGGAAGCGTCCCTTCGCAAACCGCAGGTCCGGGACTTCCTTGCCCTCAAGGACGACATCACCTCCGTCCGGGGGTTTTTCCGGAACAAGATCACGCGGCTCCTTCTGATCGTCGCCGTCGTCAACCTGACCACTTCCATCGGAACCTTCGTCGCCATCCCGACGATCATGAGGTTCCTGTAAACGGAATTTCGGCATGGTCGAGAAGAAATCGATGCTCTGCCCGAACTGCCGCAAGCTCATCAGCAGCGACGAGCCCGTCTGTCCCTACTGCGGGATGGCCCGCCCGGGTGCCCTGTGGAAAAGGGGTCTTTTTGGGGGGCGTTCCCTTTTCCGGTTCGATCCCGTCGGCACCATCGTCGCCACCAACGTGGCTTTCTATATTCTGTCGCTCCTGATCAACCCGTCGGGTCTGAGTCTCTCGGCAAACCCAATGATGTTCCTCTCTCCCTCGGATGCGAGCCTCTTTCTGCTCGGCGCCACAGGGGCCCTGCCGATCGACGGGTACGGCCGCTGGTGGACATTGATCTCGGCCTCCTTCCTCCACGGGGGAATCCTCCACATCTTCTTCAACATGATGGCCCTCCGGCAACTGGCCCCCTTCGTCCTGGCGGAGTTCGGCCTCCCCCGCTTCGCGGTCCTCTACGTCTGGACGGGCGCCGCAGGCTTTTTCCTCTCCTGGCTGGCCGGTGTCCCATTCACGATCGGCGCGTCGGCTTCCATCTGCGGCCTTATCGGGGCGATCCTTTACTATGGCAAAAGCCGCGGGGGCTTTTACGGGGAGCAGATCTACCGCCACGCCCTGGGATGGGTTGTGGGACTGGTCCTCTTCGGCCTCTTTTTCCCGGGAATCAACAACTGGGCCCACGGCGGAGGCCTCGTCTCCGGGGTCCTGATCGGCTTCATCGTGGGATACCGGGAACGGACGGGAGAACGGTTCTTCCACCGCCTGCTGGGCAACGCCACGATCGTCGTCACCGCCGCCACCCTGATCTGGGCCCTGGTCCAGGCCGTGTTTCTTATCCTCTGAAGGATCATCACTGCGGGTGGGATGGTGTATCAATGTGGCACTTTGGGCCAGAAGCTGGTCCTCACAGTCGCTCATGAAGATACGCTTCCGGCCCAAAATGACGCACGACCCAAGGCGGGATGGCATTGACAAGCCGCCCGTCCCTGGCCTATGATCGGAGCAACGGTGGCGGGGAGCCCCGGATCGCCCGGTCAGGGGCTCCCCGCCGGGTCATCGTCCCTCGGAAGCCGGGGGAGAAAGGAACCCTTATGAAGCGACTTCTAGGATTGGCCGTGTCGGTTTCGACCCTTCTTCTGATGACGGCCTGCGACACCGCCCTTATCGTGGGCAACAAGACGATCGGCATCCGATCGGGGGAATTCATTTACACTGACGGCTTTCTTCGGGCCACCTACACCTCCTCCCTCGATTCGGTGTGGAACGCCTGCGAGAAGACCCTGGCCGACCTCAAGGCGACCGAGGTGACACGGCTCAGGAAAATCGCCACTGGGGAGTTTACGGCGGTTGTGCAAGACGAAAAGGTTCTGATCTCGGTCGAGTATGTCGAAAAGAATCTGACGGCGGTCTCGGTCCGGACCGGGACGGCAGGCAATAACCTTGCCTCGCAGCTCATCCAAGATCGGATCGCGGGCAACCTGAAAAAACCCTGAACAGCTCCGGATTTTCCTTTCCTGGAACACAGGACCGTGAGCGGTGACGCGGGGGCTCAGCCCCTCCTCAGGCCGAATAGAGGCAGAGGAGGAGGCCTTTGAGGTAGCGTCCCTCGGGATGTGCGAGGTCAAAGGGATGGTCCGGACCCGGCCCGAGGACGCGGAGGACCCGGGCTCTTTTCCCCGCGTCCCGAAGGGCCCCCAGGACGATCCTGGCGAAGAGCCCCTCGTCGACAGGGTTCGAGCAGGAGAAGGTGGCCAGAAGTCCCCCCTCCCTAAGGCGCCGGGCCGCCTGGAGATTGATCTCCTTGTAGCCCCGGGCCGACCGCTCCACGTCCCGCCGCGACTTGGCAAAGGCGGGCGGATCGAGAATGATCAAGTCGAAAAGGTCTCCCTCCTCCCGAAGATAATCGAAACAGTTGGCCGTGAGGACCGGGTGGTCCTCAGGCGACTGTCCGTTCCGGGTGAGGTTCCGGCGGGCGATCGCGTTGGCCGCCGCCGAGGCCTCCACGGAGACGACGCGAGCCGCCCCGCCCCGGGCGGCATAAACGGAGAAGGCCCCGGTGTAGGAAAAGCAGTTCAGGACCGCCGCCCCGCCGCTCAGCCTCCCCACAATCTCCCGGTTGAGGCGCTGGTCCAGGAAGAACCCCGTCTTCTGCCCGGTCACAAGATCGACCTCGAAGCGAAGGCCGTTCTCAACGATCTCGACGTTCCCGGGAATCTGACCGGCAACGGGACCGATCCGGTCGGCCAGCCCCTCAATCTGCCGGGAGCGCCCCTCGCTCCGCTCGTGGATCCCATCGGGGTTCAGCAGTTCCCTGAGATGTCCGATCATCGTCTCGCGCCACGGCTCCATTCCCGCCGTCCCGATCGTCATGACGAGATACCGGCCGTAGCAGTCGACGACCAGTCCCGGCATGGCGTCCCCCTCGGCGTTGACAAGGCGATAGGCGTCCGTCCCCGGCGGGACGATCCGCCCGCGCAGGGCGAGGGCCCCCTCCAGACGCCGCCGCCAGAACCCCGCATCGATCCGGGACTCCGGGTCATCGGTGATCAGGCGAAAGGCGATGTCGCCCCTGTTGAAGAAACCCAGGGCCAGGGGACGACCGCCTGCATCGGCCGCCAGGACGATATCGCCGGGAGCTGGGTCCCCCTCCCGCGAGGCGATCGCTCCGGAGAAGAGCCAGGGGTGGCCGTGGCGCAAAGACGCGTCCCGCCCCTTCTTAAGGATGATCCGCGGATAATTCAAGCTTTAGTGACCTTTTCCCATAGTTAAAACAGCTCCATCTGCTCCACGCCTTTGCGGGCCTTCACCTTTCTTCCCGGAGCGGCCACAGCGGTCGTCAGCAGCGCGGCCGGGATCTCGCCGACAAAGCGCGAAAGCCCGCGGGGCGCAGGTCCGGCCCAGGGACGGTTCTCGGAAGCGGTCAGAAGCACCCGTGACTGGGCGCGGGTGAGGCCGACATAAAAGAGCCGCCGCTCCTCTTCCAGGCTCACGTCGTTCCAAAGCGAACAGGGCAAGAGCCCCTCTTCCACTCCAACCAGGAAGACCACCGGAAACTCCAGTCCCTTGACGCTGTGCAGGGTCATCAGGGCCACGGCCTCGGCGCGTTCGTCGTAGACCGAGGCCTCGGCGTATCGGCGCAGATGGCCTGCGAAGGCCACCAGACCCTTACCGAAGCTGCCGGCCATCTCCAGCAGCCTTTGGACACCGGCCGACTCCGGATCGATGCCGAGATAGGGCAGGACCCCGGCCAGGCCGGCGGCCAACCCGCTCCGGCTGACGGCCTCCCGAAAGCTGTCCAGGGCCTGACGAAGCTCCGTCAGCGCCAGCCCCGCTGCCTGCGGCAGGTCAGGGAGGGCCAGGCAGGCCCAGAAGTCCCCGGTCAGCGGAAGGGATGCCTCCATCCGCCCGACGGCGACCGGTCCGATCCCAGGCAGGCACCCGCTGAGCCGGAGCCAGTCGGCGATCACCTCTGTTCCGGCAGCGGCCTGAAGGAAATCGTGGGCGGGCCGCAACCCCGGAGTCAGGTAGAAGGGAACGACTCCCACCTGCTGGAAGGGAATGCCGCGCCGCTCCAGGGCCGCGGCGATCTCTTCGGCCTGTCTGCCGAGCCGAAAGAGCACGGCCATGTCGGAGAAGCCCAATCCGCGCCCCAGGCCGCCGTCGCCGCCCCGGCCGGAGTGGAGGGAAAAATGTTCGATGCCGCCCATCAGCTCCTCGATCCTGCGCACGATGAATTCCGCTTCGGCCGCCGGTGACGGGGCACGGTAGAGTTCGATGCCGCCGGGACGGACGGACTCGGCAACCAGCGGCGGACCGGACGGACGGCTGTTGTGGCTGATGAGGGCTGAGGCTGCTGCGATGACGGCAGGGGAGGAGCGGTAGTTGCGGGTCAGCAGCACCTGCTCGGTGCCGGGCATTTGGCCGAAGCGGAAGAAAAACCCCGGGTCGCTTCCCCGAAAGCCATAGATGGCCTGGTCCGGATCGCCGATGGCAAAGACCCGGGCCGATTCAGCCAGGATCCGCACCAGTTCGAACTGGCCCGCGTTCAGGTCCTGGAACTCGTCCACGAAAAGGTCATCCAGGGAGCCCAAGACCTGCGCCCTGAGGGCTTCCTCCGCCTGAAGCCGCCTGACGAACTCCGGAATGACCCCGTCCAGATCGATGGCCTCCAGACGCCGCAGTTCATCCAGGTAGGGTTGGATGGCCCCGGCCTGCCCCCCGCTGGGACAGCGGAGAAGATCGGCGATCTCTTCGACGAGGCGGCTGCGCTCCCTTTGGCCCGACCGCGGGAAGAGGCGTCTGAGGAGCCGCTCGCGGCTCTCCGGGCCGACCACCGCGAGGCTGGGTGCGCTGCGGCGCAGCCAATCCAGACAGAACTGGTGGAAGGTGCCCACGAACACCCCTGCACCGGCCGGTCCTACCGCCTTCAGCAGGCGCTGCCGCATCTCGTCGGCCGCCTTGACCGTGAAGGTGATGGCCGCCACCCGGTCGGGGTCGTGGCCGGCCCTCAGAAGGGCGGCCAGCCGCTGCGTCAGGGTGTAGGTCTTTCCGGTTCCGGGGCCTGCAGTGACCAGGATGTGCCGGCCGGCGGAGGCGATGGCCGCCGCCTGCTCCGGGTTGGGGCCGTCGGTCTTGGCCGGGCCAATGCCCACCCTCTCCTCGGCCTCCGCCAACTCCGGCAATGCCAGGGCCTGGGTCTCCTTCTTCCTGGCGCGCCGGACCACCGGCCCGTCGCCGAACAGGTCTCCCTGGCCGGCCAGCCGCGCCGCTTCCCCTTCCTCGAAGAGGCGGATCACGCCGTACTCGCCGTCGAAACCGGGCTTGCGGATGACCCTACCGTTGCGCATGCGCGCCACCGCTTCCCCAAGAATCTCCGATGCCCGACGGATCTCGTCCAGGGACGCGTGCAGAAGCAGGTTAAATTCCGAGCCGAACCGGGTAATGATGCGGCTGTAGAATTCCATCACCTTCTTGGAGGCGGGCCCCGTCCCCAGGATCTCTCCGAGCACCTCGGCCAGTGGGATCAGGCTGAAGACCGCGGGAGAGTCCTGGCGATGGAGGGGTTTGTCGCGGTCGGCCAGTTCCATCACCCTGTGCAGAACCCCCACGGTCACGGGCCTGCCGCAGACCGGGCAGGCCAGCCCCAGCCGGCGCGTTTCCTGGGGATCGAGGCAGACGTGGCAGGCGCGGTGGCCGTCGGCGTGGTACTTCCCCTCCTCGGGGAAGAACTCCACCGTGGCCCGGAAGAGATCGCGCCGGTTGGCACGCAGGGCCTCCTTCAGGGCGAAGAAATCCAGGTCCGTGGAGAAGAGGTTGGCCTCGCGCCCGAGCCTCCCCGGGGAATGGCAGTCGGAGTTGGAGATCAGGCTGAAACGGTCCAGGCCGGAAATGAGCCGGTTCATGTCCGGATCGGAGGAAAGGCCGGTCTCCAGGGCAAAAACGTGCGGTGCGAGATCCCCGAAACAGGCCTCGATCGTATCGAAGCCGGATTTGGAGCCGAACAGGGAAAACCAGGGGGTCCAGATATGGGCCGGCACCAGGAAACCCTCCGGGGCCTGTTCCAGCAAGATCTCCAGGAGATCGCGGCTGTCCAGTCCCAGGATGGGGCGGCCGTCGGACTCGAGATTGCCGATCCCCGACAGGGTGGCGTTCAGCCGCTCGGCAGAGGCGAAATCGGGCACGTAGAGCAGGTTGTGAACCTTGCGCACGCTCCCGTCCCGTTTGTAGATGCCGCTGATTTCGGCCGAAAGCAGAAACCGGACCGGGGTCGGTGCCGGCGTTGCCCCGGCCAGCGGCGTGCCGATCGTCCCCTCGTCCTTCAATCGGAACAACCCCGGCTCGGCCGGGATCAACTCCTCCCTGATGGACCGAAACCATCCGGGATGGGTAAAGTCGCCGGTAGCGATCACCTGAACTCCCTTGACCCTTGCCCAGCCGGCAAGCCCCTTCAGGGTTCCCTCGGGGCTGGTGGCCCGGGAATAGGGGGAGTGGGTGTGCAGATCGGCGATATAGTCCATGACCGTCTTTCCCTTTCGCCTTCAAACGCCGTTACCCGGCAGGATGCGGCATTCTCCCCGAAATTCGTCGGGGAGTCAACGGGGATGTAGCAAACTCTCAAGACCGTGACAATCCCATTCTGGCCGATGTAGTGACTTAGTTTGCCTGTGTCTGAAGGGCGTGAACTCGCAGAGTCAGCGTAGCTAATTTTGCCGTTCCCGCTGCGGGAGACGTTGCAGGGTCGAAAAAGATTCATGAGCGCCCGAAATCCATCTGCGGGCACAAGACGAGTCACCACTCTGACTGAGGGTGATGGG
>JAJFUM010000227.1 GCA_021372415.1 Deltaproteobacteria bacterium
CTCCGCTCCCTCCCTCAGCCCGGAAACAACCCGGTTGATCGGACGGATAATGGTAAAGGTGAGGAGGATTCCCAGGAGGACCGCTGCGATCATGTTGACGACCGTCAGGCCGATGCTGACCGTGCCGGAGATCTTCGCCAGCACGCCGTTGCCCTCGGAGGTCTTCTTGGCCTCAGCGACCCCCAGATCGAACAGCTTGTCGATCGCATCGGTGAACTGCTTGGCCGCGATGACCCCATCCGTATCCAGGGTCCCCTTGGCCGCTTCCCCCATGCCCGAGTTGATCTGACCGGTCATCTTGTCCAGGAGCTTGCCGAATCCGGTCCTCGCTTTCTCCAGTTCGGCGACCAGCGCCTTGCGCTCCTTGGTGTTGGCCGCCTCCTGGATCAGCTTGAGGCTCTCGTCGTTCTCCGCCTTGAGTTTCTGGATCTTGTCCATCTTCTCCTTGCGTCGATTCTCGTCCTGCTCATCGACGACGTCGCGAAGGACGACCCGCATCTCCTGGAAATTGATGCCCAGCGATCCGATGTGTGCCAAGGGAACCGTGTTGTAGATGTAAAGCTCTCGGTCGGCTACCGTGATTTTCTGGGTGTAATAGATCCCCATCACCCCGACGATCCCGGAGATGATGGCAATCAACAAAAATCCCAAGATAATCTTGACGCTGATCTTGACCTTTCTCATGGTTTCCCCCTTCCACGATCAAACATTCGTCTGCAGCGGACCCATTTCCGGGGTTCCGGCGAAACAGCACCTTGTCGATAGGGTCGGAGATCCTGACTCAGTTGAGCATCTGGCTTTCCCGGACCATCTCAACCGAGCTGAGGACCCGATCGATGTCCAGGAGGATCTTCACACCGGCACCTGTTTTAGCCATCCCCAGGATGTAAGCGGTGTCGAGAGTTGCTCCGAAGTCCGGCGTCGCCTCGATCTCCCCACCCTTGATGTTCAGCACTTCCGAAACGGAATCCACCACGATGCCGATGAAGACGTATCCACCCTCCCGGGAGACCTCCACCACAACGATACAGGTCCTCTCCGTGTATTCCCCGGCTTCAAGATTGAACTTCATCCTCAGGTCCACCACCGGGATCACCTTCCCCCGGAGATTGATGACCCCTTTCACATAGGCGGGTGTCTGGGGAACCCGCGTGATTCCCATCATCCCGATGATCTCCTTGACCTTCAGGATCCCGATCCCGTATTCCTCCCCCGCCAGTGTAAAGGTCAGATACTTTCCCTCCTGCGATGCCATGCTCTGAGTTGTCCGTCCTTCGCTAACTGTTGCCTCTGTCATAGTTCACTCCTCCTTCTCAAAGTTCTCGGAAGCACCTTCCGGTTTTCCGATTCCGCTGCGCTGGATTCCGGTGATCCACTTCTCCACTTCGTCCATGTCGAACCGCCAGGATTTCCCTAATTTGAATCCCGGCAGTTTTCCTTCCGAAGCTAAACTGCATACTGTGGCCTCCTTCAATTTCAGGAAGGCGGCCACCTCTTTCACCGTTACGATTCGCACAACAGCCTCCCCATCCGTCCTCCCCCGCCGCAGGTCCCTTCCAAACCGGCCGGAGACCGTAGTCGGTTCCGGGGGGTTGAGCCGTTAAAAGTCCTTGAACGATCCCTTCTCATCCTGATCGAAGGGGATAAGTTCCTCCGGACGAACGCCTCCCGGTTTCCGGGACGGTTTCATGGACGTCTTTTCGGCCTTTTCCTCCTTCGGCTGCGGCAGTGCGGGCCTGGACCCCTTTTGGGGAGCCGAAGCTGCCTGGACATGAGAAGCCCTCGAAATCCCGGTTTCCACGCCGACCACGGCAGCCAGGTCGTTGATGTATCCTCGCATCTGCTGGGCCTGGGCATTCATCTCCTCCGCAGCACTCGCCGACTCCTCTGCCGTCGCCGCCGTCTGCTGCGTCACCTTGTCCATCTCCGCTACCGCCGTGTTCACCTGCGCAATCC
>JAJFUM010000229.1 GCA_021372415.1 Deltaproteobacteria bacterium
GGGAAGATCCGGCTGGACGTGGACCTGAACGGCCTGAGGATCTTCATCTTCCCCGTCGGCCCCAATGATAACCTGCCTGCGAGCCCCCCCGGGCGCTACTTGGGACTGGACCACTTCGGGCTCAGGGTGGACAATCTTGACGAGGCGGCCTCGGAACTGAAGCGGAGGGGCGCGGAGTTTGTCGTCGAGCCCCATCAACCCAAACCCGGCCTCAAGGTCTCCTTCATCCGAGGTCCCGAGAACGTTTGGATCGAGATCCTGGAGCGCCGTTGATCCGGCCCTGAATCGGGCGGGGATGGGGGCCTGTTCGGGGCCCGTGCGAACGGAAACCCTTCCAGAACCGGGGAAGGATGCGGGAAAGCGGAGAACACAGCCAACCGTAAGGATGGAAGGCCATGCCCGTCAAACCAGGGATGAACGTCGATCTCTTCTTCGACCGCCCGCCGCAGAGGTGGGCGCCTCTGGGGGCCCTCGTCTACCAGGTGGAAGGCGACCGGATCACCCTCTGCCAGACCTCGCCGCCGCTCGAGCCCTCCCATGTCGGTCAGCCCGTGAAGATTTCCTTTGTTTCGGCGCAGGAGGGGAACGTCCGGAGACTGGGTTTTGCGGCCGTCATCGCCGAACTGGTCCGGGATTACCGGCTGGTTTCCGGGGAGATGGTCCCTGCGGTCGTTCTGGAACGCCGGGGCGGGCCAGAGGAGATCAACCTGAGGCGGAACTTCCGGGTCCGGCCGCCCCGGGACAGCGGGATCGAACTGACGATCTACCGGAACCGCTACGAAGTCCTCGACCTTTCCCTGATGGGGCTCCGCTACCGGCAGCCAGCCCGGGAGAGCGCCCCCAAGCCCATGGACCGGCTCGATCTGAGGCTGCGGCTGGAAGGGCGCGTCCACGCGATCAAGGCCAGGGTCGTCCGGACTTCGGCGATGCCCAACCCCAACTCGCGGTCCGTCGCCGTCGCCTTCTTGGAACTGAGGCCGGAGATCGAGGCCGTTCTGTGGAAGACGATCTTTGCCATCGACCGGGAGAATCTCAGCCGCCGGGCGTCCCCCTGAGGGACCCTGCCGATCAGGCGGGGGCCTTAGCCTTGCTGCGGCCCTTTTTCTCGTCGATGTCGCCGGGGTACATGACCGCGTCCTGGCCCCGTTCCCGGGTCCGGATGCGGATCACCTCCTCGACGGGATAGACGAAGATCATCCCGTCTCCCGGCTCTCCCGTGTGGGCCGACCGGAGGATGGCCTCGATCGCCTCCTCCAGGTTGCGGTCGCTCAGGATGATGTTGAGCTGGATCTTCGGCAGCATGTTGACCTGGTAGGTCCCGGCACGCCCCACGAGCTGGATGCCCCCCTGGCGGCCGTGGCCCCGGACCTCGAAGAGGTTCAATCCCACGATGCCGATCTCTGTCAGGGCGTCCCGGACGTCGCCCACCTTGTCTTCGCGAATGATCGCTTCAATCTTCTTGAGCATCTCTCAATCTCCCCATGGCCCCAAGGGCCTTTTCGGTGTTCCGATACGAAGGGCCGTCTGTTCTATGAATAGGACCGCTCGCCGTGGGAGCTGATGTCCAGACCGACCTCCTCCTCCATGGGGGAGACCCGCAGGCCGATGCTCAGGTCGAGGAGCTTGGCCAGGAGATAGGTCACGCCGAAGGAGAAGGCGATGGTGACGGCGACGGCCAGGATCTGGATCCCGAGTTGAGCGGGATTCCCGAAGAAGAGGCCATTGGCGCCGTCGCTGTTGACGGCCGTTGTCGCGAAGAGGCCCGCGGCGGTCATGCCCCAGGTGCTGGCCATGCCGTGGCAGGCCCAGACGTCCAGGGATTCGTCCAGCCGGCGGCGGTCTCTGAAGCGCATGGCGTAGTAGGACAGGGGGGCGGCTGTGGCCCCGATTGCAAGGGCGGCCAGGGGCGTCACGAACCCCGAGGCCGGCGTCACGGCCGCCAGTCCCACGACCATGCCTGTGGCGATCCCCAGGGTGCTGGGCCGGCCGTCCAGCCACGTGAGGAGCATCCAGACCAGACCCGCTGCTGCGGCTGAGGTGTTGGTGGTCAGCAGGGCGTTCACCGCCGTCCCGTTAGCGGCCAGGGCCGAACCGGCGTTGAACCCGAACCATCCGACCCAGAGGAGGCCCGCCCCCAGGACCGTCAGGGGAATGTTGTTGGGCTCCATAGGGGATTGACCGTATCCCTTGCGCGGGCCGATCACCATCGCGAAGGCCAGGGCCGAGAACCCCGCGGCGATGTGGACCACGGTTCCTCCCGCGAAATCCAGCACGCCCATCTCCCGGAGCCATCCACCCTTTCCCCAGACCCAGTGGCAGAGGGGATCGTAGACCAGGGTCGCCCAGAGGAGGCTGAAGAAGAGGAAACTCTTGAATCGGATCCGCTCCACGAAGGCGCCCGTGATCAGGGCCGGCGTAATGACCGCGAACATCATCTGGAAGGCGGCAAAGAGCCCCTGAGGCACGGTCTTGGCGTAGTCGGGGTTGGGCAGGGCGTCCACCCCCCTGAAACCGACGAAGTTCAGGCCGCCGATGAGGCCGCCGATGTCCGTTCCGAAAGACAGGGAATAGCCGTAGAGGACCCACTGGACCCCGATCAGGGCCATGAAGACATAGCTCAACGTCAGCGTGGACAGGACGTTCTTCCTGCGGACCATGCCCCCGTAGAAGAGGGCCAGGGCCGGGGTCATGAGCAGGACCAGGGAACAGCAGACCAGAAGCCAGGCCGTGTCGCCCGCGTTGATCGAAGGAACCATGTTGTCGCCTCCTATGGGGGTTGTTTGAGGGTTATCGTCCAAAAGAGAGCAAATATCTTGCCATCATTTATTTTCATTGAAATACGGTTTGTTATGGAATTTAGTCCATCTAAAAAATGGACAGAACTGTCCATTTCATTCCTTATCTGAACATATTTGTTCTGAACAGGGGGAGGTCCGGCCGCGGCGGATCCCCGCAACCTTCCCAGGAAGGCAGGGCCTCGGGCAAGTGCTCTGACGGGAAATGGGACCCGACCGGTCCCGGGATTCTGCTGCCGGAACGGCGGGAGAGGTGGATTCTAGAGGCTTGACAGGGCGGGGCCGCCTTTATATATTGACCCCTCTGTCGTAATGAATCCGGAGGGTCCGTGGGGGGCTGATCCGCCGCCCTTCGGCGGGCGGCGTCCGGGCAAAGGCAGTCGATAAGGTGGAGCCGACTGCCGGGGTGACAGAAAAGCAGGCTGCATGTGATGAAGAAGATCGGACGGCGCACATTTGTCATCTCTTTGCTGCTGGCAGGTTTCGGGGCCTTTCCGCTGAGGCGGGCGTGGCCGGCCCTTCCCGCCGAGACGGTCCCATCCGTTGGGACGGTCCTGCCGGTTTCGGACCACTTCAACGGCAGCCACTTCTTCAATCCCGGCGTCCTCCAGTCCCCGGCTCCCGGCCAGGAACCGAAGCGGGGCGGTTCGGGATGGTTCTGGCGCTGGGTCTTCGGGCCCGAGTGGCCCGAATGGCCGCAGGTCCCGGCCCTCTCCCCCGGGCCTCCTCCCGACGTCCGCGTCCCGAAGGGGACGCTCCGCATCACCCCCGTCGGCCATGCGACCTTCCTCATCCAGATGGACAGGCTCAACCTCCTGACCGACCCCATCTGGTCGGAACGCTGTTCTCCGGTCTCCTGGGCCGGCCCCAAGCGCTACCGGGCGCCGGGCATCCGTTTCGAGGATCTGCCTCCGATTGACGCGGTCCTCATCACCCACAACCATTACGATCACCTGGACATCCCCACGCTGGAGCGACTTGCCCGGAAGGGGACGTCCCGGGCGATCGTACCGCTCGGCAACCTGGACCTTGTCCGGTCGGCGGGGATCGCCGAGGTGGAGACCCTCGACTGGTGGCAGTCGGTCCGCCTCTCCCGGCACGTGGCCGTCACCTTGGTGCCGGCCCTGCATTTCTCGTCCCGCACCCTCTGGGACCGCAACAGGAGCCTCTGGGGGGGATTCGTTGTCTCGGGGCCATCGGGAAACCTCTACCAGGCAGGGGATACGGCCTACGGACCGCACTTTCGCGAAATCGCGCGCCGTTTTCAGCCGATCCGGGCGGCCATTCTGCCCATCTCTCCCTTCCGGCCGTTGCCCTCTGACGATGCGGCCGGTGTGAGGCGTCCGAGCGTGCATATGGGACCGGCTGAGGCCGTCGAGGCCCATCTGGACCTGGAGGCCCGACTCAGCGTCGCCTGCCATTTTCAGGCCTTCCAGCTC
This sequence comes from Deltaproteobacteria bacterium, assembly GCA_021372415.1. Taxonomy (GTDB): domain Bacteria; phylum Desulfobacterota; class Syntrophia; order Syntrophales; family UBA5619; genus JAKAFS01. Next base: position 4,235 of record JAJFUM010000229.1, read on the forward strand.
GGACCGGATGGCTTCGACGATGCCGTGACGGAACTGGCCTCGATGCTGAGGACGCGCGATCTGAATCCCGAGGCCTTCATCACGCCGCTGCCCGGCCAGATCCTCTCGGTGGCACCGACCCCGGGAATCGCCGTCGGGGACGGACCGGAGGACGGGCGCCGCCGCCGGCTCCTGGGGCGATGGACCCCGGTGCGTGAATCCGCGGCGAGATGAACCAAGAATCCAAGGTCAGGAGAAATGGTATGATGAAGGCGATCCGGAATGTCGGATTCATAGGGACCGGAAACATGGGCGCTCCGATGGCGGGCCACCTGCTCGATGCCGGCTACGGCCTCCATGTGTACAACCGCACCCGCACCAGGGCGGATGAACTGTGCCGCCGTGGCGCCGTTTGGCATGACGATCCGGCGTCTCTGGCCGAGGCGAGCGACGCCGTGATCACGATCGTCGATGCGCCGCCCGACGTGGAGCGGCTCTACTTCGGGGCGATCCTCGACCGCGTGAAGCCGGGGGGAGTCCTGATCGACATGACCACCTCTTCGCCTAGGCTCGCCGTGCGCATCCAAGCAGCGGCGGCGGCCAAGGGACTTGGCGCTCTGGACGCGCCGGTTTCCGGTGGTCAGGGCGGTGCCCAGGCCGCGACGCTGGCGATCATGGTCGGTGGCGAGCGGGCCGACTTCGACCGCGCCCTGCCGCTCCTGGAGAGGATAGGCCGGAACATCGTCCACTGCGGCCCGGCGGGACGGGGCCAGCACATGAAACTCTCCAACCAGGTGATGGTCGCCTCCAACATCCTGGCGGTGGTCGAGGGGATCACCTTCGCGTTCCGGGGCGGGATCGATGCCGGGACCATGATGAAGGTCCTCTCGGAGAGCACGGCCAATAGCCGTCTTCTGGGTGTCTATGGCCAGAAGGTTTTGGCGGGCGACTACGCCCCGGGGTTCTTCATCGACCATTTCATCAAGGACATGACCATTGCGCTGGACGAGGCCGACAGCCTCGGTCTCGATCTCAGGGCCCTGCGCAACGCCTTGGCCATGTTCGAGGAGCTCCGGCGGCGCTTTTCAGGAGAAGAGGGCATCCAGGCCATCGCCAGGCTTTACGCCTGATCCCCGGCGGGCCGCCTGCGCTATGAGAACGGGTCTCCGAAAATCTTGAATCCGATGCCCATCCGCCTGACTTTTGCCCTTGCGCTCCTCTACCACACGACCGTACAGGCAGGCCGCGTGCTGCTCACCCTCTATGCCCTCAATTTCGGCGCGGGTCCATTCGCGGTCGGCGTGCTGGCGGCGATGTTTTCGGCGCTGCCGATGCTCCTCTCCTGGCAGGTCGGCCGGCTCGTGGACCGTTTCGGCGCCCGCTGGCCACTCATGTTCGGGGGCCTCTGCGGTGCCCTGGGCATGTTGGCGCCCTATCTCTGTCCGGGCATCCCGGCCCTCTACCTGGCGGCGGTGATGACGGGTCTGTTGTTCGCCTTCTGCGCCGCCCCCCTGCAGAACCTGGTGGGGCTGCTGAGCCGTCCCGTGGACAGCGCCCGGAACTTCAGCAACTTCAGCCTGGTCATCTCCACCGCGGGATTCACCGGTCCGATGCTGGCGGGTTTCTCGATCGACCATGCCGGCTACGCCAATGCCTGTCTGGCCCTGGTGATTCTGTCCCTCGTGCCGCTCCTGCTGCTGGCGGTCCGGGGTGCTTCGCTTCCCGGGGGGACCGGCCAGGCCAGGCCCGTGGGAAGCATCCGGGACATGCTCGCGAGTCCGGGTCTGTGGCGGGTCCTGCTGACCGGGAGCCTGATCGTCACGGGGATCGACCTTTTCCTGTTCTACATGCCGATCTACGGGCACGGCATCGGCCTGTCCGCGTCAGCCATCGGCATCGTCCTGGCGATGTTCTTCGTATCCTCCTTCATCGTGCGGCTTCTGATCCCGTCGCTCCTCGCCCGGCTGGGCGAGGAGCGAATGCTGGCCGCCTCGTTTCTGCTCGGGGCGGCGGGCCTGGTGCTGGTGCCGTTCTTCAAGGGCGTCGTGGTGCTGGCGATGGTCTCGTTCCTGTTCGGCATCGGGATGGGGTGCGGCCAGCCGGTCACCCTGATGCTGACCTTCAGGACCTCCGAGGCGGGCCACTCCGGCGAGGTGCTGGGCCTGCGCATCACCATCAACTATATCTCGCGGATGATCGGGCCGGTCCTCTTCGGGGCGATCGGGTCGGCCTTCGGCCATTTCCCCGTGTTCTGGATCACTGCGGCGATGCTCGGTTCCGGGAGCGCCTTCACCCGGTCGGGCAGAGGAAAGAGCCCGCCAACCACTTGAGGGGTCGTGTTTCACTTTTGCCGTTGCAACCGCTGCGCTTCGACGGCAGGGGCCGAAGGATTTTCAAACCGCGCTCCCTGAAGCCCCCTTTCCAGCCCAAAGTGCCCCAAACAGATGCCCCGCCAGGAGGGATATTCCTGCGCCGATCTTGCCGGCTGTGGTATAATCGGTACGTTGGGGGTAGAAGGATGAGAGTACGAACGATCGCAATGCTATGCACCGCAGTCCTGCTGTTCCTGCTCGTCCCGGCGGCGGTTCCGGCCGCGACGGCGACGACGCCCAAGGACAAGGCGGTGCTCGCCGTCCATGACGCCTTCCTGGCGAGGAATGCGGCCAAGCTTGAGGCCCATGCACAAAAGGCGAAAGGGCATGTCCTGGATCCCTATGTGGAATACTGGCGGCTCCGCCTGAGGCTGCAGGAGGCCGATCCCGAGGAGGTGCGGGACTTCCTGGGCCGTCACGCCGGGTCTTTCATGGCCGAGCAACTGCGCAGGGAATGGCTGCGGGTCCTGGGCAAGGCCGGGCAGTGGGAGGACTTCACGGTCGAGTATCCCGCGCTCGTCAAGGGAGATTCCGAGATCGCCGGCTACGCCCTCCAGGCCCGCTGGATCGGGCAGGACATCACGGTCCTGGCGGACGTCAAGTCTTTATGGAACACCCCGAAGGCCATCCCCGAGGGATGTTTGCCCCTGGTCGAGACGATGCTGACGATCGGGGATCTCACGCCGCGGGATCTTCGACAGCGCTTCAGGATCCTCGTCCAGGCGGGGCTCTTCGCCGAGGCCAAGCGGGTCGCAGAGCGCCTGCCTCCCGGACAGGCTCCCTCGGCAGGCCAGATCGACAGCGCCGCAAGGGAACCGGTCCGGTTCCTCGAACGTCCGGTCGACCTGAAAACGAGCGCCGGACGCGAGCTGGCGATCGCTGCCGTGATCCGCCTTGCCCAGAGCGATCCCCAGGCCGCCGCGGGATACTGGGCGGGGCGGCTCGGGGAGGCCTTTCCGCTGGAGGATCGGCAGTTCCTCTGGGGGATGATCGCCACCCAGGGTGCTCGCCGCAGCCTTCCGGAGGCGGTCGAGTGGTTCGGGAAGGCAGGGGCGACGCCGCTGTCCGACGAGCAGCTTGCCTGGCGCGCCCGGATCGCCTTGCGTCAGGGGAACTGGCATGAGGTTAAGGTCGCCATCGAGCGCATGTCGCGGGAGGAACGCAGCGAACCGGCCTGGATCTACTGGCTGGGGCGCTCGTTGTGCGCACTCGGTGTGCCGGAAGCGGGGCGGGAGCAGTGGGGGCGCATCGCCGGCGAACACCATTTTTACGGGCAGCTCGCCGCCGAAGAAATGGGGATGACGCTACGGGTCCCGCCGAAGGCCGCACCGGTCACTTCGGAGGAGCTTGCCAGGGCCAACGCCAATGGCGGCCTGCAGAGGGCCCTGGCCCTTTACCGGCTCGGCCTCCGGACCGAGGCGACGCGCGAGTGGGTCTGGAGCATACGCACCATGGACGACCGGTCCCTGCTGGCCGCCGCAGAGCTGGCGCGTCGCCACAAGATCTGGGACCGGGTCATGAACACAGCCGACAGGACGGTCGCCGTGCACGACTTCTCCCTCCGCTATCTGACACCCTACCACGAGCTGCTCACCAAGCAGGCACAGACCCGGAAGATCGAGGAACCGCTGGTCTTCGGACTGGTGCGCCAGGAGAGCCGCTTCATCGCCGAGGCCAAGTCGTCCGCGGGGGCCGCGGGACTGATGCAGATTCTCCCCTCGACGGCCCGCTGGGCAGCGCGGAAGCTCGGAATGAAGGGTTTCCGTCCCTCACGGGTCTGCCGGCCGGATGTGAACGCCGCCCTCGGCGCTTACTACCTGAGACATGTCCTCGACGGATTCAAGGGGAACCTCGTGCTGGCCGCCGCGGCCTACAACGCGGGCCCGGGGCGGGCGCGCCGGTGGTGCGACACGAGACCGCTCGAGGGGGCGATCTACGTCGAGACGATTCCCTTCTCCGAGACGCGGCAGTACGTCAAGAAGGTGATGGCCAATACGTTCTACTATTCGGCGTTGCTGGGCGGGAAGGTGCAATCCCTGAAGTCCCGGCTGGGTGTCATCAACGGGAACGGGGCCGTCGGGGCGGTGCTGGACGGCCCCGACGAGGACTGAAAGGAGGCAAAGACCATGATCCTCTCCTGGATTGAGGCGTTCTACGGTTTCCTCAACGGCCTGGGTTTCCCCGACCCTCCCCACGCCGCCCTCGTCCACATGCCGATCGGGCTGGTGATGGGCGCCTTCGTCCTCGGCTGGGCGGGCCGGATTACCGGCCGGGAACAGCTCTTCCTGTCGGCGCGCGACTGCGCCCTTCTGGCCCTGGTCTTCTTGTTCCCGACGGTGCTCATGGGCCTCATGGACTGGCAGCACTACTACCGGGGGGCCTGGGTGGTTCCCATCCGGATGAAGCTGACTCTCGCGGGGGGCCTCCTTGTCCTCCTGGCGTTGGTATCCTTTCTCGCGTTTCGCAGGGACAGGGCCTCCCGGAACGCGGTCCCGGTCCTCTACACCCTCTGCCTGGTTGTGGCCGTCGGGCTCGGATGGTTTGGCGCCCGCCTCGTCTACGACGGGAAGATCGTGGCTGCCGTGACAGCGGCGGAACCGAAGGCCTCCGCATCCCAGGCTGCCGGGGAGAGGATCTTTGCGGCCAACTGCCGGGGGTGTCATCCGGGCGGAGGCAATGTGATGGATGCCAACCGGCCCCTTGCAGGCTCGCCGGCGCTCAAGAGTCCCGAGGCCTTCCTCGGGCAGATCCGGCATCCCCGGAATCTGATGCCCGCCTTTCCGCCCGCGTCGATCTCCGACGAAGACGCCAAGGCCCTCTACCTCTACGTGACCGGAGCCTTCGGCCCCCCCGGAGGGAAACCCTGACAGGCATGTTCCCGTCGGCGATGGCCGCGACTTCTCAAACAGCTTGACAGGCAGGACGGTTCTTCATATCGTCGTATCGGACTATATCCCGGGAATGTCTCAGTCCTCGGCGCTATGCCAGGAACAACGATGGTTGAACGGGACGGGGGCCCTCTGCTGGGGGCCGTGACGATGTCAAGCATGGATTCGGAGCGGGAAACAGGCATGCCAAACAGGGATCGGGATCATCTGGACCTTCTGTACGACGTGGGCGAGCTTTGGGGGCTGATCCGAGAGAGTCCGGACATCCCCAACCTCTTGGACCGCACTGTGGCCATGATCTCCCAGCATCTTCGGGCCGAGGTGTGTTCGATCTACCTCTACGACGAGCGGACGCGCGAACTGGTCCTCAAGGCGACCAAGGGGCTCCATCCGGAGGCCGTGGAGAAGGTGCGCATGGCCTACGGGACGGGGCTGGTGGGTGCCACGCTCGCTGGGCTGGAGCCGATCATCGAGGGGGATGCGCCCCGCAACTCCCGTTTTAAGTATTTCGCCGAGGCCCACGAAGAGGCCTTCCGCTCCTTCCTGTCCGTTCCGATCCAGCACGGGGAGGTCCAGATCGGCGTTTTGGTTGTCCAGCATTCCGTAGCGGACTATTTCGACGCCGCCGACATGAGGGCCCTGCGGGCCGTGGCCTCCCAACTGGCGGGCGTCCTGGAGACCGTCCGCCTCCTCATGGACCTCCGGCAGCGCGGCGATGCCTTGGAGGAGCCCCCGAAGGCCGACCTGGGCTTCGTCAGGGGCCAGGCGGCCTCACCCGGCTTCGCCTATGGCCCCGCCGTCGTCTTCGACCGGAGCCACGTCCGGCTCTTGGAGACGGCCGACCTGGTCGGCGGCACGGAGGCCGATTTCCACCGGGCCGTCGCCGCGACCGTCCGGCAGCTTGAGCAGCTTCAGGAGCGGATCTCGGAGCGACTGCCGGAGAGCGCCTCCCTGATCTTCTCGGCCCACTTCATGATGCTCAAGGACGCCCATCTGACCGAGCGCATCCTGGAGAAGATCCGGTCGGGAACAGCCGTTTCGCAGGCGGTCCGGGAGGTGGCCCGGCACTACATCAATCTCTTCAGTGCCTCCCCCCACCTTCACCTCCAAGAGAAGGCCAAGGACATCGAGGACCTCACCGGGCGCATCCTGAAGAACCTGACCGACCAGTCCTGGGAGGAGAAGGGGCTTTACGAGCACCGGGTGGTGATCGCCCCGGCGCTCTACCCCTCCGAGATCCTTAAATTTACCACCGAGGGAGCGGCGGGCATCGTCCTGACCAGTGGCGGGGTCACCTCGCACGTGGCGATCCTGGCGCGGACCC
>JAJFUM010000243.1 GCA_021372415.1 Deltaproteobacteria bacterium
GTCCGCCGGGCCTCGATCCGGAGGATAAAGATGTTGACAAAGGGACGGGAAACGTGGAAATTGCCTCCACCAAAGGGCCTTGGGGCTGCGTCCGTCGCGGGTGCCGGGCGAGAGGCCTCCGATAGGGATCCCGCGATGCAGGAGGACCGGCCGCCGCGAGAACGGCCGATGCGTTTCGGATGTCAAAAGACGGCCTGTCCTGAATAAGATCGGCCCGGCGATACGGGGCGCCGGCAAAAGGGGAAGGTCATCCCCGGCAGGGCTGCGTAGGGACGCGTATTCGGGGAGTGCAGCGTGAGAAGGATCGCAAAGGGCATTGGGATGGGGTTCTTGCCGGTGTTGTTGGTGCTTGGCTGTTCCGCCACCCCCCCGATGCAGCCGGCGAAGGTCTACCAGGAGCCAGGCTTTGCCAAGCCGGGTGAGTATCACCTCCGGTTCTTCCTCGACGGTCAAGGCACGCTGGCCGAATACCTGGCCCGGGAAAAGGCCCGCAATCCCGAGCTGGAGGGCTTCGATGTCCCCTCCCTCCTGTCCCTCCTGCGCAGGGTCTATCCGCAGCTCCTCCTTCCGGTCCAGCCGGGGGTCCCCCTCTGCAACCTGGAGACCAACTTCAAACACTGCCGGGGCATCGAGCTCCTGGCCGACTTCCATACCTACAGCGACGACACCGTCGTCCTGCACAGTTCGGTGTACTATCACGTCCGGGTTCGTCTGGAGGGGGATCACCCCAATTTCTTCAGAGCCGCCAAGGCCCAGCGCGACCGGGGTGAATTCGCCCTGCCCCGCCATTACTACGTCGGCGCCCTGGTAGAGGCCATCCAGAGGGCCCTGCCGATCCTGCAGGAGGTCGCCACGGACTACCGGAAATACATCCGGAACGACGACCAGGAGATCGAGATTGAAATGACTCTCGAGGCCTCCCGCGACAGGGTCGAGGCCAGGAGGGCGGAAAAGGAGATCCGGGAGGCCGCCCACATGGGCGGCGGCACGGTCCTCTCCGCCCTGCCCATCTTTCCCTTTCTCGCCAACCTGACCGTTTCGGCGATCCATTCCGGGGGGCGCACCTTCTGGGAGGTTCTCAAAGAGGAGAGATCTTTTGATCTGAGCAAACGGGAATTGGGGCTCGATGAGGTCGAGTTCTCGTACGGCGGCAGTTTCGCCAGGAACTTCCCCCTGCTTGCGCTGGACTCTTCCGGCGAAGCTCCCGACATCCTGATCCGACAGATCGTCATCCGGCTGCGCCAGAAGGAACCGGGGGACTCCCCTGGGCCGGGGAATCCGGGAGGAACTCCACTCGATGGCCGGCCGGGATGATCGGCCGGTTCAGGCCTCGGACAGGAAGCCCGTGAGGGCCTCCCGGACCCTTCCATATTCCTTTTCGAGGCTGGCGAGGCGGGCGGCGGCCCCCTCCGTGGTTCCGCTACGCCCCATCCGCTCCAGTTCACTGCAGATGGCCGCCAGGACCTTTGCCCCGAGGTTGCCGCTGGACGACTTGAGGGAGTGGGCGGCCCGGTTCAGGGCGGCGGCGTCCTTCCCCTCGATCGCCCCGCGGACCCCCTCCAGGAGCTTCAGGGAACCGTCGAGATACAGGGCGATGACGCTCCGGAGGATCTCGGCGGACCCATGAGGCGTCAGCGAGGTGATCGCCTCGATGACCGCCCGGTCGATGGGCGGCGGGGCCTCCGTCGAAGAGGCCGAATCGGGGCGAGTTACCGGCTCCGTCCCTTCCGCCTGTCTTTCCCTGGGCGGGGCAGTGAGCCACTTGGCGAGCAGGGCATTGATCTCCTCGGCCCTGTAAGGCTTGCTCAGGTAGTCGTCCATCCCTGCCGCCAGGCAGGCTTCCCGGTCGCCCTCCATGGCATGGGCCGTCAGGGCGACGATCGGGGTGCGGGCCTCCTGGCCGGCGGCCTCTCGCTTGCGGATGATCCGGGTCGCCTCGTATCCGTCCATCACGGGCATCTGGCAGTCCATGAGGATCAGGTCGTAGGGCCTTCCCGCCAGGACCTTGAGGGTCTCCTGGCCGTTCGCCGCCACGTCGACCCGGCAGCCGAAGTATTCGAGCATCGCTTTGCTCACCGCCTGGTTGACGGGGTTGTCCTCGACCAGGAGGACGCGGTAGGACAAGTAGCGGCCCCGGCTTATCTGCACCTCGCTGGAGACGGCCTTCGCCTCTACTGGGAGGGCGGTCCGGTTCTGCAGGGAAGTCAAGACATTGTAGAGCTTGGACTGCCGCACCGGTTTCTTGAGGTACGCCCGGATGCCGAGACCGAGGCTCTCCTCGGCAGGCGCCAGCCCCGAGTTCAGGACGATCAGGTCGATGTCGGCGATGTCGGCCTGGGCCCGGATCGCCCGGGCCAGATCCACCCAACTCGTTCCTGCCAGGGCCGTATCCAGGATCGCTGCCCGGTAGGGCTTTCCCAGTTCGGCGGCCTTGAGGAGCATGTCCAGCGCCCGGATGGGATCCTCCGTTGTCCCGTTCAGGACGCCCCATCCCTGGATCTGCTGGTGGAGCATCACCCGGCCTGGCGTGTCGGGGGCCGCGACCAGGACCCGGAGCCCCTGGAGAGACAGGGCGCGGGGTCCTTCGGCCGCGAAGGGGGCCTTCCGTTCGAGACGGGCCGTGAACCAGAAGATGGACCCCTGGCCGGGGACGCTGTGGACGTCGATCCGTCCCCCCATCAACTCGACCAACTGCCGGGCGATGGTGAGGCCCAGACCCGTCCCACCGAACCTCCTCGTTGTGGAGCCGTCCCCCTGGGAGAAGGCGTGGAAGATCCTCGGGAGGATCTCGGTGGGGATCCCGATCCCCGTATCCTTGACCTCGAAGCGCAGCAGCACGGTCCGTTCGTCCTCGTCCTGGCGGGAGACATGGACCGTCACCGATCCCTTCTCGGTAAATTTGACTGCGTTCCCGAAGAGGTTGACCAGGATTTGGCGCAGGCGCACCGGGTCGCCCCGGAGGGCGGAGGGGACCCCCTCATCGATCTGGGAGGCCAACTCGATCCCCTTGGACTGGGCCTGGGAGCCGAAGAAGTCCACAACCTCCTCCACGAGCGCCTGGGGATCGAGGTCGGTCACTGCCATCTCCATCCGACCCGCCTCGATCTTCGAAAAGTCGAGGATGTCGTTGATCAACTGGAGCAGGGTCTCCCCTGACGAAAGGGCCATCTCCACGTAGGACCGCTGCTGTTCCGTCAGCGGCTCCTCATGGAGCAGTTCCAGAAAGCCAAGGACGCCGTTCATCGGCGTGCGGATCTCGTGGCTCATGTTCGCCAGGAACTGCGACTTGGCCTGGTTGGCCGTTTCGGCCGCCTCGATAGCCTTTAGGAGCTGTGCGGTCCGCTCCTGGACGCGCTTCTCCAGTTCCTCGTTGGCGTTGGCCCGGGCGGCGATGTGGTCCCGGACGACGGCCACCATCCGGTCGAAGGCCCGGATCAAAGTCTCCACCTCGTTGCCCTGCTCTTCGGCCAGGACCTGTCCGGGCGAGTACTTCTTGATCATCCCCTCGGCCTTCTCGCGGAGCGACCTCAGGGGGCGGGTGATCCGGACGGCCATCCAAGAGCCGAGCAGGGCGGCCAGCAGGAGAACGGCCGCGGAGAGCCCGGCGAGTTTGAACTGGCTCTGGGACAGGAGGGCGTACATCTTCGACGCGTCGGTCTCCACCACGAGGCAGAAGTGGGTATCCACCACGGCGACGGGCGCGTAGAGGAGGACCTTTTGGTCCTCGCGGTCGAAGACCGTGACGATCTGCTTGTTCAGGAAGGTCTCCTTCATCAGCTCCGGGGAGATATGCCCTTCTTTTTCTTTCGGCGGGGTGGATCTGGCGATCACGCCGCGGCTATTGCCGAAGAAGATCTGGCTGCCTGTCTCGCCGGCGATGCGCTTGGCCAACTCGTTGTCGATCTTGAGGCCGGCGATGACGGTGCCCCTCAGGGTGTCCCCCACGGATAGGGGAGTGATCACGCTGATCATGAACCCCTGCGGTCCCGTGTCGGTGACGATCATCTGGTTCCCATCGAGGGCCTCGTCCATCCCCCAGATCCCGCTGAGGTCCCGTCTCGTCTCTCCGTTTTTGGCGGAGTAGAGGTTGATCCCCCTGGCGTCGGTCACGGTGAGCAGATCGACATCCAGACCCTCGTAGAGCTCGTCCAAGAGGCTTCTCAGGGGGGCGATCCGTTTCGTCTGGCCGTAGGCGGCCAGGGACTTCGCCAGGATGCCGTCGTTCCGGATCAGGCTGGAGACCGCCTTCAGTTTGTCGATCTCCGCGCCGACAATAGAATTCACGATGGAGTGGATGGCGGCGACCTTGTCCTCCTCACGGGCCTCCAGCGAACGGCGCAGGTTGGCCAGGCTGATCCAGTACCCGATCAGAAGCGTGGTGAGGGCGGTGACGACCACCAGGGTGATGATCGAAACGAGGAGGCTCTTCTTAGAACGGCGCATCGTTTTATCTGGCCTCCACGGCGATGAGCCGGTTGGCCTCCAGGATCTTTTTCCCCGCCGGCGAGAAGACGAAGTCGACGAACCGCTTGGCCTCGGGCGTCAGGTCCTTCTTGTAGACGAAGGCGTAGTCCTCCACAAGGAGGTACTTCCCCGCCAGGATGTTCTCCCGCGTCGGGGCGACGCCGTCCAAGGCGATGGGCTTGAGCTTCCCCTTGGCCCATTTCGCCGACGAGAGGGTGATGAAACCGATGGAGTTCTTGTACTTGTCGAGGGTCTCCACCGTGGCCTGATCGTAGAGAATGACCTTGGCGGAGGGGGAAAAGACGATGTTTTTGAAGCCCGCCAACTGTTCCTGGATGACGGTAAGGCTCGAATCGCCCGGCTCCCGGGTGACCACCCGGATGGTCCCCTCTTTTTTGCCGACCTCCTTCCAGTTGGTGATCTTCCCCGAGAAGATCGCTGTCAACTGGTCGGAGGTGAGGCCCGTGACCTTCACGTCCCTGCCGACGACGAAAGCGATGGTGTCGCGGGCGAAGACCTGCCGCACGAGGCCCTGCTTCTCTTCTTCCGCCTTGAGGGATCGGGCCACCCGCGCCAGGTGGGCCTGGTCCTTGAGGACCGCGGTGATCCCTCCCCCCGACCCGGTGCTGGGCGGGACGGAAACCGGACTGGGCGGGTTTTGCCTGTTGTACGCCTCGGCCAGTTCCGTGAGGATGATTTCACAGGCCCCGGTGCCGGGGACGGACAATCCCTGCGCCCGGGCAGGCGTCGTCGACAGCATTCCCCAAGCTACGGACAGGATCAGCCCGAGGCCGATCGAAGAAATGGCGATCTTTTTCATACCTTTCACTCCTTTCCTGTTCCTCCTCAGGGCCGGGTATCCCCTCCCTGGCCGTGGGCCGGGAATCCTTCCACTGGGGTCCTGATGGGGAAAGCCGGCGGGGCGGATGGAACTGTGAAATCGTGAACGACGTGATGAAATAAGATTAAGGAGAAAGGGGGGGGAAGTCAATAAGTTTTATCCCTTGACAGGCGTTTCTTCTCGGACGATGATCATATTAGGCCCCGCCGGCAGCAGGGGACGCCGGCGAAGGGAGGGGACATCGGACCCCCCTCACAAGCGGCCCTTCTGGTCCTGGGATTCCATCAAACCACCACAAGGAGCGGACGATGACATTTGCATTGGGAGCGAGAAGGGGAACCTACGTCGATGCCACGGATCTGGTGAAGGGGGGGGCGAACCCGGTCCCTGCCGCACGGGTTGAACTCCTGGAGACCTTCGATCTGATTTACCGCAGCCTCTGCACGCTGCTGTTCAACTATGTGCCGGCCTCGGGCCACCCGGGCGGATCGATTTCGGCCGGCCGGTTCATGGCTTCGCTGATGATCGACTTCCTGGATGTGGACGTCAACCATCCGGAGCGCGAGGACGCCGATGTCCTCTCCCTGGCCGCCGGGCACAAGACCATGGGGCTCTACTCCCTCTGGGCGATGCGCAACGAGGCCCTGAGGATCGCGGCACCCCGGCTTCTTCCCGCGGAGCGTTTCCAGATCCGCCTGGAGGACCTGCTCGGATTCAGGCGGAACCCCGTCGCGAGAACGCCCCTGCTGAAAAGGCTCCGGGCCAAGGTCCTCGACGGCCACCCGACGCCGGCGACCCCTTTCGTCCGCCTGGCCACCGGGGCGTCTGGCGTGGGCCTGGGGAGCTCGATCGGTCTTGCCCTGGGGGCCCTGGACTACTATGGTCCGAACGCGCCGAAGGTCCATGTCGTCGAGGGCGAGGGCGGGATGACCCCCGGCCGGGTCAGCGAGGCCCTGGCCGCTGCCGGGACCGCCTCCCTGGGGAACGTCCTGCTGCACGTGGACTGGAACCAGGCGTCGATCGACAGCAACCATGTCTGCCGCGAAGGCGGCGTCCCCGGGGATTACGTCCAGTGGACGCCGGCGGAACTGGCCTACTTCCATGACTGGAACGTCGTCTTCGTCCCTGATGGCCGGGACTGGCAGCAGATTGTCGCGGCCCAGAGGCGGGCCCTTCAGATGGACAACGGCCAGCCTACCGCGGTCGTCTACCGGACCGTCAAGGGATGGCGCTACGGCATCGAGGGGAAGGCCTCCCACGGGGCCGGGCACAGGCTCTGCGCCGACGGCTTCTTCGGGGCCCTCAAACCCCTGCTGGCCGTCGCTGACGGGGAACTCCCGCGTTGCGAGGCGGCCCGCCAGCGGTGCCGGGGCGGTGCCGAGGCGCCGACCGTCGAGGCCTGCTTCTGGCAGTCCCTGGGCGTTGTCCGCAGGGCCCTGGAAGGGAACCGGGCCCTGGTGGAGATGATCGTCGGAGGGGCCCGGGCGTCGCGCGAGCGGCTCCGGGAACGCCGGCGAAAACCGCGCCGCAACGGCCCGCGGATCGAGGCCCTCTACGAGGCCGCCGCGAAGTCGGCCGGGAAGACCCCGAAGGAGCTCCGCCTCACCCCCGGCACCAGCACGACGCTCCGGGCCGAGTTCGGCCGCATCCTGGACTACTGCAACCGGACCGGCAACGGCGCCCTCTTCGCGGCGGCCGCCGACCTCCTCGGTTCGACAAGCCTGGCCACGGCCGGGCAGGGGTTCGCTCCAGGCTATTACAACGGTGTCACGAACCCGGGGTCCCGCCTCCTGGCCACGGGCGGGATTTGCGAGGACGCCATGACGGCGATCCTCTCGGGGCTGGCCTCCTTCGGGCACCACAGCGGCGCCGGCTCCTCCTATGGGGCCTTTCTGGCGCCTCTGGGGCACATCGCCGCGCGGCTCCACGCCATCGCGAACCAGGCGAGACAGTCCCTGGAGAGGGGCCCCTACCGGCCGATCATCCTGGTCTGCGCCCACGCGGGGCTCAAGACCGGTGAAGACGGCCCCACCCATGCGGACCCGCAGCCGCTCCAGATCCTCCAGGAGAACTTCCCGAAGGGGACGGTCGTAACCCTCACCCCCTGGGACCCGCAGGAACTCTGGCCGCTTACGGCGGCGGCCCTCGGGAGGCGGCCCGCTGTCATCGCCCCATTCGTCACCCGTCCGACCGAAAGGGTGGTCGACCGCAGGGCCCTGGGCCTGGCCCCGGCGGAACGGGCGGCCCAGGGGGTCTACCTGCTCCGGGGGGCGCGACGGAAGAACGCCGGCGTGGTCGTCCTCCAGGGGAGCGAGGTGGGATACGCCTTCGTCCAGGAGGCCCTGCCCCTCCTGGAGCGGGCCGGTGCGGATCTCTTCGTCTACTATGTGGCCAGCGCCGAGCTCTTCGACCTCCTCCCGGGACGGCGCCGGGAGGCCATCTTCCCCGAGGCGCACGCTCAGCGGGCCATGGGGATCACCGGATTCACCTTGCCCACGATGTACCGCTGGGTTCTCTCCAGCCGGGGGCGCGAGGCCACCCTCCATCCCTTCCGCTGCGGCCATTACCTGGGAAGCGGCCAGGCCCACATGGTGATGGCCGAGGCCGGACTGGACGGGAAGAGCCAGTACCGGGCGATCATGCGATACCTGACGGCCTGAGAGGACAGTGGGGAAGTCGCTTTTTGGTACGCGATATGCATTAATTTCTTGAAGAAGGAGGTCAATCCCGGGGCGGGAAACCGGGGAGACGGGCGGGCAGTGGCCGGGAAACCCGGTTCGGGGCCGATGCCCGGGACGAGGTGGAAGGCGATGGGGACGAAGGCATGCATCCTGGTTGTTGACGATGAGGCGGCTATGCGCAACCTGATTGCCGACTATCTTAGGAAGGACGGGCATACCGTCGATTTGGCCGACGGTGTGAAAGCGGCCATGGGGCATCTGGAGGCGAAACGGTACGACATCCTGATCTTGGACAAGAACATGCCGGGCCTGGACGGCCTGGGCGAGGAAGGTGGGATGGACCTCATCCGCCATGTGCGGACCAACCTGATCCCCTCGGAGGTCATCATGATGACCGGCTTTGCCACCATCGACACGGCCGTCGAGGCGGTCCGGATGGGGGCCTTCGACTACCTGCTCAAGCCCTTCTCCCTGCGGGAACTCAAAACGAAGATCAACCGGCTCCTGGAGTACCGGAGCTTCTTCGACCGGGACATGGCCATCCAGATCTACAAGGCCATCCAGGCGGAGATCCTGGGTCTGGTCGAGAGGCGCTCACGACTCACCGACGAGGAGATCGACCGGTCCCTCATGGCGCTCAACGAACAGATCGACCGGTTCTTCAAACTTTTAAAAGACCTGGAGTTGTCCCTCCTGGTCCAGAGGGAGGCCCTGGCCGGCATCGCGGGTTACGCGGAGCAACTCAGGGATCATCTCGATGAGAGCGATCCTTTCCGCAGCCTGCTCGACGAAGTCTGCCGATATTCGAACCGGCGGATCTAGCCCTCCCATGCCGGTCATCGGTCATCCCGTGGTCCCGGGAGGGGGCCTCGGAGGATGGACCAGGAACCGAAAAGGGAGAGGTATCTCAGAAGAGACGTCCGGTCCCCGGTGGTTTTGACCTTGAAGTACCGGACCTCGGGGCGGGCGGGGTCCCTGGAGCCCTCGTACCAGCGGTCCAGGATCTCGAGAATCTCCCAGCGAATCCCCTGGTAGAGAAAGGCGACGGGGCGCTCGGCGTCCTTGAAGCCGCTGTAGCATTCGACCTGCAGGGTCTCAAAATCCATGGCCCGTCAGGGGGCCTCCTTCACGTCCAGCAGTTCCCGTAGCGAAGGCAGGATGTAGAGCTGTCCCAGATCATGCCTCTTGAGGGCCTCGGCGAGGATATGGATCTTTTCCCGGACCGTCGCCTTCTTGTGGATGATCACGAAGTCCCTCCCCTTGACCCGGCAGTACCCACCGGTGTGGACGAATCCCTCGGCCTTGAGCGATTCGTAGCGGACCGTTATGCCCAGTCTTTCCGCCAGTTCCTCCAGTTGGCTGAGGGTCGCGTGGTCATCCATGGCTCATCTCCGGGGCCTGTCGGCTCTTTGCCGAGCGAAAGGGATCCGCCTCCCCCTCCAACAGGAATTATAGCGGAAAAAAAGGCCGGCCGGAAGCCCCGATTCCGTCTCGGGCCGGCCCCCCGGTCTTGTTCGCGATGGTGTATGCAACAATCTGATTTTGCGATGTTTCCTTGGATTAAAGTTGTTCCAGGAAGATGCCGATCCATTTCATAGATGGGGTACGCCCTTTTCCCTTTGGGTCGAAGGGCGGGATGAAACGAGAAAACTCAAGGACTGGTGAAGGATATGGGCGAATGGCGGACGGCAAGCGGACCGGGACAAAATAGGCGGCTCTTGGGGACGATCCTTGTGGACGGGGCCTTCGTGTCCCAGGGCGACCTGGGCGAGGCGATCGAACGTCAGCGCAGGGCCAGCGCCCAGCTTGGCGGTATCCTCGTGGGGATGGGCGTGCTGAACGAGCTGGAACTGGAGGCGGTCCTCTCGGTCCAGCGGGAATTCGACACCCCGGAGGATGCGGTCCGGGCGGCGGCAGGGGTCCGCGAGCTCCTGGGCGAACTCCTTGTTCGGACCAAACGTCTGACCCCCGAATCCCTCGGGGAGGCCCTGGCGGAACAGGACCGGACCGGCGAGAAGCTCGGTGAGATCCTGATCCGCAGGGGGCTGATCACCGCCTCGGAACTGGAGGCGGTCCTGGCCTTCCAACAGCGCCAGGGCGAAGGGAAAACGGTTCCTTCGCCGCTCCGTCTGGGCGAGCTCCTGGTCCGGACCCGGATGATCTCCCGGGACAGGGTCGAGGAAGCCCTCCGGCGCCAGAAACTCTCCAAGAAACAGATCGGCGAGATCCTTGTCGATCTGGGCTACCTCAAACCCGAGCAGGTGGCCCAGGGGCTGAAACTTCAGCAGAAGCTCCTCACGGCCGCACTGGCGGCGGCCCTTTCCTTTACGTCCGTCCTCCCGGCGCGGGCCTTCGATTTGCCCCCCTCCCGGACCGGGGGCAGGGTCCAGATCGCGATCGAGACGGTCGTCAAGGCGCGCACCGAGGAGCGGGGACCCCGTTACATCCAGAAGGTCATCGTTTCCGAACCTGACAGGGAAAAAGGCGTTGCGGACCTGGACGACCCGTCCACCGAGCTCGCGTCGCGCCGCTGACGGCCGCTTTTACGGATCGGGGAGGGGAGCGGCGGATCCCCTCCAGGGATACGCCCGACCGGTGGTAGGGACTTGAATTAAACGAACCCCCATGTCATATTGGGGCGGCTGATCGAAAGGCGGGGTTGGCGGTTTCGACCCGCCTAGGAGGTGCCTTTGAGAAACGGCCTCAGGAATTTGGCGGGCTGGACGCTTGCCCTGATCCTTCTGATGATGCCCGCAGGCGGTTCCGCCCAGGAGGGGGAGATCCTCTCCGAGGGAGTGTACCGTCTGGGCGAGGGGGAGACACTCGCCGTGGCCGAGGGACGGGCACTGTTCCAGGCCAGGATGGCGGCCCTGGATCGGGCGGTGGCCCTGCTTCAGGCCGGCAGGCCCGGGGGGCTGGGACTCACGGCCGACCAGCTGCGGGTCCTGGCCGCGACCGTGATGCAGGTCGAACGCCTAGAGGGGGCTGGCAGGGAAGCCGGGGACGATGTCCGGGTCCGGATCCGTGTCCGCCTTTCTGCCGACGAGGCCCTGCGCATCGGTGGCCGGATCAGGGGAACGTCCGCCGTCGATGATTTCCTGAAGGCCCGGGCGTTGTACGAGAAGAGCCAACGGACGATCGAGGAACTGAAAGGGGAACTGGCCAAGGGGGCTGACGACCGGGAGCGGGAAGCCCTGAAAAGGGGCATCGCCGAGGGCGAGCGGCTCTTTCAGGCCACGGAGGCATTCGAGCGGGGCTGCCGTCACATCCTCCGGCAGGAGTTCGAGCCGGCGATCGATTCCTTCACCATTGCCATCGGGCTGATGCCGGACCTCGTCGATGGCCTCAAGAACCGGGCCTATGCCTATTATCATCTCGGTCGGTATGACGAGGCGATCGCGGACTACGACCGGGTCGTCGACCGCGCCCCCGCCGACGCTTCCGGCTGGCTGAACCGGGGCATCGCCTACGGGAGAAAGGGACTTTCCGATCGGGCGATCGCGGATTTCGAAAAGGCCATCGCTCTTCGCCCCGACTTCGCCGAAATCTACAACAACCGGGGAAGCGTCTATGCCGACCGGGGACGCTATGATGAGGCGATCGCGGACTTCGGAAGGGCCATCGCCCTGGACCCGAAACTCCCAGAGGCCTCCTATAACCGCGGTTACGCCTACCTGCGCAAGGGCCTTTTCGACCAGGCGGTCGAGGACTTCACCCGGGCCGTTTCGCTGAATCCGGCCGACGACATGGCCTTCTTCAACCGTGGCTATGCCCATTACAGCCTGGGCCGGTACGATGAGGCGATCGCCGATTACGACCGGGCCATCGCGTTGACCCCCAAGGAGGCCTCGGCATTCCTGAACCGCGGGATCGCCTACGGCAAGAAGGGGCTGTTCGAGAAGGCCATCGCGGACTTCGACCGGGCCATCGCCCTGCGGCCGGACGACGAGGCCTTCTCCCAGCGCGGATACGCCTATTACCGCAGGGGACTTTACGAGCAGGCGATCGCCGACTACGATCGGGCGATCACCCTGAATCCTAACCTGGCGGAGGCTTACAGCAACCGTGGGAGCGCCTACTCGGACCGGGGTCTCCACTTCCAGGCGATCGCCGATTTCAACCGGGCGATCGCCCTGAACCCGAGCCAGGCGGGGACTTATAACAACCGGGGAAGCGCCTACTCCGATCAGGGCATGTACGATGAGGCGATAGCCGACTACGATCGGGCGATCGCCCTGAATCCTAACCTGGCGGAGGCCCACAACAACCGTGGGAGCGCCTACTCGGCCAAGGGCCGGTTTCAGGAGGCGATCCGGGATTTCGACCGGGCGATCGCCCTGAACCCTAACCTGGCGGAGGCTTACAACAACCGGGCGAGCGCCTATTCCGACAGCGGCCAGTACGGCTTGGCGATCGCCGACTACGACCGGGCCATCGCTCTTAACTTGGACGGGGCGGAGGTCTACAACAACCGCGGATTCGCCTATTACCACCGGGGCCAGTACGACGAGGCGATTGCCGATTACAACCGGGCCATCAGCCGGGACCCCCGTTTTGCGGCCCCCTACACGAACCGTGGGAGCGCCTATTCGGCCAAAGGGCTTTACGAGCAGGCGATCGCCGATTACGACCGGGCCATTACGCTGAATCCCGACGAGGCGGCCTACTACAACCGAGGGTACGCCTATTATCTCAGGGGGGTCATGAAGAAGGCCGCGGCTGACTTCAGGAAGGCCTGCGAGATGGGCATCATGCAGGGCTGCCGTGCCCTGGAGATGGTCCCCCGGTAGGCTTGCTTTGCCCCCTTCCCCTCTTTTCGCTCCCTCAGGGCGTCTCGTTCCTGTCCGCCTTGGAGGTGAAACGGACGTGGAGGGTCTCAGGCATGCTGATCAAGAGGGGCATCCGGATTGCGAGATCGACGGCCACGAAAATCAGGAAAATGTACTGGGGGCCGATCCGGTCCCAGATGAACCCCGCCGCCAGGGCCAGACAGGCTCCCAGGACCATCTTGAAGAGGCGGTTGACGCCGACCCAGCGGCCCATGTGTTCGGGGGGGACGAGTTCCCGTTCGATGGCGGCGATGACCGATGCGCCGATGAAGTAGAAGCCTTGAAGGACCCCCGCGACGATGAGGATGGGCTGGGACGATCCCAAGACCAGCAGCAGGTTGGAGAGCCAGAATAGGGGGATCGTGATGTACAGGACCTTCTTGCGGCCGATCCTGTCCGCGAGTCTCCCCAGGGGGATGGCCAAGACGATGGAGCACAGCGCCGATCCCGTAACCATCGCCCCGAGGACCACTTCCCCCGCCCCCTGGATCGTGTGGGCATAGACCTGGGTGAAGGGGAAGACCATCCCCAGCGGGAGCTGGGAGACTGAGGCGATGATCAGCCACCGCTTCAGGTGGGCGCCGCCCCCGAGGACCTGAGAGATCCCCCGGAAGAGATCAGGGCCGGCGGCCCCACCCGCCTTGGACCACTGGCGCTCCGAAAGCTGGGTCCAGACGATCAGAAAGGTCCCGATCGTGATGATCAGTCCCGAGTAGAAGAGGGGGCGGATCCCGCCGATGTTGACGCCGCCCAAGCGGGCGACCATCCAGGAAGCCAGCATCGGGCCGACCATCCCCAGAAGCCCGGCGGCGACGGTCTCGCAGATCAGCATCCCGGTCGCCCGGTCGCGGTTGACCAAGCAGTTGCCGCAGACCGTGGCGCAGCTGTGGGCGCTGGTGGAGAATCCCATCCAGTAGGCGATCATGGCCACGACGGTCACCCCCCAGTCCTGGGCCAGACCGTAGGTGAGATAGGACAGGGCCATGAACCCGATCCCGACCAGGTAGACCCGCTTGGGACCGAGCCGGTCGATGAACCATCCGGTGAAGGGTCCAAAGAGGCCGGCGATGGCCATCCCGATGCTGTTGACAAGACCCAGTTGGGTCCCCGTCGCCCCCAGGGCTACGATATAGATGGACAGGTACGGGAAGACCATCTGGTAGGCGAACTTATCCAGGGACGTGCGGAGGACAGTGACCTTCCAGTCCCTCTCCTGCCGTTTGAGAAAGGCCATGCTGTTGCCGATGGCCGATGTCTTCGATTTTGTCGATAACTTGCTGTTTTGATACAAAATTAAATCCTTCTGGGTGTGTTTTGCGGCGAAGCTTTTGCCCCGTCCGAAGGGAGCAGGCTATCGCAGGCAGGGCAGTATGTCAATCCATTTCATCCCCCGGCGGCAGGGGAAAGGTGTTGACAAATCCGGAGGAACGATGCTACTTTCCAACACGTTTCAAGGATCCTGGCTGGCTTGCACCCATAACTCGATGAGGTGACCTGTCGCGTTCATGATCAAAACCCCGTTTCTCGTTAAGAGCACGGGGTTTTTTATTTACAACCCAGGTATCCTCCCCGGACGGGGTGCATGACGGGAATATAAGGAGGGGAAGAAGGCCATGCAAATCGCGATCGTGTCAAGAACCGGGCCCGTTTTGGATGCCTATCGACGGTTTTTCGAGGCCCATGGCATTGAGCTGATCCACCAGAACTCCATTGCGGAGCTTTTCCAACAGCTCCCCGAAACCGTTATCAGCGGGGTGGTGATCGATATCCAGGCGGTCCTAAGGGCCGACGAAAAGGAGAAGAACCGGCTCCAGACCCTGGAGGAGGTTTTTCCAAACGTTCGAACCAACTGGAACCCCGAGATGGGGTTCAGGGCCCTTTACAATGACAGCGCCAAGTCGGGCGAGGACAATATGGCCGCCTTCCTGGAGGACTGCCGAAATTTCAAGCCGCGCGCCCTGCGCAAGGACAGGCGTCTGGACATGAACTTCAACGTCCTCTTCTGGCCCATCGATGCCTTTGCGGAAACGGCCCAGAGGGCTTACACTCTGAACGTTTCCTATGGGGGCCTTTTCGTTTGCACCTGCTACGCCCCCCCCGAGGCCAGCTTCGTCTGGGTCCGGCTTCGGGAGGTGGACGAGAGACCCTTCAAGGTCCTGGTCAAATGGACGCTGGCCTGGGGGACCGGGATGCGCGTCCCGGGATTCGGGGGCAGCTTTGTCGAACTGGAAACCTCCCTCGCTGCAAAACTGGAAGCCGCCCTCAGGTAGGAACGGCGGAAGACGTTGGGTGAATGCCGATGTCCCTCTACCATGGCGCCGTACGGCCCCTCAGACGATCGACGGACAAACATATCCTGGTGGTGGATGATCAACCGGCGATGCGCGACATGATCCGGATGATGCTACGGAACAACGGGTACAACCACCTGCAGTTCGCCGACAGCGGAAAACTCGCCCTGCGCCTGATTGCCTCGCATCCAAAGGATCTGGTCGTCACGGACTGGAACATGCCGAACATGACGGGGATCGAGCTGCTCAAGCAAATCAAGTCCGATCCCGCCCTCTTTACGCTGCCGGTCCTGATGATCTCCGACGAAAGCGATTCCGAAAAGGTGCTCTTCGCCCTGGAGGAAGGGACCGAGGGCTTCCTGGTCAAGCCCTTCAGCGAGATCGATCTGGTCAAAAACATGGAGATGACCCTGGCGAAGAGCGTGCCGAAGGATGAGATAGACCGCCTGATCCTCGAGATGCGCCGCCTGAAGCTCTCCAAGAAGTACCGCGAGGCCCTGGAATTGGGGGCAACCATCCTTGAGTCCCGCAAAAGTCCGAAGGTCATCACGCTGGTCTGCGAGTGCCTCTATCTGCTGGAGGAGTTCGACCGGGCCATCTCGATGATGGCCGACACGGACCAGAAGAGCCGCTCCAGCGAGCAGACCAACCTCCTGGGCAAGATCCACTTGAGCCTGGGCCAGTACAGCCAAGGGATCGAGGCTCTAAAGGTAGCGGTCAAGATGAATCCCCTGAACCAGGACCGGAAGATTGATCTGGCCGGGGCCTATTTCGCCTCCGGGAAGGACGAAGAGGCGGAGCGGGTCATCCAGAATGTCGTCAACGCCAAGCCCACCGACCTTCAACTGGTCAGTATCGCGCAACTCTATCTGGACCGGGGGGCCGTCGACAGGGCCGGCGAATACCTCAAGCAGACCGTCGATCCCATCCGGGAAACGGTGCCCGTTTTTAACAATTATGCGGTGGCCCTGAGGCAGGCGGACCGGTTGGACGATGCCACCGAGATCTACCGGAAATGTCTGAAGATCGATCCTGACTCCGATGTCCTGCACTACAACCTGGCCGTCCTGTACGCGAAGAGCAACAAGATCCAGGAGGCCAGGGAGGCCGTTGCCAATGCCCTGAAGATCAACCCCGAGAACAATTTCGCCCAGGATCTTCTCGGGAAACTCGGGGGATGATCCCTGGGGCCGGCTGAGAAAGTGCTCATTTACCCCTTCTCCTTGAAAAGATTTTGAAAAAATAAGGAAGATCTGCTACAAAGTCACCCATCTTACAGGCAAGAGACCTTTTCCTTTCCCTGTGGAATCGGTCCGGCCGGTGGATAGGGCCTTTTTATGGATCACCGTTTCCGACTGTCCATCGCATACGGATTGGCGTTACTTCTCGTTCTGATGCCCTTGGCGGGCCTCTGTGCGGAAGGGCCCGAGGCCAAAGAGGGAAATGTCCGGAAACTCACCGTGGCCGATGCGGTTCTCATCGCCCTCACCAACAACGTCACGCTGCGCAGCGTGTACATGGACCGGTATCTCCAGAGGATCGATCTGGAGATGGCCGAGCGGCAGTACTACCTGCCCACCGATCCGAAACTGACGCTCTCCACCAGTCGTTCCTCCCTCTACAACGGGACTGCCGGTTCGGTCCAGAATCTGGACGGCGGCGGAAACATGACGGCCACCCTGGCCATTCCCACGGGCGGGACCTTCACCTTCGCCTGGAACAACGCGACCCAGCGGCCCGATACGGGTCAGAGATTCGCCTATTCCTCGGACTGGGGCGTCACCTTCACGCAGCCGCTCCTGAAGGGGGGCGGGATCGAGAACGCCGCCTACAGCGTCCGGATCGCCCGGATCGCCGAGGAGAAGAACCTCCTGTCGCTGAAGGATACCATCGCCTCCACGATCAAGACCACGATCTCGGCCTTTCGGAGCTACAAGAGCGCTGAGCGGTCGTTGGTCATCGCCGAGATGGCCCTGAGCCGGGCCAAGTCCCTCCTCGATTACAACCGGGAGATGATCGCCGCCGGCCGCCTGGCAGGGACCGAGATCGTCCAGGCCCAGGCCGACATCGCCTCCCAGGAGAAGTCCGTAATCGATGCCAAGAACAGCCTTGAGGAAGCCCGCCTGGCCCTCTTGCAGGCCATGTACATCGACAAGCAGACCCCCTTTCAGGCGATGGAGGAGAGCGATCAACTGATCCAGCCTCCCTCGTTGCAGGAGGCCCTGGCCCTGGCCTTTCAGAACCGGGTTGATTACCTCACGGCCCTCAAGGGGCTGGAGGAATACCAACTGGCCCTGGACAAGGCCCGGCGCAACCGCCTCTGGAGCCTCAACCTGACGGCCGGGACGACGGACGGCGCGGCGTCGACGACCTTCGACACCTACGATTCCGCCCTGCGCCGGTCGCTGGGAAGCGGTGCCGAGCGGAACTGGAATGCGGGTCTTTCCTTGGAGATCCCCCTGGTCTACATGACCTCCGACGTGAGGTCCTACCTGGGGGCGAAGAATTCGCTGGAGAAGGCCAAACTTTCCTTCGACAAACTCAAGGCCGACATCGAGATCAACGTCCAGAGCGCGATCCGCAACGTGGATTCGAACTACCGGTCGTTGCTCAGCGCCAGACAGGCCAAGGAATTGGCCGAGCGTAAGCTGAACATTGAGCGGGAAAAGCTGGGGGCCGGACGGACGACGAACTTCCAGCTCGTGAGCTTCCAGAAGGATGTCCAGACCGCCCAGATCAACGAATCGTCCGCCCTGACGAGCTACCTCAACTCACTGACCTCTCTGGACGACACTTTGGGGACGACGCTGGCCACCTGGCAGATCAGCGTCAAGGCGGAAGACGATCGGTTCCAGCCGCCCGGGGAGAGTGCGGCCACTTCACCGAAACCGGGGGACCCCAAGAATGTCCAATGACCTGATATTCCGGAATGTCCTGGAAAGCCTGAGCAACGGCGTGATGACCATCGGTTTCGATGGGCAGATCCTGACCTTCAACACGGCGGCGGAGACGATCCTCGGCCTCAAGGCAGACGAGGTCCTGACCAAGTCCCTGGCCGAGGTCTTCCTGGCCCGCCAGGAGAACGACCACTTCAACCAGACCATCCTCAACGCCATCTATGACGCGGACGTGATCCACAACAGGGTCGTGTCCTGGCATCGGGACGGTGACGGTAAGGACCTGACCCTGGAGGTGACCACCTCGTTCCTCCCCAGCACCGACGAAGGGGTCCGAAAAAACGCCGCGGTGATCGTCGTCTTCCAGGACATCACCGAAGTGGAGCGGCTGCGGGAGACTGAGCGGCGGCTTACCGGGGAACTCAAGGAGAAACATCAGGCCCTCCAGAAATCCTACCTGGAGATGGAGGAAACCAACGGCAATCTTCAGGCGGCCCTGCGCAAGGTCCAGATGATCAGGGTGGGCGCCACGGTCTTTGTGATCATTCTCTTCGTTTCCGTGGGTTTCTTCACCTGGAAGCAGGTCGGGATCTCGCACCGGGCCCCGGCTGCCGCTGCGGCCAGTGCCAAAGACGGCACTCCGGGAAGGGTCTTCACAGTGAATCCCCAGACCCTGACCGACAGCATTGCCCTCAAGGGGACGCTCAAGCCGATCCAGGTCGTCAACGTTACCAGCCCCTTCGCCGGGATGATCCAGGAGAGGCATTTCGAGTACGGCCAGGCCGTCACGAAGGGTCAGCTCCTGCTCAAGATCGACAGGGCGGAGACGGAGGTGAAGCACCGTGAGGCCAGGACGGCCTATATCGAGGCGGAGGAAAAACTTCGGGAACTTGATCACTGGAGCGAGGGCAACGAGATGATCAAGGCCCAGCAGAACGTGACGCGCTCCAAGCTGACCCTGGACGGCCATTACAAGACCTTCCAGGAGACGGAGCGGCTCTTCCAGAAGGAGATCGTTCCGGCCACGGAGTACAACAACGCCAAACAGCAGTATACGACCGCCAAGATGGACTACGATTCGTCGCTCCGGGAACTCCAGGTCACCAAAGAGAAGGGGGAGGGGCGGAACCGTGAGATCGCCAGACTCAAACTGGAGAATGCCCGCCAGAAGATAAAGGACCTGGAGGACCAGTTGCGTCTCGCCGACGTCTATGCCCCCGTATCCGGGACCGTCCTCCTGCCCGACCTGGCCGGCGGCGACAAGGACAAGAAGGGCAAGACTGTCGAGCGGGGCGTCAGCGTCTCCCAGGGAGACATCCTCCTGTCGATCGGGAACACGGAGGGCCTCTCCATGACCGCGGAGGTCGACGAGTTGGAGGTCCTCAAGATCAAGAAGGACCAGGATGTCCGGATCGTCGTTGATGCCTTCGGGGAGATGATCAAGGGCCGGGTCACCCATATCTCCTCTCAGGCCGTCAAATCCGAGGGGGGGAAGAAGACGGCCAATTTCGAGGTCGCAGTCGCCATGGAGAACCTCCCGGCCTCCCTTAGGGAGAAGCTCCGCCTGGGGATGTCGGCCAGTATGGAGATCATGATCCTGAACAAACCCGGGGTGATCCTGCTTCCCATCCAGGCTGTCCGGATGGAGGGCAGGGACAGGTTCGTAACCCTCCGGGACAAGGGGACGGCAGCCACGAAGAAGCAGAAAGTGGAGACGGGCATCACGACCCTCGACGCCGTCGAGATTACCGATGGGCTCAAGGCCGGGGACGAGGTGGTCTACTAGATGAACCCCCTGATGCTGGAAATCAGCGATATCCGCAAGTCCTATCGTGTGGGGCCCACGGAATTGAAGGTCCTCAAGGGGATCAACCTCACGGTGGAGAGGGGGGAACTCCTGGCAATCATCGGCCCTTCGGGGAGCGGAAAATCCACCCTGATGCACATGCTGGGCCTCTTGGAAAAGCCCGATACGGGGTCCTATTCCATCGACGGGACCCGGGTCGTCTACGACAACGACCGCGCCCTCTCTACCCTCCGGAACCGGAAGATCGGGTTCGTCTTTCAGCAGTACCATCTCCTGCCCAAGCTCACGGCCCTGGAAAACGTCGGGATCCCCCTGACCTACCGGGGGATGAGGGAGGCGGAGGTCAAGAAGCGGTGCCTGGAGTACCTGACCAAGGTGGATATGCAGGAGCGGGTCAACCACCGGCCCAACGAGATGTCGGGAGGACAGCAGCAGCGCGTCGCCATCGCCCGCGCCCTCGTCGGATCCCCGGCGATCGTGCTGGCCGATGAGCCGACGGGCGCCCTGGATACCAAGACAGGCGAGGAGATCATGGACCTCTTCCAGCGGCTGAACCGGGAGGACGGGATCACCCTGGTGATCATCACCCACAACCCGGGCTTGGCCGAGCAGTGCGGACGGGCCGTGAAAATTATCGATGGGATGATCTATCCGGGATGAGTCTATTTCAAGTCAATTTCCGCGAGGCTTTCAGGAGCCTCTGGGGAGCCAGGCAGCGAAGCCTTCTGGCCCTGATCGGGATCGTGATCGGGATCGGATCGGTCATCGGCATGGTCTCCATCGGGACGATCGTCCAGCAGCAGGCCCTCAGGCAGTTCAAGGATATGGGGATTGACATCATCACGATCCGCAAGGGGATGGGGGAGGGCCGGAAGACCGAGTTCAGCCTGGATCTCCTGGAGCGGTTGCCGACGGCGGGCCGGAATGTCCTGGCGATCGCCCCTTACGTGAACAGCGGCACCGAATACACCCTGGGGCGCCAGAAGATTTTCATAGAGCAGATGGGGGTTACCGCCTCCTTCTTCGACCTGAACAAGCTTCACGTCCAGGAGGGGCGGGCCATATCGGAGCTGGATCAGAACCGCTATTTCTGCGTCATCGGCACAGAACTGGCGGTCTTTCTCAAGGGTGCCCGCAGCGGTCCCCTCCTGGGCAGCCAGATTTCAGCCGACGGCCGGGTCTACACCATCGTCGGCGTGCTGGATAAGACGGCTGAGGGAGGGCTTCGGCCCTACGGCATCAACCGGGCCATGATCGTCCCCGTCACCACGGCCCTGCGGGCCTTCAACAACGCCGAGATCCGCACCGCCATGGCCAGGGTCTCGCCCAATATCCCCTTCGTCCAGATCAAGGCGGAGATCCAAGACTATTTCCGAAAAAAGGGGGGGGGAATGCAGGCGGAGGTCGTGTCGGCGGAAGAGTTGATCGAAAGCATGAAGAAGCAGATGCAGATGTTCTCCCTGCTCCTGGGAGCCATCGGCAGCATCTCGCTCATCGTCGGCGGGATCGGCGTGATGAACGTCATGCTCATCTCCGTCGCCGAGAGACGCAGCGAAATCGGCCTGCGCCGGGCCCTGGGCGCTCAACAGGGAGACATTCAGAGCCAGTTTCTCATCGAGTCGGTGATCCTCTGCCTGACCGGAGGAGGCATCGGCATCGTTCTGGGAATCGGCACCTCTTACCTCTTTGCCTACTTCTCCAAGTGGCAGTTCATCATGTCCTACTGGTCCATCGCTCTGGGGGTCGGCGTGTCGACGGTCGTCGGGGTCTTCTGCGGCTTCTATCCAGCACGGACAGCCTCGCGGCTCGATCCTATCAAGGCCCTGAGGTCCTGATACCACCCGAGCGGCTTCAGGAAACGGCCGTCCCAGGGCGGCCGTTTCTTTATTATTCAGCGAATTTTCTCAGGAATGCGCTGACGATGAGGGCTGAGAACATGAGAAAGAAAATCGCTGCGAGGATCTTCCGGCCGATTCCCCATTTCGGGGATTCCGCTTTTCCTGCATCTTCCGGGGTGCCCTCGACCTTGCTTTGGGTGTCTTTCATCGAAACCTCCTCAGAGGCCTTTCGGGCCTCTCAATTCATTTCCGTGGCTTGGACTGCCGGCGGTCCACCTTTTTCCCGAATCCCGTGGCAATGCTGAAGATCATGAACGAAAGGACCACAGCCGCGAACAGGGCCGCCGTCGGCATGGGGATGTCCATCAACCCGATCCCGATCAGCGCGGCGACGCTGCAAACGAGAGAAACGGCAGTCCGGAGCATCTCCCGCATCCTTATTTAACGTCCGCGGAGGCGAGTCATTCCTCGCTCAGGCCAGCCTTCTCGCTGGTGTCCGGCGCCGCCTTTCCGACCGACAGGGTCAACACGCTGTAGAGGGAGAGGATTAGAACGGCGACGACGGCTAGAACGGTGAGCCACGACGGCAACTGCAGCATCTTGATCGCGACCAGTGCGGCGATGCTGACGATGACGGTAAGAGCAGCTCGGATGATTTTTCCCATAATGTCCTCCTTGCCTTTATTTTGAGGACTGTCTTTCGAAGGCCTGACCGAACGACGATCTTTACGCGGCCTTTTCCGGGCTATCCTCCTTGCCGGGGATCCTAGCCAGACAGTACACCACGAACAGGACGGCCGGGATGAGCAGGGCAGCCTTGATCCAACCGCCCAGAGCCGCGCTCTGGCCGATTAAGACGATGACAGCCGTAGAACCGATGAGGGCCGCAACTGCGATAAGAATAGCCATAGACAGCCTCCTTCTTCATGAAATGCCTGCATCTGAGTAACGCTTCAACCAGTGAATATAAGTTAACGGTCACTAACATTATAGTGAATGTTAACTAACAAAGTCAACGTGAAATTATATTCATGATTGGCTGCGCCTTAGTGGCCAAATGAACGCCGATGCAGACTTGAACGGGAGACGAGGTTCGGGGGGAGACGGGAGGGATGGGAAGACGGCCTCCCCATATGGGGAGGCCGTCTTCCCATCCCTCCCGTCTCCCCCCGAACCTCGTCTCCCGTTCAAGTCTGCATCGGCG
>JAJFUM010000271.1 GCA_021372415.1 Deltaproteobacteria bacterium
GAGACGCTTCACGGCCACAACTTCCGCGTGGAGGTTTCGGTCGCCGGCGAGTCCCTCAACGACGAGGGCCTCCTGCTCGATTTCCGCCTCCTCAAGGGGTGGACCGCCGAGGTTCTGGACGAGCTGGACCACAAGTATCTCAACGAGATTGAGTGCTTCAAGGACCTGAACCCCTCTTCGGAGCAGATCGCCCGCTTCCTCCACGAGCGGATCGGCGGAAAGCTCCAGGGAACGGACCTGAGGCTCTCGCGGGTGAAGGTCTGGGAGTCGGAGAACGCCTCCGTGGCGTACAGCCTATGATCGATATCCAGAACCTCGCGGACGAGAGGAACATCGACATCCAGAAGGTCGGCGTGAAGGGTCTCAAGTACCCGATCGTGGTCCTGGACCGCGCCCACGGGACCCAGCCGGTCAACGCCACGATCAACATGTACGTCTCCCTCCTGCACCGTTTCAAGGGGACCCACATGAGCCGGTTCGTGGAGGTCCTCAACGAGATCCGCGAGCAGGTCAACATCCAGACCTTCCATGGGATCCTCGAGAAGATCCGGGCCAAGCTGCACGCCGAGTCGGCCCACATCGAGATCGAGTTCCCCTACTTCATCGAGAAGACGGCCCCCCGCTCCAAGGCCAAGAGCCTGATGGAGTACCGGTGCCACTTCATCGGGACGTGCGACGGCAACGGCATGGACTTCATCGTGGGGATGGCGGTCCCCGTGACGACGGTCTGCCCCTGCTCCCGGGAGATCAGCCGCTACGGCGCCCACAACCAGCGCAGCATGGTCACGGTCCGGCTCCGTTTCAAGAAATTCTTCTGGATCGAGGACGTGATCGCCCTGATCGAGGCCTCCTCCAGCGGCGAGGTCTATTCCCTGCTCAAGCGCGTCGACGAAAAGTTCGTGACGGAGAGGGCCTACGAGAGCCCCATGTTCGTCGAGGACGTGGTGAGGAACGTGGCGATGGCCCTCGACCGGGACTCTAATTTCACCTGGTACAGCGTGGAGGCGGAGAACTTCGAGAGCATCCACAACCACAGCGCCTACGCCTACGTCGAAAAGGAGTAGCCATGGGAGCCACCCAGAAGAAGGACGAATACTTCAACCTCTACCGCCACGGGTTCATCCGGACGGCCGTCTGCATCCCCGAGGTGAAGGTGGCCGACACCCGGTTCAACGCGGACGAGACGATCCGGCTGGCCCGGGAGGCGGCCGAACGGAAGGCCGTCCTGACCCTCTTCCCGGAGCTGGGCATTTCGGCCTACTCCAACGAGGACCTCTTCCACCAGGAGACCCTCATCCAGGGGGTCCTTGCCGCCCTCGGCCGGATCGCCGCCGAGACGGCCTCCCTCAACACGATCCTCGTGGTCGGCGCCCCGCTCAGGGTCGATTCCAGGCTCTTCAACTGCGGCGTCGTCCTCTACCGGGGCCGGTTCCTCGGGGTGGCGGTCAAGTCCTACCTGCCCAACTACCGGGAGTTCTACGAGGCCCGCCAGTTCTGCCCGGCCGCGCAGTGCCTGTCGAAGACCGTCCGCCTGGCGGATCAGGAGGTCCCCTTCGGGGCGGACCTGATCTTCGAGGTGCGGAACGTCCCCCATTTCAGCCTGTTCCTGGAGCTGTGCGAGGACGTCTGGGTCCCGGCCCCCCCCTCCTGTTTCGCCGCCCTGGCCGGGGCCACCGTGATCGGGAACCTCTCCGCCTCCAACGTGACGATCGGCAAGGCGGAGTACCGCCAGAGCCTGACCGCCAACCAGTCGGCGCGCTGCATCTCGGCGTACCTCTATGCCGCGGCCGGTCCCGGGGAATCGACCACGGACCTGGCCTGGGACGGCCACGCCATGGTCTACGAGAACGGCAACCTCCTGGCCCAGTCCGAACGCTTTGCGAACCGCTCCCAGATCGTCCTGGCGGACCTGGACCTCGACCGGCTCGTCCAGGACCGGATGCGCCAGACCAGCTTCGGCGCCAATGCCCAGGCCCACCGGGAGGCGATCGCCCGGTTCAGAAGGATTCCCCTGGAGATCGAACCGGTCGGCGGGCGGCTCCTCCTCGATCGGGAATACCCCCGCTTCCCCTACATCCCCTCGGACCCGGCCAAGCGGGGCGAGCGCTGCTACGAGGCCTACCATATCCAGGTCCAGGGCCTCGCCCAGCGCCTGAAGGCCTCGGGGATCGACCGGGTGGTCCTCGGCATCTCCGGCGGCCTGGACTCCACGCACGCCTTGATCGTCGCGGCCCGGACGATGGACCGGCTGGGGCTCCCCCGCGCGAACGTCCTGGCCTACACCATGCCGGGCTTCGCCACGTCGGAGAAGACCCGCGGCAACGCCCTGGCCCTGATGAAGGCCCTGGACGTGGAGATCAACGAGATCGACATCCGGCCGAGCTGCCTGCAGATGCTCAAGGACATCGGCCACCCCTACGCCGAGGGGACGACCCTCTACGACGTCACCTTCGAGAACATCCAGGCCGGGGAGAGGACCTCGCACCTGTTCAGGATCGCCAACATGCGCAACGCCCTGGTCATCGGGACCGGGGACCTGAGCGAGCTGGCCCTGGGCTGGTGCACCTACGGCGTGGGCGACCACATGTCCCACTACAACGTCAACGCCAGCGTTCCCAAGACGCTCATCCAGCACCTGATCCGCTGGGTGGCGCGGACCGAGCAGATCTCCGCCGAGGCCTCCCGGATCCTCCTGAACATCCTGGAGACGGAGATCAGCCCCGAGCTGATCCCGGGCGAGGAGGGCGCGCAGCCCGCGCAGAGGACCGAGTCCATCGTGGGTCCTTACGAGCTTCAGGACTTCAACAACTTCTACATCACCCGCTTCGGCTACCGGCCGGCAAAGGTCGCCTTCATGGCCTACTGCGCCTGGCGCGACCGCCAGAAAGGAGCGTGGCCCGACGTCCCCGAGGCGAAGCGCCACGCCTACACGATCGGCGAGATCCGCCACTGGCTCGAGGTCTACCTCTACCGGTTCTTCCAGATCAGCCAGTTCAAGCGCTCCTGCATCCCCAACGGCCCCAAGGTCGGTTCGGGGGGGTCGCTCTCGCCGCGGGGCGATTTCAGGGCGCCGAGCGACAGCCAGGCCGCCGTCTGGCTGGAGGACGCCAAGACCATTCCGGAAAAGGACGAACCATGAGCCAAGGTGAACAATACAGGGATTTCGACGCCACGGAACTCTACTGCCCCCGCTGCCGCCGCGCCGTGCCGGTGCGCAAGAGGCTTCTCTTGGTCCTGGCCGAGGGGGAAAAGTACGACTACACCTGCGTCTATTGCGGGACCTCGGTGGGCGACAAGATGGTCAGCGAGCGGGACAACCTCAAGATCCTCATCAAGTGAATCTCCCCGCGGCTTGCCGCGGGGTATCCTGCAGAGGACTTTCATGAAGGCCGCCCCTTATAAACCACCCTATGCCATGACCCCGCAGATCACCCGCCTGGTCGCGGCGATCTGCGAGATCGTCGGGCGCTTTGCCCCAACGGCCGATATCCTGATCACCCCCCGGCTGCGGCGCGAGAACCGCATCCGCAGCATCCAAGGGTCCCTGGCCATCGAGCAGAATTCCCTCTCCCTGGATCAGGTCACGGCGGTCATCCATGGCAAACGCGTGCTGGGAGCCCCGCGGGAGATCCAGGAGGTGCGCAACGCCTTTGTCGCCTATGAGGCCCTCTCCAGTTGGTCGCCCACGGAAATGGACGATCTGCTGACCGCCCATCGCCTGCTCATGGCGGGGCTGGTGGATGAAGCGGGCGTGTTTCGCCGGGGCCGGGTCGGCGTCTTCAAGGACCAGCAGGTCGTGCATGTGGCGCCCCCTGCGCAACGGGTGCCGAAACTCATGGGGGACCTTCTGCATTGGTTGAAAACCACGGCGGAACATCCCCTGATCGCCGGCTGCCTCTTCCACTACGAGTTGGAATTCATCCATCCTTTTGCCGACGGTAACGGCCGGATTGGCCGTCTCTGGCAG
>JAJFUM010000277.1 GCA_021372415.1 Deltaproteobacteria bacterium
GAAAAATATGGCCATACTAGAATGGTAGAAACCTTGAAAATCAACGGATATGACTTATCCAATATTAAAGATAATCGTTTTGATGCTGTGGCAACATATTCTGTGTTACATCATGTTCCTGATTATTTGAGAATAATTGTCGAGATGATTCGGGTAACCAAACCAGGTGGCATCATTTATCTTGACCATGAGGTAAATGAATCCTATTGGAATAGTAATAAAGGGGATCTTGCATTTCTACAGGGTCTACCACAACCTCAAGAAAAACAGGGACCATTTGGGGTA
Organism: Deltaproteobacteria bacterium; assembly: GCA_021372415.1. Taxonomy (GTDB): domain Bacteria; phylum Desulfobacterota; class Syntrophia; order Syntrophales; family UBA5619; genus JAKAFS01. The sequence continues at coordinate 286 of JAJFUM010000277.1, forward strand.
TTTTCAAACCATATCAACAGAATTCGACTAAAAATAAATCCTCGGTATCAGCCAGAGGGAGATATACATGTTTGGCCAGATGATCATATAGAATGGGATAAAATTGAGAAGTTATTAACTATGCATGGATGTACTATTGTTTTCAAAGAAGACTATTTACACTATAAAAGACATTATCCTGAAGATATTTACCAAGCATATAGAAATAAGTGCAATGATATGAAGGTATTAATCGCAAGGAAAGAATGATCTTCGCGCATGCACGCAAACATAATATGTGAAAAACGTATCCTCATTGTGACCCGTGAAGTGGTGCCTTTTCACTACGGCGGGATTGGGACCCAGTTCAAGAGTCTTGCCGCTTTCTTGATCCGTAGGGGCCATCACGTTGCCTTTCTGTCCCAAAGGCCCGAGTACTTCAATGAGACCCTTTACCGTGACCATTACGGTGACACCTCTCTCCATTTTGTCGATGTCCCTCCCGGCCAGACAGGACCGCCACAGCCTCTTGTCTATGCGGCCGAGGTGGCCCGGCGTTTTGACGAGATCTATCCGGTGGTCCGTCCGGACTTGGTCATCCTTGCCGAGTTCAATGCCGAAGGGCTTTTCCTCTTGATGCGGGCCGATGCAGGTGCCTACGGTGAGACTCAATTTCTCATTACGATTAACGGGATGAACCGAGAGATCATCTCCGCTCACGAGGGGGATAGGCCGACGACCTCCCCGAGTCTCATGGATCTCCCTGAGATCCAGTCGTTGCTGGCCATGGAAGACCTCTGCGTGCAACTGGCTCCGAGGATTGTCTCCCCCAGCCTCTGCGTCTGGGAGGAGATTGGGCGGCGCCTGGGCATCGCCAGACCGGCCCGGATCATCCCGAACCTGATCGATCCCGTCCTTTTCCGCCCTGATGAAGAGGAAAAACGGGACCTTGCCGAGGAACCGCTGATCCTCTTCGTTGGTCGCCTCGACCGGATAAAGGGAGCCGATCTGCTATTGAGGGCCTTTTTCGAGATCGTTCGTGAATGCCCGGATGCCATTCCCCGGCTTGTTTTCATCGGCCGGGACTGCTGGTGGAACGAATACGGCTCGACCTTCTTGGAGTACTGGCGGGACAAAATTCCGGAACGATATGCCGGCAGCATTTCCTTCCTCGGCCAGGTCAGCCATGACGCGATCCGGGATCATCTCAGCAAGGCAACCGTCGCGGTTTTCCCATCCCGCTGGGAGGCCTTTGGCATCGTCTGCCTGGAAGCCCTCTCCATGGGCTGTCCGGTGGTGGTCTCCCGGGGAACGGGGCTGGAGGAAGTTCTGGGGCCCGAGCTTTCGGAATTCGCCGTCCCCGTAACAGGGGACATTGACCCCCTCGCCAGAAAGATCCTGTCCCTTTTGAAACCTGGAAGGGATGAGTCGCGCGTCTTGGGAGATGGCAGCCAGGGATCGGATCTGTCGAAACGCCTGCGAAACCGGGCCTGGGAGGTCGTCCAGCAGGCCGAGGCCGGATGGACAAATCTGCTTGAAGGTCTCGACCGAAAGGATCGGGCCAAACCCCCGATTGATGGGCCCATTTGCGATGCCCTGGAGAGACTGCTTGGCTCTCTTGAAGAGCAGTGGCGGGGGCACTGTTACATGCAGATTTATTTCCGCCGTCATGGCCATTATTCGGAACGGGATTCCCTGCGGCGTCCCTATAGCCGGTTCCGCTGGACGGCTTTAAAACTTTTGCTGCCGTCGGGGACTGGTGAGAGTCCACTCCGCCTGGATCCGTCCGACAGACCAGGCGTGATCCGGATCCGGGAGATCGCCCTTTCCGATGAGAAGGACGGCCAGCTCTGGCGGGCCGACGGCACCAATGCCTTCAAGGGATGCCGGGTTGCCGGAGAAGCGACGGCAACCTTTGGCAATGGCTGCCTGATCATCCGGGCAAAAACGGAGGATCCCCAGATCCTGATCGACTGTCCCGTTACGGATCGGCCCTTGGAGATGCATGTGACCCTTCTTTATGGTGAGGATTGAGTCGTGAAGCGGGCCCTCGCCTTCCTGGTCCTTCTCTTTTCTTTTCTGATCTGGTTCGTCTGGAATTCGGCTTGGCATCTGCCCTCCGAACTGGTCATGACGGGCCATGTGGAATCCCCTGCGGCCGTCCGTGTCGCCTGGGACTCCGGGGCCGGTTTCAATGAGATGGAATCGGCGGACCTTGTCTTCGGTACACCGATCGAGCCCCGTTCCTCAGAACCTGTCATGCGGATCCGGCGAACCGGAGGGAGACACCCGTCTGCCCGATCCGCCGCCGTCCGGATTAAACTCATCAAACGCTCTGAGGATGACAATCCAAGGCCCTTAAAGGATTTTACCCGACCGGGAGGACCGGAGTTCACGGCCGAAGGATATCTCCAACTGGGCAAGGACGGTGAACAAATCGAGGCCCCCATGGGCAGGGACTTTACGACGGTCTGCTTTGTCTCCGATGAAAGGGCCGGTTTTGTCGAGATCGAGTACGATGGTGAGAAGCGCCTCTACGACCTCTATTCCCCGCATCCCCAAGACAAATGGGTCCAGAGGACCAGGCAGACCTATACCACCGGACCTTTTACGGCCCGGGTGAAGCTGCCCCGATACGATTTTGATCGTCTGCAGATCGCCTCGGCGGAGGGCCTTCAGCCCTTCAGGCTCGACTCCGTCAGGATCTCCTCGGCCAGGGGGGATGTCCTCCTGCCGGTCAGGACGGATGGCCTTCTCTTCCATGTCGGGTTTTCCGACTTCTCCCGAAACACGCGGCAGTACTTCCATCCGGTCCATTTCCTCCAACAGGTCGTCTTTGCGACACTCTCGGCGTTCCTGGTCCTAGCCATTTTCCGGTTCATCCGACTCAAGGGAGGGGTCGGTGCGATCCTGCGGGAGGGGCAGCGACCCTTCTTCTGGAGAATGTTTCTAGGGGGACTTGGGGCCTTCGGGGCCTGGCTCCTGGTCTATTGGCCCGGACACTTCACAAGCGATTCCGTCCATATCTGGTGGGCAGCCAAGGTCCCCGGATATTTTCTCTATGACCATCCGGTGTTGAATGTCCTCTATTATCGTTTCCTCCAGCAGTTCTGGGACCATTTTGCTGTCGTGGGGATCGTCCAGATCTTCTTCACATCCCTCCTGGGTTCCTACATCTTCTACTGGATCCATAAGAAAGGGGTTCCGATTCGGGTCATTAAGCCGTTCTATTTGCTCTTCGTTACGTCCATTCCCCTCGGACTTTACACGATCACCCTTTGGAAAGACATCCCCTTTGCCCTTCTGCTCGTTTTCTGGGCCTTCTGGTTCGTAAAGATCGTCTTTGAGAAGAGGGAGGGCCGGGGACGGTACTCCCGACGAGAGGCGATCACCCTGGTCCTCCTGCTCATAGCCCTCTGTCTTTTCCGCTACAACGGGATCGTCTATCTCCTGGTCGTCCCGTTGGGTCTGGCGGTGTTGGGAAGGATATCCCCCAGGAAGGTCCTTATCGGGGCCCTCTGTGTCGCTATATTGACTGGACTTCTCGTGACGGTGACGGTCCTGTTCGATAAGAATGATTTTGTCGCTGCAAGGAGCCGTTTCTTCATCGACCGGATGAAGGGCGAGGGGATCCTTGAAATAACGAAGCGGATTGTGGTCCAGTACCCCACGGTCCTGGATATCAATATCTTCAAGAAGAGGGCGATCTGGTATGACACCTGGTACCGGGACCGCGGTGTCACCGATTGGCATTACGAATTCGCCAAGAAGAAGGGGTACAGTGAGTGGATCCGGTATATGCCCTGCGAACCCAAGTCTGACATATTGTATAGTTTACTCAATACCCTGAATCTCCGGTCCACGGACGAGCCCTTGGTCTATTTCACCTGGAATCCCTTCTACCTGCTGTACCTTCTTCCGCTCGGGCTTCTTCTCTACCGCATCTTCCCTCTGACGGCGGCCTGGGGTTATATCGTCCTGTCCCAGGTTTTCGTCCTCCTTTTGGTCCTGGGGCCCTACAACTACAACTGGCGATACTTCTATTTCCTCTTGATGTCCCTCTTCTTTTTGATACCCATCCTCGTTCTGGACGCCCGGTGCCGATGGCCGTCCGCCGATCCAGGATCCCCGAAGAAAAAGAAGGAAAAGGAGGTTAGTCGAATGCCGAAGGTCAGCGTGATCATCCCCTGTTTCAATCATGGGGCCTATCTCGATGAAGCCGTCGATTCCGTCCTGGCCCAGACGTTTCAGGATTTCGAGATCCTCGTCGTCGACGACGGATCCACAGACCCCGAGACGGTCCGGATCCTTCAAGATTACAGCCGGCCCAAGACACGGGTCATCCACACAACCAACCAGGGATTGGCCATAGCCCGCAACAACGGGATCCGCGAAGCCCGGGGTGATTACATCCTGCCCCTGGATGCCGATGACAAGATTGGGACAGGATATCTGGCCGACGCGGTTTCGATCCTCGACAACCATCCCGACATGGGTATCGTTTACTCGGAAGCGGCTTTTTTCGGTATCCGGGGGGGGCTGTGGAATCTTCCAGAATACTCCCTAGATGGGATCCTGAGGAACAACATCATCTTTTGCTCAGCCCTTTTTCGGAAGGCGGACTGGGAGGCGGTCGGCGGATACAATGTGAATATGGTCTATGGCTGGGAGGATTGGGATTTCTGGCTTTCCCTCATCGGACTGGGACGAAAGGTCTATCGGATTCCGAAGATCCATTTCCAGTACCGCCTGCGCGAGGCCTCCATGGGGCATGCGATAGACAGGGACGAGGAGAAAAAATTCTTCATGCGTTTGCACGCCCTGATCAACCACCGTGACCTCTATCGCCATGTCGCCGATATCGAGATCCGCTGCAAGTTGGCAGAGCTCTATCTGGACACGGGAATGGGCTTTACCCCCAATCAGGTCATCAGACAGGCTATCTTTGCCGATCAGCGGGTCATCGAATTCGACCTAAGTGATTTCAAAGGGATCCGCAGTTTCCGCTTCGATCCACTCAACGCCCCGGTGACGATCCACCTGGAGGGGATCCATCTGATCTGTGAAGACGGCACCGTACAAGAGATCCTGGATTACCGGGACAATGCCCTGATCAAAAAGGGAAACAATCTGGTCTTCGAGACGGCCGATCCCCAGATCCAGTTTGCCGCTCCCAAGGGGCAGCGTCCGATGAAGATGGTCGTCAGGTTGATGTTCCTTGCGATCGGTCCGGAGGTCCTCCAGGATGTCCTGAACCACAAGAACGAGCTGTTGAAGGAGAAGGACCATCGGACCCTGGGGATCTTCCGTTTTTGGCTCTGGGGGCCCACTCGGCTGTTGCGGCTGTTGTCGAGACGATTTCGTGGTTAATCTATGACCATGGAAACATTGACTTTACCGATACTTCTAAGAAAATCCAGAACACTGATCCGGATCCTCATGGAACCTCTGCGGCGGTTCCTATTCCTTCAGAGGACTTTCTCCCGTCGCTGCCTTAAAGCTTTGGGCATCCTTCGCCGGGAGGGGTGGAAGGGCCTTCGACACGCCCTGAAGGTACGCCTCCGTCCCTCGGACCAACTCTATGAGCTTTGGCAGAAGAGAAATTGCCTGACGCCCGAGTCCCTGGAACGGATCGCCGGGGAGATCGAGAATTTTCCCTACCGGCCGGTCATTTCGGTTCTGCTGCCCGTCTACAACGTTGCCGAGATCTGGCTGAGGAAATGCATCGATTCGGTTCTCAGTCAGCTCTATCCGCACTGGGAACTCTGCATTGCCGATGATGCCTCGACGGTTCCGCATGTCCGCAGGGTTTTAGAGGAATATCAGGTTAAGGATCCCCGTGTCCGGATCATTTTTCGAGAGAACAACGGACACATCTCGGCTGCCTCCAATTCGGCCCTTTCCCTGGCTACGGGAGAGTACGTCGCCCTCCTCGATCATGACGACGAGCTGACCCCCGATGCCCTCTTCGAAATGGCTTCGCTCATCGTTCGCCATCCCGATGCCGACATGGTCTACAGCGACGAGGACAAGATCGACGAAAAGGGGCGGATTCACTCGCCCTTTTTCAAGCCGGACTGGTCGCCCGATTCCTTTCTTTCCCAGATGTACACCTGTCATCTGGGGGTCTACCGCACGAAGCTTCTCCGGCAGATCGGGGGATTCCGCATAGGGCTGGAGGGGAGCCAGGATTACGACTTGGTCCTGAGACTCACCGAAAGGACCGACCGGATCTACCATGTCCCCAAAATCCTCTACCACTGGCGGACGATCAAGGGATCCACGGCCCTGACGCACGACTCGAAACACTACGCCTATCAGGCGGGTCTCCGGGCGATCCAGGAGGCCCTTGACCGGCGGGGCGAAGGTGGCTGGGTGGAGCATGTGGTGAATTACCCAGGCCAGTATTTGGTGCACTATCCTTTGGCCGGTAACCCTCTGATCAGCATCGTCATCCCCACGCGGGATCAGTCCAAGGTCCTGGAACGGTGCCTGAGATCGATCTTCGAGAGGAGCTCCTATTCCCGCTTCGAGTTGGTCGTCGTCGACAACGGCAGTGTCCAGAAAGAGACCTTCGCCTGCTTTGATGCCTGGAAAGCCCGGGAGCCGGATAGGTTCAGGGTCGTCCGGCTGGATGTCCCCTTCAATTTCTCCCGGCTTGTCAACGAGGGGGTGCGGCAGGCCAAAGGGCATCTGGTAGCCCTCCTCAATAATGATGTGGAGGTCCTCACTGAAAACTGGCTCGAGGAGATGGCTGGCCAGGCCGGGCGCAAGAGCATCGGTGCTGTCGGGGCCTTTCTGCTCTATCCCAATGGGACCCTCCAGCATGCGGGATTGGTCCTGGGGGTTGTAGGGCCGGCTAACCACATCTATCATCATTTCGCTTACAAGGGGACTCCCGGTTATTTCGGCCGCCTGCTGATCGTGTCCAATTACGCCGCCGTGACAGGGGCCTGCCTCGTGGTGAAGAGAGACCTCTTCCTGTCAGTCGGCGGTTTCGACGAAGGACTGGCAATCGCATACAACGATGTGGACTTTTGCCTCCGCCTGCTGGAAAAGGGGTGCCGGAATGTGGTCCTGCCCCAGGTCCGCCTCTGCCATCACGAATCCACCAGTCGTGGTTCGGACCAGAGAGGTGAAGAACGGCTCCGTCTGGATTGCGAAGCGGAGATCCTGAAAAAGCGTTGGGCTTCTTGGATCCGAAACGATCCCTACTACAGCCCCCATCTGACCCGCGACCGGATCGATTCGTCCATCGCGATCGCACCACTGCCCTTGCCCGTCGACGGCCGGCCGATTGCCGATGGCGAGGCATGAGGGTATTGTTGCCTCTGCAGACCTCTTCCTCTGATCGGACTGAAGCTGTGGCCACGGGTGTTTCGCCAGCGATGTTCCAGCCGACAGGTTTGAATCCGGTTGGTGAATGCACCCCGAGGTATTCTCCGGAATGACTTTCACGCCTCCCCCTTCTGCAGGCCCATGGGTCTGTGCCGTCGTGGTCACCTATTTCCCCGATGCCGGCTTCGCGGCGCGCTTGGAGAGGATTGCTGCACAGGTTTCCCGGGTCATCGTCGTGGACAACGGCACAATGGGGGAGACCCTGGGACATCTGGATCGTGCCCTGGAGGCGGCCAGGGGTGTTGCCGTGATCCGAAACCCCCAGAATCTCGGCGTGGCCGCCGCCCTCAACCAGGGAATCCGCCGGGCCCTTGGGGACGACAGCTGTTGTGCCTGGATCGCCACCTTCGATCAGGACAGCATACCCGCACCCGACATGGTCGAAAAGATGCTGGCGGCCTGGAAGGCCCATCCAGACCCGGACCGGCTCATGGTAGCCGGCCCCAGGACGGCCTTCGTGGCCAGCACCCCCCAGCCGGAGCCCGCTGACCCTCCCCCCTGGCGCGAAGTCACCCATGTGATCACGTCGGGGAGCCTCATCTCCAGTCGGGCCTTTGACCGGGCGGGATATTTCAACGAGGGACTCTTCATCGATTACGTGGATATCGAGTACTGCCTGCGCCTCAGAACTCTCGGTTACCAGGTGATCGAAGTACAGACGACGCAGATCCTGCACCACATGGGCCACCTTGAGGAGCAATCCCTCTTGGGGAGAAGGGTCCATCCCACCCACCACTCCCCCCTGCGGCGGTACTACCAGTTCCGCAATGCCCTGCTTCTGGACCGTCAGTACCGTCAATCCCAGTCATACTGGTGCCGGAGGAACCGGATCATCCTGATGAAGATCCTGATCCTGATCCTTCTGTATGAACGGCATCGTTGGCAAAGCCTGATCCAGATCCTTAAGGGCATCGGTCACGGTCTGGCCGGACGGTCCGGCCGGGACGGCGAGGGACGGTACGCCCCCGATCCCCTAAGGGCATCCTGAGTGCCATGGCGGAACAGGTCCAGGTCACTGTCGTCAACTGGAACAAAAAGGCCTTCCTGGAGGAATGTCTGCAGAGCCTCCGGAGTCAGACCTTCCGCTCCTTCTCGGTCACGGTGGTTGACAACGGTTCTACCGACGGTTCCCAGGAGTGGGTGGCCGGTCGTTTCCCCGAGGTCCGCCTCATCGCCCTGAAGGAAAATCTGGGTTTTGCCGCAGCCAACAATTGCGCCCTCAGGGAGTTGGCAGCCCCCTATGCTGCCCTTCTGAACAACGACGCCGTGGCGGATCCCCATTGGCTGGAGTCCCTGGTCGGGGCTCTTGAGGGGACGCCGGAGGCCGGCTTTGCCGCCTCCAGGATGCTCGACCAGGCCCGGCCGGATCGGATCGACCGCTGCGGGGACGGATACACCTGGGCCGGGTCGGGGCTCCTGCGTGGCCGCGGCGAGCCGGCCGGTCGCCATAGCCGTCGGGAATGGGTCTTCGGTGCCTGCGCGGGTGCGGCACTCTACCGTTCGTCTCTGCTCCGGGAGGTCGGGCTTTTTGACGAGGATTTCTTCCTCCTATACGAGGACGTTGATTTGAGTTTCCGGTCGCAACTGAGCGGCCATCGATGTCTCTATGTGCCGGAAGCCCTGGTCTACCACCGGGGAAGCGGCAGTCTTGTTTACGACTCACCCGTCTCGGTCTACTACGGCCATCGAAACCTGGAGTGGGTCTATATCCAGAACATGCCGACGCGGCTCATTGCCCGGACGATCCTTCCCCATCTGCTCTACGATCTGGCTGCCCTTGGTTTTTTCTTCCTCTGTGGTCGGGGGGGCGATTATCTCCGGGCGAAACGGGACGCCCTGAAGGGGTTCAAACGGGCCCTGATCAAACGGCGGCGGGTCCAGGCCGCAAAGATTGCGGACGACGCCTATCTCTGGGGACTTCTGGACCGGCCGAGTCTCTTGGCACGACTCAGGGGGCGCCGGGTTCCTTGGGCCGGTGCAGACGCCAATAGCGGGTAGATGGGGCCGCCTTTCCAATGACGAACAGCCACCTCAACGGCACACCCCTTTATGACTGTACCGGGTCGATGGTGATCTATCGGAACCCTCCGGAGATCATCCGGGAGGCCGCGGAGGGTTTCCTCAACAGCGACTGCTCGGTCCATCTGACGGTGGTGGACAACTCCCCCTCGGCGGATCTGCGTTCAGCATTTGACGGGCTTGCGGTTGCCTATCATCATTACGGGGAAAACGCCGGTTACGGCCGGGGGCACAACTGGGCAATCTTTCATGCTGGGCCTTCGAGATACCATCTGGTGTTCAACCCCGATATCCGGATCCCGGCCGGGACCCTTGGTTCCATGATCCGATTCATGGAGGACCATCCCGATGCCGGCATGGTCTGCCCGCGGGTGCTCAACGAGGACGGTTCCGATCAGTACCTGAACAAACGCTACCCCAGCGTGATGGACTTCTTCGTCCGTCGCTTCGTGCCGTCTTTCCTGACCCCTCTGTTCAAGCGGCGGCTGGATCGTTACGAGATGCGGGACGTTGGATACGATAAGGTCTGCGACGTCGAGGTGATGACCGGCGCCTTCATGCTCTGCCGCACCGGTGTCCTGAAAAAATTGGCTGGTTTTGATCCGCGATATTTTCTATACTTCGAAGATTATGATTTGAGCCGCAAATTCCAGAAGGCCGGTTTCAGGACCCTTTACGACCCCGAGGCGGCCGTGATTCATCACTGGACAAGGGGCTCCCATAAGCATATAGGAATGACGATGATCTTCGCGGTCAACATGTGCCGTTATTACCGCAAGTGGGGCTGGAAGTGGCTCTAGCTAAGCGCTCGTCCCCTCCGCTTGTCTTGGTGACGGGCGCCACCGGTGCAGTCGGACCACGGGTGGTGGAGGCCTTCCGTGCCGAGGGCTATCCCGTCCGAACACTCTCAGCCGATCCGCCGCCCGCGGGGCCATGGCCCGACGATGTGGAGGCGCGCATCGGTGACGTGACGGACCCCTTGGCTGTCGGCGCCGCCGTGCAGGGAGTCGGTGTGGTCGTCCATCTGGCTGCTTTGCTGCACGTCGTCAACCCGCCGCCGGCCCTGCAGACAAGGTACGAGCGGGTCAATGTGGAGGGGACTTCGACCATTGTGGAAGCCACCCTTCGGGCGGGCGTCGGAC
>JAJFUM010000399.1 GCA_021372415.1 Deltaproteobacteria bacterium
GAAAAGGTCGGCAGCTGAGGGGCCGGCCGTTGCATCCTTTTCTGGACCGATTTCTGCGGTCCGGGATCGCCTCTTCCATGATCCCCCTTTACATCGGCGGCTGAAAGCGGTTATAAAGACCCATGCCCCGCGCCTCCCTGCGGCGGGCCGGGAGGCGCGGGGCAGAGATCAACAGGGGACGGATGCATGGGATCAGACAACAACAAGAAGGGGTTCTTCGAGAGGCTCAAATCAGGGCTTTCCAAAACGCGCAAACTGCTCCTGACGGATGTGGACGACCTGATCCTCGGCAGCAAGCAGATCGACCAGGCGCTCTTCGACGAATTGGAAGAGGCCCTGATTGTGGCCGACGTGGGGCCGGCCTTTGCCGCCGAGCTCATCGGCTCCCTTCAGGACAAGGTCCGGCGCAAGGAGTTGGGCAGCCCGGAGATCCTCCGGAAGGTCCTCCGGGACGAGATGGAGGCGATCCTCCGGCAGAACGAGGCACCCCTGAGGATCCCGCGGGAGGGGATCTACACGATCATGGTCGTTGGGGTCAACGGCACGGGCAAGACCACGACGATCGGCAAGATCGCCCATCATCTGAAGACCGAGGGCCGCGAGGTGACCCTCGTCGCCGCGGACACCTTCCGGGCGGCGGCCATCGACCAGCTCGAGGCCTGGGCGAAGCGGGTGGACGTTCCCCTGATCCGTCAGGCCCCGAACGCCGATCCTGCCGCCGTGGTCTACGACGCCGTCCGGGCCGCGAAGGCCGGCCGGGGCGGGATCATGATCGTGGACACAGCCGGGCGCATCCACACGAAGGTGAACCTGATGGAGGAGCTCAAGAAGATGCGGCGGATCATGGGGCGGGAACTCCCCGGCGCCCCCGACGAGATCCTCCTCGTCCTCGACGCGACCACCGGCCAGAACGCCATCGCCCAGGCAAAGATGTTCAAGGACGAGATCGGCGTCACGGGCCTCGTCCTGACGAAGCTCGACGGGACGTCGAAGGGAGGCGTGGTCGTCCGGATCGCCAAGGAGCTCGGGATCCCGCTTCGGTACATCGGCGTCGGCGAGCAGTTGGACGATCTGAGGCCCTTTCATGCGGCGGAGTTCGTCGATGCCCTTTTCGAGCGGAATGGCGCTTGAGCCCGCTCCGTTCGTTAATTCCAGGCTGCGGCCGGTTCGGCACCGGAGGGCTTTCGATCCCCGGCGGATCGTGACCCGCAGAGACTCAAGAGGCATCCCCATGGCGGGAAGGCTACTGGCGATGGGCGACCGCCACGGCTGCCACCACATGCTGGTGGAGCTCCTGGAGCGGATCGCCTTCGACCCCGCGACCGACACGCTCGTCTTCGTGGGCGACTACATTGACCGGGGTCCCGACTCCCGGAAGGTAATCGACACCCTGATCGACCTGAGGGCGTCCTGCCCGAACCTCGTCTGCCTGAAGGGAAACCACGAGGCGATGCTCCTGAATTACTACCTGGACGGCCAGGGCGAGCAGCAGTTCTTCCTCAACGGCGGCCTGGCCACCCTGGACTCCTACGGCATTTCAACCGCCGACACCCGCGCCGGGAGGGGCCTGCCGGAGGACCATCTCCAGTTCCTCTGCGGCCTCCCCCTCTTCCATGAAACGGGGGATTACCTCTTCGTTCACGCCGGACTCCGGCCTGGGGTCCGCCTCGCCGACCAGTCGCCGGAGGATCTCCTCTGGATCCGCTACGAGTTCATGGACTCGGAGGTGGACTTCGGCCGGACGGTCGTCTTCGGCCATACGCCCCTCCGGGACCCGCTTATCGAACCCAACAAGATCGGCATCGACACGGGGGCCGTTTACGGCGGCCGCCTCACCTGCATCGAGCTCCAGGGCAGGACCATCCACCAGGTGTGAGGCCCTCCGCTCTCCCTCCCCTGCCCCACAACCGGCCATCGGCCCCGACCGCCAGTGGACCAGGGCTCGCCAGACACCCGAAGAACTCCAAATCGTTCCCCATGAAGCCCAGTTTCCGGCACAAACACAACCCGTCAGCCCCCGGACAGTACGCTCTGGAGACAGCGGTATTTCTATTGACAGCAGACCCCCTCCTTTCTTATACTTGCGTGCCTCAAAGCGGGCTCCAGAAGAAGTGGGGTTTCCCGTCATCCGTTCCGACCTGTCGTTTCACCAGAAACGGTGCCGGCCGATCCAAGGAGGGAAAATGCTGAAAATCAAAGTGACACTGAAACGCAAAGTCGTCGCCCTGGCCGTCTTGGCCGCCCTGCTGCCGGTCCTGGCCATCTTCCTTCTGGTGGACCGGTTTCAGACCTCCGTTTCCCAGGTCGCGTCCAAGGAACTCCAGGAACTGGCCATGCGGAACATCGCGCAGATCGCCGTGGACGTCTACGGTCTCTGTGAGACGGCCAACGACCTGCTCCAGCACAAGATCAACAACGACCTCAAGGTCGCCGAAGACCTCCTCAGGCAGCACAAGACCGTGGGACTCGGACAGGATCTGATCACCTGGGAGGCGGTGAACCAGTTCACCCAGAAGATCCAGACCGTGGCCGTGCCCCAGTTCATGGTCGGCGGGAACTGGGTCGGGAAGAACCGCGAACCCAGCTCCCACACGCCGATCGTTGACGACGTCAAGCGGCTCATCGGCGGCACCTGCACGATCTTCCAGCGGATGAACGAGGCCGGAGACATGCTGCGCGTGGCCACGAACGTGATGATGCTGGACCAGAAGCGGGCCATCGGAACCTTCATCCCGGCCCTCAACCCCGACGGGACCCCGAACCCCGTCGTTGCCGCCGCCCTCAAGGGGCAGCCCTACCGGGGGCTGGCCTACGTCGTCAACGCCTGGTACCTGAGCGCCTACGAGCCTCTCAAGGACAGCCACGGGAAGGTCATCGGGATGCTCTTCGTCGGCGAGAAGCTCGAGACCGTGGACTCCCTGCGCCGGGCCATCCTGAACGTCAAGGTCGGCAAGACGGGCTACGTGGCCGTCATCGGCGGCAAGGCGGAGGACCACCGGGGCCGATACATCATCTCAAAAGACGGGCAGCGCGATGGGGAAAGCCTCTGGAATGCCACGGACGCCAAGGGCAACCTCTTCGTCCAGGAGATGGTCAACAAATCCATCGCCCTTCCGAAGGGGGAAGCCTACTACCAGACCTATCAGTGGCAGAATCTCGGCGACCCCGGCCCCCGCAAGAAGGTCTCCGCGGCCATCTACTTCGCTCCCTTCGACTGGGTCATCTCGGCGGGCACCTACGAGGAGGACTACCATGCTCCCATCATCCGGGTCCAAGACGTGATCAAGCGGCTCCAGGCCGAATTCTTCCTCACCGGCGCCCTGATCCTGGTCCTGGTCATCGTCCTGGCAATCCTCTTCGGAAAGCGGATCATCCGGCCGCTCGGCGTCGCGACGAAGCTCGCCACCGGAATCGCCGAGGGCAACGTCCAGCAGGCCAAGGAGGAGCTCCAGAACCTGCCGTCCAATCTCCTGAACGATCCGAAGAAGGGGCTCCTCTTCAAGGACCAGGACGAGACAAAAGAGCTCCTGGGCGCCTTCAGGACCATGACCGGAAATCTCGATTCCCTGATCGGCCAAGTCCAGCGGTCGGGAATCCAGGTCACCACCTCGGCGACCGAGATCGCCGCCTCGGCCCGCCAGCTCGAGGCCACGGTGGCCGAACAGGCCGCCTCCACGACCGAGGTCAACGCCACCAGCCGCCAGATCTCGGCCACGGCCGAGGACCTCGTCGCGACGATGGACGGAGTGAGCAGCAACCTCAGCGGGACGATCGGCATGGCCGAGTCGGGCCGCCAGGACCTCACCACCATGGAGGGGGCGATGCGCAACCTCATGACGGCGACCTCCTCGATCTCCGGGAAGCTGGCCGTCATCAACGACCGGGCGAACAAGATCTCCAACGTGGTCACCACGATCAACAAGATCGCCGACCAGACCAACCTCCTGGCCCTGAACGCCGCCATCGAGGCGGAGAAGGCCGGAGAATTCGGCAAGGGCTTCTCCGTCGTGGCCCGCGAGGTCAGCCGCCTGGCCGACCAGACGGCCATCGCCACCCAGGACATCGAGCACGTCGTCAAGGAGATGCAGTCCTCGGTCTCCTCGGGGGTCATGGAGATGGACAAGTTCGCCGACGAGGTGCGCAGCGGGGCGGACACGGTGGTCACCCTGAGCGGCCAGCTCGCCGGGATCATCGACCAGGTGCGGTCCCACGGGCCGCAGTTCGACGTGGTCAAGGAGGGGATGCACGCCCAGTCCCAGGGGGCCCTGCAGATCAACGAGGCCATGACGCAGCTCGCCCAGGCGGCGCAGCAGACCCGCGAATCCCTCAACGAGTTCAAGTCGGCCACGGAGCAGCTCAACGATGCCGTCCAGGCGCTGCAGGGGGAGGTGTCGCGCTTCCGGATCAGCTCTTAGTCGGCAGGCTTTGGAAAAACGCCCCCTGCTGCGTGGCGCTGCGAACCTCCCCGGAATCGGGTCTGGGGCAGGCACACGTCTTCAGCGCCCCGCAGGGAGGGCAGAAGCGACAGGGGCCATGCCCCCTGATACAGACAGGAATAGGATGCTGCTTCTCCAGTTTCAGGCAGGTGACGACCGCTACGGCCTCGACGTGGCGGAAGTGATCGAGGTGGTCCCCCGGGTCCTCTTCCGGGAGATCCCGCACGCCGACTGCACCGTAGCGGGACTCATCAACTACCGCGGGACGCTGGTCCCGGTCATCGACCTGACGGCCCTTCTGATCGGCGCTCCCTCCAGGCCCTTCTTCAGCACCCGGATCATCCTGGTGAATTACCCGGGCCGCGACGGCACGGGGAAGATCCTGGGGCTCCTGGCCGAGCGGGTGACCGAAACCGTCTCCTGTACCGAGGCCGATTTCCAGCCCGCCGGGATCGCCGTGGCCGACGCCCCCTACCTTGGGGAGCTCTGCCTCCACCCGGACGGGGCGATCCAGCGGGTCTCGACCGCGAATCTGCTGACCCCCGAATTGCGAGAGGCCCTCTTCCCGCCGGCGGAGGAGGTGTGATGGGACCCGACGGCACCTTGGACCGATGGTTCGCCCGGACCCTGGGGCTCGACGCGGCCTCCCTGGGTAGAAGCAGCATCGAGCGGATCGTCGCCGCGGCCATAAAGCACAGCGGAGCGGCCGACACTGAGGCCTACCTGGAGCTCCTGGCAAACTCCCCGGAAGAGTCCGAGCGGTTCCTGGAGGAGCTCCTCGTTCCGGAGACTTGGTTTTTCCGGGACGAAGAACCCTTTGTCTTCCTGAGGCGTCACTTAGAAGAAGCTTGGCTCCCCGCCCACCCGGGTCAGGTCCTCCGGGTCCTCTCAGCCCCCTGTTCGACCGGTGAGGAGCCTTACTCGATCGCCATGACCCTCCTGGAGGCGGGCATCCCGGCCGAGGGGTTCGTTCTGGATGCGGCGGACATCAGCCGCCGGGCCCTGGCCGCCGCGAAAAGGGCCGTCTACGGCCGCAGCTCCTTCCGGCAGCCTTTGGGGGAGTCCCGGGAGGCCCTCTTCCAAGCCGCATCCCGGGGCAGGAGGCCCACCGAGGCTGTGACCCGGACCGTCCGCTTCCATCGTGCGAACCTCATCGCGCCGGACTTCTTCGCGGCTGAGGCTCCCTACGACATTATCTTCTGCCGGAACATCTTCATCTACCTGACCGCCAAGGCGAGGCTGAAGCTCCTGGCGAACATCGAGCGCCTCCTGGCCCCGGAAGGGCTTCTCTTCACCGGCCACGCGGAGGTGGGGATCCTCCAGATGGAGGGCTTTGACGCCGTCCGCCACCCGCGGGCCTTTGCATGCCGAAGGAAAGCCAAGGCGGCCGCTCCTAGGACCGCCCCCTGGACCCGACCTGCAGCAGCACCCCTGCCGGCCGCGGTCGCCCCCACGGCACCCCCGCCGCCAGCCAAAAGGGTCCGCCCCGCCGAGGAGGCCGCACCGCCCCGGCCCGAAAAAAAGGGTGCGGCGGCCCGCGCCCGGGCCCTGCACGGCGAGGCCCTGGCCCTGGCCGACCAGGGCCGGTTCGCCGAGGCCGAGGCCCTCTGCAGGCAGGCTCTCAGCCGGGAGCGGCCCCACGCCGATCTCTACTGCCTGATGGGGCTGATCCACGAGGCGGCCCGACGGCCCGACGAGGCCGAGGCCTGCTACCTCAAGGCCCTCTACCTTGACCCGGACCACTACGAGACCCTGGTCCAGGTGAGCCTGCTCTACCGACAGCGGGGAAATGACCGGAAGGCCCGGATGTACCTCCGCAGGGCCGAGGCGCTGGAAAGGAGGCCCGATGGAACCAACGGCCCCTAGCCCCACCTGCTGGAAGGAAACCGGCGTCTTCGGCGACAAGAGTTGCCCGGAGCTGGCAGTCCTGGGCCATTGCCGCCACTGCCGCGACTACACCGCGGCCGGCCGCCGCCTCCTGGACCGCGAGGCCCCCGAGGGCTACCCAGCCGAGTGGTCGGAGATCCTGGCCGCCCCCAAGGAGGAGGGAAAGGCGGAAACCCTGTCGGTCATCGTGTTCCGGCTCGGTCTGGAGCTCCTGGCCCTCAAAACCGTCTTCTTCCAGGAGGCGGCCGAGGCGGCCCGCCCCCACGGCATCCCCCTTCGGACCGGCGAGGTCTTCAAGGGGATCGTCAACGTGAACGGGGAGCTCATCTGCTGCATTTCCCTGGCGGCCCTCCTCGATCTCCCCCTGGAGGCCGACGCCGCCGAGGGCCGCAAGGTCTACCCTCGCCTCGTCGTCATCGCCCGGCAGGGGCAGCGCTTCGCCTTTGCCGCCGACGAGGTCCTGGGCGTCCACCGATTCCCGCCGGAGGCTCTGCAGGAGCCGCCGGTCACGGTGACCAAGTCTGTCCGGGCCCTCACGGCCGGGATCTTTCTCCGGGAAGACCGGACAGTGGGCCTCATCGACGAGGAGAAACTCTTCCCCGCCCTGACCAGGAGCCTTGCCCCATGAGCCCCCCGCCCGTCGCCAATTTTGACCCCATGCTCCTGGACCTCTTCAAGGTCGAGTTGGAGAACCACACTCGCGTCCTGGAAAAGGGGCTGGTCGAGGCTGAGGCCGACCGGACCCCGGAGCGGATCGAGCCCCTGATGCGGGCGGCCCATTCCATCAAGGGGGCCGCGCGGATCGTGGGACTCACTCAGGCGGTAAGCCTCGCCCACGCCATGGAGGACCTCCTCTCGGCGGCCCAGAAGGGGCAACTGGCCCTGACGGGCGGCCAGGTGGACCTCCTCCTGAAGGGAAACGACCTGTACGCGGCCGTCTCCAAGATCGAGACGGCCGCCATCCCCGAATGGATCGCCGAGCGGGAGGCCGAACTCGATAGGATGGCCGGCGAGATCCGCGCCTCCCTCACGGGGGCGCCCGCAGCCCCTGCCGCGGCCCCCGAAGCCCCACAGCCTCCGGCCACGGAAGAAAAGACCCCGGTGCCGCCCGCCGGGCCCGAACCCACCCCCGCTGCCCCGATGGTCGGCGAGGAGGCGCCCAAGCCTGGCGCGGCGGCGGAGCCCAGGCCGGCGGCGGCCTCCGAGCGGGTTGAGCGCGGCCTGGTCCGGGTCATGACGGAGAACCTCGACCGGCTCATGGGGCTGGCCGGGGAGTGCCTGGTCCAGGCCCAGTCCGTCAAGGCCTTCTACCCGGCGCTCCTCCGGATCAAGAAGGGCTTCCCCCCGCTGACGAGCGCCCTGGAGCACCTCCTGGAGGCCTTGGACAAGGAGGAAGACCGCGAGACGGCCCTCAAGATCCAGGAGGCCCTCGGCGAGATCGAGCGGATCTACCACCTCACGACGGACCACACGGTGGACTTCGAGCTCTCCTCACGGCGCCTGGAGAAGCTGGCCCACCGCCTCTATGACGAGGTCGTGGCGAGCCGCATGCAGCCCTTCTCCGACGGGATGCACGGCTTCGCCCGCCTGGTCCGCGACATGGCCCGGGAGCTGGGCAAGAAGGTCCGCCTGGAGATCCTCGGGGAGGCGACGCCGGTGGACCGCGACATTCTCGAAAAGCTGGAGGCCCCCCTGTCGCACCTGATCCGCAACGCCCTGGACCACGGACTGGAAACGCCCGAGGAGCGCGAGCAGGCCGGGAAGCCCGCCGAGGGTCGCCTCACCGTCGAGGCACGGCACGTGGCCGGGATGCTCAACATCATCGTGGCCGACGATGGCCGGGGGATCCCTGTAGAGCGGCTCCGGGCCAAGGTCGTTGAACGGGGGCTCGTCCATGCGGACATGGCTGCCGGCCTCACCAAAGGCGAGCTTCTGGAGTTCCTCTTCCTCCCAGGCTTCTCAACGGCGTCCAAGGTGACGGAGATCTCCGGCCGGGGGGTCGGCCTGGACGTCGTGTTCACCATGGCCCAGGAAGTGGGCGGCACGGTCCGCGTGGACTCCGTCGAGGGCAAAGGAACCCGTTTCCTGCTCCTCCTGCCCCTGACGTTGTCGGTGATCCGGACGCTTCTGGTGGAAATCGACAGCGAAACCTACGCCATGCCGCTGACCCGGATCGACCGCATCCTCCGGGTCCCCTACAGCGAGCTCGGCGTCGTCGAGGACCGGCAGTTCTACAACCTCGACGGCGAGAACGTGGGGATCGTGGACGCCCGCCAACTCTTCAGGATCGCCCATGCCGCCGGCCGCACCGACCCCTGCCACCTGTTGATCTTCAGCGACCGGATGAGCCGCTTCGGCCTCGTCGTGGACCGCTTCCTCGGCCAGCAGGACCTGGTGGTCCGCCCCCTCGACCCCCGCCTGGGAAAGCTCGCCAACATCAGCGCCGGGGCGATCCTCGAGGACGGTTCGCCCGTCCTGATCCTGGACGTGGACGACCTGGTCCGGTCGATCGACCACCTGCTTGCCCACGGCCGCCCCCGCAAGGTGGGCCTCGCGGCCCAGGTGCGGGAAGAGGCAGGGGGCCCCAAGCGGGTCCTGGTCGTCGACGACTCCCTGACGGTCCGCGAGGTGGAGCGGAAACTGCTCGAGACGGCAGGCTATGAGGTCACCGTGGCCGTGGACGGCGTGGACGGCTGGAACAACCTCCAGAGCGGCGGCTTCGATCTGGTCGTCTCGGACGTGGACATGCCGCGAATGAACGGGATCGAACTGGTCCGGAAGATCAAGGCCGACCCGATCCTTCGGGAGCTCCCGGTGATGATCGTCTCCTACAAGGACCGCGAAGAGGATCGGCTCCGTGGGCTGGAGGCCGGGGCCGACTACTACCTCACCAAAAGCAGCTTCCACGACGAGACGCTCCTTAAGGCCGTCCATGACCTGATCGGGGGGACGAGGCCGTGAGGATCGCCGTCGCCAACGCCCAGCCCGCCGCAGTCGAAATCCTCCGGAGGATCATCGCCTCGATACCGGGCCACGACCTGGCCTGGACAGCCGCCAGCGGCCAGGAGGCCCTGGAGAAGTGCCGCCGGGACCGGCCTGACCTGATCCTGATGGACCTGGCCCTGCCCGTTCTGGACGGGGTGCAGGCCACGGGCCGGATCATGAAGGAGACCCCCTGCGCGATCCTTATCGTGACCGAGACGGTGGAGCACAACGCCGCCAAGATCTTCGAGGCCATGGGACGCGGGGCCCTGGACGCCGTGGCCACGCCCGTCACCGGGCCGGAGGCTGAGGGAGGCCGGGCCCTGATTAAGAAGATCGGGACGATCGAGAAGCTCCTCCTGAAGCCGCCCACGGCACCGCGGTCCGGGGAAACGGCCAAGGATGCGAAGGCCGCCGAGCAGCCGCCGCTGGTGGCGATCGGGGCCTCCACGGGCGGGCCCAGGGCCCTGGCGGACCTCCTGTCGGGCCTGCCGGCCGACCTCGGGGCCGCCCTGGTCATCGTCCAGCATGTGGACGCCCAGTTTGGCCGGAATCTGGCCGACTGGCTCGACTCCCAGACGCCGCTCAAGGTCGAAGCGGCCCGGGAGGGAGCAGAGGCAGAGGCCGGGAAGGTCCTCCTGGCCGTCACCGACGACCACCTCATCCTCGGCGCGGATCTGGCCTTCCACTATACCCCAGAGCCGAGGGACTACCCCTATCGTCCCTCGGTAAATGCCTTCTTCACGTCCCTGGTGCGCCACTGGCCGCGCCGGGATGTGGCAGCCCTCCTGACCGGGATGGGCCGCGACGGCGCCCAGGGTCTGGCCGCTCTTCGGAAGGCCGGCTGGCACACCATCGCCCAGGACGAGAAGAGCTCCGTCGTGTACGGGATGCCGGCGGCCGCCGCAGAGCTCGACGCAGCTATCGAGATTCTCCCTATCAAGGAAATCGCCGGGGCCTTGCGCGGATGGATCGGCCCGAACCCCCATAATACGAAACCGTCCCGATATGACCC
>JAJFUM010000411.1 GCA_021372415.1 Deltaproteobacteria bacterium
AGAAACATCAGACTCCCCAGCCGACCCAGATTGGTGATGACCCACCGCAGCACGGACCTCTCCGGAGGATGCGTCCCCTCTCCGGCCGGTGCAACGACCGGCCCGGTGCCGTCCCTCTGGTCCCCCGTCTCCGTCATTCGAATCCACCCATGGTCATTCTCCTGTCATCCGATCCCGCCGACCGAATCCCCCTCATCGGCCGCATTTCGATTTTTCAAAGAGCTCGCCATAGTAATGGGTTTCCGCGGCCCTCACCTTTTCGAGGCCCACGAGTCGGTTGAAGTCGGCGAAGGGGATCATGCGATCCGCGTAGCCTGCGGTGGTGCCCGTCTTGAAGAGGACCGCCATGGCCGCCCGCACCCCGTAGGCGGCGGCATAGAGGGTCGAGAGGGGATAGGCGACAATGCTGTAGCCGATCGCCTGGAGCTCCCCAGGCGTCAGGATGGGGGTTTTACCGCCCTCCACCATGTTCGCCAGCATCGGGGCCTTGACCTCCCGGCAGACCCGCCTCATATCGTCGACCGACGGCGGGGCCTCGATGAAGACGATGTCGGCCCCCGCCTCGGCGTACCGGTTCCCCCTTTCGATGGCCTCGTCGATGCCATAGACGGCCAGGGCGTCCGTGCGGGCCATGATGGTCAGGTCCCTGTCGGTCCGCGCATCCACGGCAGACCGGATCTTGACGATCATCTCCTCGGTCGGGATCACCTGCTTCCCCTCCATGTGCCCGCACCGCTTGGGAAACACCTGGTCCTCGATGAAGAGCCCGGCCACCCCCGCCCTCTCGAATTCCCTCACCGTCCTGGCCACGTTCGTCACGTTGCCGTGCCCCGTGTCGCCGTCCACGAAAAGGGGGATCTCGACCGCCTCGGCGATGTACCGCGCCTGTTGGACCATCTCCGTCATGGTCAGGAGCGACACGTCGGGCTTGGCCAGGAGGGACCCGGAGGCTCCGTAGCCCCCGAAGGTGACGGCCCTGAAACCCGCCTGCTCCACGATCTTCGCGGAGAGGGCGTCATAGGCCCCCGGCAGGACGAGGATCTCTTCGTCCAGGACCAGTTTTTTGAAGCGCGTCGTTTTCTTCATCCCGGCCTCCCCGTGGGTTTGATGTGCAAGGTTTATAGGGAAAAAATCCTGCGGCTACTCATATATAAATGGAACGGTTTATTCAAGGAGGAGTTTTGAGGGGATTCGACCTCTTTTTCATTGACATGCGCCAGCCCTCGTTCCTATACTCCGGCCCTTTGAAATGCCCGTTTCCGCGGATTTAAGGATGAGCGTGGGAAGATTGAGACCTTGCCCTGAGAATAGACATGAAAGACGCCTGACGGTCCTGATCCTGCTCGTTCTGTGCCTGCTGTCGGCCGCCTGTTCCCACGAGGACGGCGGCAGGGCTGCCCTCCCGGGATCTTCACAGCTGAAAGCATCGTCTTCGGAAGATCGATTTTCCCCCGTAACGCTGGGTGGCGGGGCGGACGGGGACCTATCCCGATTCGTCGGGAAGAAGATCGGCATTCTCACCGGTTCCTCCTATGAAAACGTCCTGAGAAAGCAGTTGCCGGGGTCCGTCCCCGAGTATTTCAACTCCTTTACAGACCAGACGGCGGCCGTCAAGGCCGGGAAGATCGCCGGCTTTCTCGTGGACGAGCCGATCGCCCGGGACATCATGAACAACACGTCGGGCGTGACCTACATCAGGAAGATCCTGCGTGCCGACGGCTACGCCTTCGCCTTTCCCAAGGACCAGACGGCCCTGTGCGAGGAGGTCAACGCTTCGATCGCGGAGCTGGAGGCCGGCGGCGAGCTCCGGAGGATCGATGCCCGCTGGTTCGGTACCGACGAGGCAGCCAAGGTTCTCCCCGATCTCAGTCTCGAAGGGGGAAATGGAGTGATCCGCCTTGCCATCACCAGCAATGGCCCGCCCTTCGTCTACCTCAAGAACGGAAGACTCGTGGGGTACGACATCGACCTGGTGATGCGGATCGCCGATAAGCTTAGGAAAAGACTAGAGATCGCCGAACTGGACTTCGGAGCGATTATCCCGTCGCTGATGAGCGGCCGGAGTGACATGGCCGCCTCGTGCATCACCATCACCGAAGAGCGTGCCAAGTCGGTCCTGTTCAGCACCCCCTACTACCGGGGCGGCGTGGTGATGGTCGTGGCCGGCCGCCCGGCTGCCGGAACGAGTGACCTCTGGTCCCGACTTAAGGAGAGCTTCCGGCGGACCTTCCTGGTCGAGGACCGGTACAAACTGGTCCTACAGGGCCTGGGGGTGACGGTCACGATCTCGGTCCTCTCAGCGGTCATTGGCACTCTGTTGGGTTTTGGCGTGTGCCTGTGCCGAAGGGCCTCAAGCCTCTGGGCAAGTGTCCCGTCCAGGGGCTTCATCCGGGCCGTCCAAGGCACACCCATCGTCGTCATCCTTATGATCCTGTACTACATCGTCTTTGGCGACGTGGACATCAGCGGGATCTTGGTGGCTGTGGTCGGCTTCTCCATCAACTTTGCCGCCTACGTCTCGGAGATGATGAGGACCGGCATCGAGGCCGTGGACAGGGGACAGCACGAGGCGGCGGCGGCCCTGGGCTTCAACCGGCTCCAGGTCTTCACCCGGATCACTTTCCCGCAGGCTGCACGGCACGTCCTGCCGGTCTTCAAGGGCGAATTCGTCTCCATGGTCAAGATGACCTCGGTCGTGGGCTACATCGCCATCCAGGACCTGACCAAGATGAGCGACCTTATCCGCAGCCGGACCTACGAGGCCTTCTTCCCGCTCATTGCCACGGCCCTGATCTACTTCGCCGTCGCCTATGCCCTGACGCACCTGTTGACCCTGGCGGAGGCGAGGATCAATCCGAAGCGGAGGAAGAGGATGGTCAAGGGAGTGGTGCTGTCATGATCCGCATCCGGCACCTCTCCAAGGCCTTCGGCCCGAATCTCGTCCTTCAGGACGTGAACGCAGAGATCGAACAAGGCGAGGTGATCTCCGTGATCGGCCCCTCGGGGTCCGGCAAGAGCACCCTCCTGCGCTGCCTCAACCTCCTGGAGAGGCCGACCGGCGGCGAGATCCTCATCGACGGAATCAATCTGCTCGACAAGAAGACCGACGTTCTCAAGCTTCGCCGGAAGATGGGGATGGTCTTCCAGTCCTTCAACCTCTTCTCCCATCTGATGGCGGTCGAGAACATCATGCTTGGGCCCGTCGAGCTGCTGGAGATGGGTCGCCAGGAGGCCTTCGACGAAGCCATGCGGCTGCTCACGATGGTGGGGCTCGCCGAAAAGGCCTTCGCCTATCCCGACGAGCTCTCGGGCGGACAGAAGCAGCGGGTGGCCATCGCCCGGACCCTGGCCATGAAGCCGGAGATCGTCCTTTTAGACGAGCCGACCTCGGCCCTCGACCCGACGATGATCAGCGAGGTCCTGGCGGTGGTCCGCAGGCTCGCGGCCGAAGGGATGACCATGATGATCGTCACCCACGAGATGAAGTTCGCCCGCGACGTTTCGACGCGCGTCTTCTACATGGACAAGGGGACCATCTACGAGGACGGCACGCCACGACAGATCTTCGAGAAGCCGGTCCGGGAGAAGACCCGCGCCTTCATCCACAAGATCCGGACCTTCGTCTTCGAAATCCGCTCCCGGACCTTCGACCTGTATGGCCTCCAGGGCGGCGTCGAGGAATTCGGGCGCCGGCAGTTCCTCCCGGAGAAGCAGATCCACGATACCCAACTCGTCCTCGAGGAGCTGATCCTGCACAAGCTACTCGGGAGGCTGGCCGACCCTGTCGATCTGACCGTCACGGTCGGTTTCTCCGAGACCAGCGGCGCGATCGAACTGATGCTCGCCTATCAGGGGGAGGCTTACAACCCCCTGGAGGACAGCAGCGACGACCTGCCCCTGAGGCTGATCCGGAATATGGTCCTGAACGGCTCCTGCGCCGGCGAGGCGGGTAAGACCCATCTGCGTCTGACCCTCGCAATCCCTAGCGGATTGTGATCTCGACGCGCCGGTTCCTGGGTTCGGCGACGCCGTCGGGGGTCGGGATGAAGGGATTCTCCTTCCCGTGATAGATAATCTCGACGATCTCCTGCTTCACCCCCCGGGAGACGAGAAGGTCCGCAACGGCCCGGGCGCGGTTCAGCGAGAGGGTACGGTTGTAAGCGATGGAGCCCACCGTATCGGTGTGGCCGGAGACGGTGATCTCGTGGGGTTTCCTCGCCTCGATCGCCTCGAGGACTTCCTGGAT
>JAJFUM010000431.1 GCA_021372415.1 Deltaproteobacteria bacterium
TAGAAGAGCTCGTCGTTGGGATCCAAATCATGGGGATGGAGGGGTTTTGATTCCGGACCGTCGGACTTTCCCATGCGCAGGCCCACCATCGGCTCACTGAAGAACCTCTCCACCAGGACGTTGGGGTGCTCCCTCCTGAGCAGTGTAAAGGCCACGTCCACCTCCCGGCGCTCGATCAGGTCGTACAGGTCCGGGGAATGGGACGTGACGACCTTCAGATTAATCCGGGGCTGGTGTCGGCTCAGGGACTGATAGAGGGGGGAGAAAAGGGCGTAATTGAGGCTGTCGAGGGCACCGATGGACAGGGAGAGCTTGGGGGTGACGGACTGGAGGGACTGGATCTCCTGCCAGACCGAGAGCCACCGCTGGGCCACTTCGACCAGGGCCTCACCGGCTGAGGTAAGGCGGAATGTCTTGTTCCCCTTCACCCGCTCGAAGAGGACCGCCCCGATCTCTTCCTCCAGGAGCCTCAGCCGCTTGCTGACCGTCGACTGCGTCACGTTGAGCTGTTCGGCCGCCCGGCTGACGTTCTGGGTTCGCACGAGGACCAGGAAGGTGTCCATGCCCAGGTTATGCATCGTCCGTCCCTTCTAGCAATGAAAGAATGGAATAAGAAATATCGAAATTATTCATTTCACATCATACCATAGCTTTTTTAGAATATCTTGTATAACTTGAACGGAGACCCTAGAAAGGTCCGCAATCGCCCCCCCGATGGGCTGGACTTGCCGAGAGGACGGGTTGCAGCCAGCCGTGCTGCCCGCTTCGTCGTCCGAATCCCACTCCGGGCCGCGTCGATTGCTATCTTGACCAAGTCACCGGTTTTGTCAACCGCCTTTCACGGCTCCCAGGACCCGCCGCGGTGGTGGCGCTGGGAGGGTCCTGGCGACCAACCCTCGAGGAGAAGGAGTGGACCATCTTTCTGAAGAAGGCTTACGATGACTACGGGAGCCTGATCAAAGAACTGGACATCAGGATCTGAGGTCAGGTCACCCTATGAGGCATCCCTCAAGGAGAGGCACCCCATTGTCGAGGGGTGTCTCTCCTTGGTCGTTTTTGCTTCAACGGGGGATTGGATGGAAAAAGTACAACTGTTCGTGACCTGCATGGGTGAGAACCTGCTGCCCGATGTCCTCCAGAAGATGGTCCTGCTCCTGGAGCGGCTCGGGGTTTCCTGCGGGTTTCCCGGAGATCAGACCTGTTGCGGCCAGCCCTTCTTCAACAGCGGCTTCCAGAAGGAGGGGCGGGAGATGGCCCTGCGCTGGATGGCGGCCTTCGCCGACACCGAGGGGACCATCGTGGCCCCCTCGGGATCCTGCGTCGAGTTCGTCAAGCACCGCTATCCGGCCATGTTCCCGCCGGGATCGGCGGAACACGAACGGGCCCTCCGGATCGCAGAGCGCGTGATGGAGATCAGCCAGTACCTCGTCAACGCCCTGAAGGTGACGGACGTGGGGGCCTCCTTTCCCCACCGGGTCGTCTGCCACTCCCCCTGCCACCTCACGCGGGGCCTGGGGGTCCGCAACGAACCCCTGGAGCTCCTGAAGGCCGTCCGCGGGCTGGAACTGGTCCCGCTGGAGGCGGCCGATACCTGCTGCGGTTTCGGCGGGATCTTCAGCGTCGTCTATCCCGAGGTCTCCCGGGCGATGATGGCCAGCAAGTTGGAACGCATCGTCGCCAGCGGCGCCGACGTCGTGATCGTGAGCGAACCGGGTTGCCTGGTCAATGTCCGGGGCGGCCTGCGGAAGATCCGTTCGGATGTCCGGGCGATGCACCTCATCGAGGTCCTGGCCGAGGGAGGCGCGTCATGACCCTGCCCGTTTCAAAAATCGATTTCAGGAAAAACTCCCGAAACGCCTCCCCGGCCGTCGTCAAGGCCACGCAGAACAGCACCCGGACAGCCCTGAAAAAACGGGCCGAGGTTGTCGAGGAGTTCGGCGAGGAGCACTGGCAGCAGCTCCGCAGGGCCGGCCACGAGGTCCGCCTGCACGCCCTGACCCACCTGAACCGCTACCTGGCCAAGTTGGAGCAAAACGTCGTCGCCGCCGGCGGAAAGGTCCACTGGGCCAGGGACGCCGAAGAGGCGAAGGGAATCGTCCTGGGCCTGGCGTCCCGGCACGGCGTCAAGAGCATCGTCAAGGCCAAGAGCATGGTCTCCGAGGAGATTGGCCTCAACGAAGCCCTGGAGGCGAAGGGGATCCGGGTTTTCGAGACGGACCTGGGGGAATTCATCGTCCAGCTCGCCGGCCAGCATCCCTCCCATATCACTGCCCCGGCCCTGCACATGACCAAGGAGGAGATCGCCGAGCTCTTCCGGGAGAAGCTCAAGATCGACGCCCGACCCGTGCCCGAGGAACTGACCGAACACGCCCGACTGGCCCTGCGAAAGGAGTTCCTCAATGCCGGGATGGGGATCTCGGGCGGCAATTTCCTGATCGCCGAGACGGGGACCCTGGTCATCGTGACCAACGAGGGAAACGGCCGGATGAGCACGACCCTCCCGCCGGTCCATGTGGCCGTGGTCGGGATCGAAAAGGTCATCCCGGACTGGGAGAGCGCCGCGGTCCTCCTCAAGCTCCTGGCGCGGAGCGTCAGCGGGAGCAAGATCACCGCCTACAACACCTTCATCACAGGCATCCGGGAAGGCGGACCGAAGGAGTTTCACCTGGTCCTCTTGGACAACGGCCGCTCGCGGATCCTCGCCGACGAAGTGGCCCGGGAGGCCCTGATGTGCATCCGCTGCGGGGCCTGCATGAACACCTGCCCCGTCTACAATCAGGTGGGGGGCTACGCCTACGGGGCGGTCTACCAGGGCCCCATCGGCTCGATGCTGACGCCGCTGATGATGGGAACCGCGATTGCCGGGGGGTTGCCCTTCGCCTCGACGCTGTGCGGGGCCTGTGCCGAACTCTGCCCGGTCATGATCCCGATCCCGGAGATTCTGCTCCACCTCCGGAAACGCTTCGTCGAAGGGGACGCCTTCGAGGGACCTTCGGTGCCGGGCGGCCTGAAGGGTATGGCCGCCATCGGGCGGTGGATCCTGGGCTCGCCGGCCCTTTACCGTCTCGGGGCGCGCCTCGCGAGGATCTTCCAGGCCCCCCTGAGGCGCGGCGACTGGCTCCCCGCTTTGCCGCCTCCGCTGAACCGCTGGACCCTGGCCCGGCCCTTCCCGGCCTTCAAGGGGGACTTCCGCCGCTGGTGGAAGGGGCACACGGCCGCGGCCGGATCGAAGGAGGGAAAGACCCATGAGTAGCCACCTGTCGGCAAGGGAAACCATCCTGGGAGACGTCCGCAGGGCCGTGGCGGCCTATGCCCTATCTCCGCTGGAACCGCTCCCCGCAAAGGCGCAGTTCGCGCCGCGCAAGGCGGGAAGCCCTGAAGAGGAAATGGAACGGATGATCCGCGAGGTGCGGCGCCTGAGCGGACAGGCACAGAGAATCGGCGGACGGGATGAATTCGCTGCCGCCATGGCCGGGCTCGTCCGAAACGAGGCCGTCCGAACGGCGGCCTTCAGCGACCATCCCCTCCTGGAACCTTACGGCGTCGCCGAAATCCTGAAGGACCTCGGGGTCCGGCTTCTCCCCCCCGGCCCGGACGGGCGGAGGCTCGCCGAGTGTGATCTGGGAATGACCGTAGCCGATGCGGCAATCCCCGAGACGGGGACCGTCCTCCTGCGGACGACGAAAGGGCAGGCCGATCACCTGTCGATCCTGCCCCGCATCCACCTGGCCCTGGTCAGCCCGGCCGCATTTCTGCCGGACCTTCATCAGGCCTTCGCCCTGGCGAAGGGGGACCGCCATTTCGTGCTGGTCAGCGGATCGAGCCGCACCGCCGACATCGAGAAAGTCCTGACCCTGGGCGTCCACGGACCCAAGTCCTTCCACGTGTGGATCTGCGGCTGAAAGGGGAAGGGGGTCCGGCGGAAAGATCGCCGATCCGCCGGGAACCAGGACTTTACATGAAAGGAATCGCCCCTGCTTTATGCCGGGGACTGAAAGGTATGAAAGGCTGAAGATGGACAAGAAAATCAGAAACTCGGCGGCACTTTTCGCCGGGATCACCGGGGCCTACCCCCGCGCGATGTTCAAGGCCGTGGGATACCACCGCGATGAGCTGAAAAAGCCCGTGGTCGGCGTCGTCAGTTCATGGTCGGAGATGCACCCGGGCAGCTATCTCAACAAGGAACTGGCCCAGTTCGTCAAGGCGGGGGTTTGGGCGGCCGGCGGGACACCGGTCGAGTTCCACACCATCGCCATCTGCGACGCCGTCGCTCAGGGAAGCGGGATGCACTACGTTCTTCCCGGCCGCGAGATCGTGGCGGCCGAGATCGAGCTGACGGTCGGCGCGGGCGGTTTCGACGGCCTGGTCCTGATCCCCTCCTGCGACAAGTCGCCGGCGGGGATGCTGATGGCGGCGGCCCGCCTCAACCTGCCGACGATCCTCCTCCCCCCGGGGCCGATGCTCTCCCATTTCCAGGACGGCGAGCAGCGGGTCATGTGCGACATCAAGGAGGCGATGGGGGCCTTCAAGGACAAGAGAATCGACGCGGCCCGGTTCGAGGCGATCGAGGACGACACCTGCGCGACGGCCGGCGTCTGCGGCATGATGGGGACGGGCAACACGATGGGCTGCCTCATCGAGGCCCTCGGGATGAGCCTCCCCGGAACGGCCACGACGCCGGCGGTCTACGCGGCCAAGAAGAGGCAGGCCAAGCGGACCGGCGAGCGGATCCTCGACATGATCCGGGAAGATCTCCGTCCCCGGAGCATCCTGAAGCGTGAGAATCTCCTCAACGCCGTCCGGTTCCTCATGGCCGTCGGTGGCTCGACCAACGCCGTCCTGCACCTGCCCGCCATCGCCGCCGAGGCGGGCTGCAGCCTCACCCTCGCCGACATCGACGCCATCTCCTCGGCGACTCCCTGCATCGCCAAGTTCAAACCCTCGAGCCGATACACGCTCTGGGATTTCTACGAGGCGGGAGGCGTGGGGGCCGTCCTCGGAGAGCTGGCGGGTCTGATCGAGAAGGGCGCCCCGACGGTCACGGGCGGTCCGATCGCCGATTACTTCACCGCCGTCAAGGACCGCGAGGTGATCCGCCCCCTGGAGGACCCGCTCCAACCCCAGGGCGGAATCGTCATCCTGCGCGGAAGCCTCGCCCCGGACGGGGCCCTCGTCAAGGTCAGCGGCATCCGGGGGGCCAAGCCCCGCCACGTGGGAACGGCCAAAACCTTCGATTCCGAGGAGGAGGTCCTGGAGCAGATCATGACCAAGACCGTCCGTCCCGGGGATATCCTGGTCATCCGCTACGAGGGGCCGAGCGGCGGCCCCGGCATGCGGGAGATGTCGATCCCGGCGGGGATACTGACCGGCATGGGGCTCGGGGACAGCGTCGCCATGATCACCGACGGCCGCTACTCCGGCGCCACCCGCGGTTTCTGCATCGGCCACGTGACGCCGGAGGCCCAGGCGGGCGGACCCATCGCGGCGGTCCGCGACGGCGATTCGATCGAGATCGACATCGTGAACAAGAAGTTGAACCTCCTCGTCCCGGCAGAGGAGATCGCCGCGCGCCTCAAGGCCCTGCCCAGGCGCCCGGCCCCGATCGACAGAGGATTCCTGGGTCTCTACTGCCGCCACGTCTCCCAGGCGGATCGGGGCGCCCTCTTGGAAGGATGAAGATGAAACTGCCGGAGATGACCCTCTGCCGCCAGAGCTTCCCCCGCGAGGCCGTCCCGTCGCCCGAGGAAACATTGGCCTCGCTCATGAAGGCCAGTTGGATCCCCGGGAAGGTGCGGCCGGGGCAGAGTGTCGCCATCACCGGAGGGAGCCGGGGCATCGCCGCCATCGTCCCCCTGACGGCCGCCATCGTCTCGGTCATCAGGGGCCTGGGTGCCGAGCCTTTTGTCGTCAACGCCATGGGAAGTCACGGCGGCGCCACGGCCGAAGGGCAAAAGGACCTCCTGGCCTCCCTGGGGCTGACCGAGGAAAACCTTGGCTGCCCCGTCAGGATCACCATGGAGGTCGACCAGGTCGGCGAACTGCCAGACGGCTTCCCGGTCCTCTGCGACCGCAACGCCACGGCGGCCGACCACATCATCGTCATCAACCGGATCAAGGCCCACACGGCGGTGACCGGCCCCATCCAGAGCGGCCTGTCCAAGATGTGCACGATAGGGTTGGGCAAGGTGGAGCAGGCCTCGCGAATCCACCGCTATGGCCCTTCCCGCATGGGGCAGATCATCCGGGAGGCCGCCGCCGTCTTCATCGCCAAGACGCCGGTCCTGGCCGGCGTCGGCATCGTCGAGAACGCCTACGGCGGGGTGGCCCGGCTCGAGCTGGTCCGGCCGGAGGAGTTCCCCTCCGCGGACGAGAGACTCCTGGTCGAGATGCACCGCCTGATGGCCAAGCTCCCCTGCCCCGAACTCGATCTCCTGGTCATCGAAGAGATGGGGAAGCGCTACAGCGGAACAGGCATGGACACCCACGTGATCGGGCGCTGGCGGATCTTCGGAGAACCTGAGCCGGAATCCCCCAGGGTCCAGAGGATCGCCGTGCTGGGGTTGGATCCCTCTTCTCACGGCAACGCGCAGGGAGTGGGATTGGCCGACCTGATCACCGAACGGCTCTTCAAAAGCATCGACCTGCAGAAGACCTACATGAACACCCTGACCTCAACCTACGTTCAGCGGGGGATGATCCCGATCATCGGCGGCAGCGACCGTGAGACGATCGAGAAGGCGCTCTATTCGCTTCCCCTCGTCCAGAAGGATGAGGCCAAGGTGGCGTGGATTCGCAACACGAACGAGATCGAGCATGTCGCCCTGAGCGCGGCGGCGCTGACCCAAAGCGCAGCGGGAACCCGGATCGAGAAGCTCGGCGGGGTCCCCTGGGCGTTCGATGAAAAGGGTCTGCTCATCCCCTGGCGGGTGACGTAGGGTGAGGCCACACCGTGAGGCTCACCACCATGGCGATCATCGCCCGCAACGCCGCAAAGCTCGGGGAGGGAGGGAAGGCAGGGATGGACCATTCCTCACGGCGGGGGCGTGAAAAGGGTTTCTGGAATTCTAGGGGCGAGACCCGGATTCCGTGAGGTTCTCGGAAAGGCAACAAACGCATGACGGGCCTGGATTTTTCCTATAGGAGGAATGGCGATGCCTGCGAATGCTGAGACACGCGTCTACATCTCCTGCGCCGACGACGGGGACATCGTCGCCCTGGAGTTGAACGGCCAGACCGGCGGGTTGAAGATGCTGGGAAAGACCAAGGCCGGGAAGGTCGTCATGCCGATGGCGGTAAGCCCTGATCGCCGTTACCTCTATGCGGGCATCCGTTCGGTCCCCTATGGGTACGCCTCCTATGCCATCGACCCCGATAAGGGCCTGCTGACCCATCTGTCCACTGTTCCCGCACCCGACAACATGACCTACATCGCCACGGACAGGACCGGCCGCTTTCTCCTCGGCGCCTCCTACGCCGCCCACAGGATCAGCGTCAACCCGATCGGCAAGACTGGGGCTGTCCAGGCGGAAGCGACCCAGATCATGGAGACCGGCCGCCACGCCCATGCCATCCGGGCGGATTCGTCCAACCGCTTCGTGTTCGTGCCGCTTCTGGGGGCCGACTTGATCCTGCAGATGACCTTCGATGAAAAAATGGGAATCCTGAGCCCCAACCATCCGGCGGAGATCAAGACCGGAGCCAGCGCGGGACCGCGGCACATCGTCTTCTCGCCCGGCAACCGGTTCGTCTACGTGGTCACCGAATTGACCGGGATGGTTTACGCTTACGCCCTCGACGGCAAAACGGGCCTGCTGAAAGAGATCCAGTCCATCTCCGCGCTTCCGGCCCATTCAAACCTGCTGCCCGGGAAGGTCGGCGCCCCGTTTGGAGGCCCTCAGCCCCATCCGACACCGGAACCGGTCTCGGATGGCGAACCGAGGATTCAGGCCGCGGACATCCACATCACGCCCGACGGCAGATTTCTATATGCCTCCGAAAGGACGTCCAGCACCCTGGCGGCCTTTGCCGTGGACGGCACAACGGGTCTTT
This sequence comes from Deltaproteobacteria bacterium, assembly GCA_021372415.1. Taxonomy (GTDB): domain Bacteria; phylum Desulfobacterota; class Syntrophia; order Syntrophales; family UBA5619; genus JAKAFS01. The sequence continues at coordinate 8,050 of JAJFUM010000431.1, forward strand.
TGCATTACCTCGATCAGTATGACACCGAGACAGAGCCGCGGGGCTTCGCCATCGACCCGGGGGGCAGCTTCCTGCTCGCCGCCGGCCAGAAGAGCGGTCATTGCCAGGTTTACAGGATCGACCCGGAGACAGGAGGCCTCAAGCGGCTCAACCGGGTCCCCGTGGGGAAAAACCCCACATGGATAGAGGTCGTGAATCTTCCGCAATCCGCGAGGGCGGCGGGATGAAGCGGCGGTGAACGCCTCGCCATAAGGATTCGGAAAACGTCCCGGTCTCCGGGACGACTTGATAAGACCATACGAAGGGGGGGTAAGAAACGTGGCTAAGGCATTGAAAATCAATCCCCGCGACAACTGTGCGGTCCTTCTGGCCGACGCCAAAGCAGGGGAGACGGTGGAGGTGAGGACCGAGACCGGGCCGCTGAGCATCGTGGCCCGCGAGACGATCGCCATGGGGCACAAGATCGCCCTGATCCGCTTTGAGGCCGACCAAGCCATCATCAAGTACGGCGAGGAGATCGGCCAGGCCCTCAAGGGGATCGAGTCGGGCGACTGGATCCACCTGCACAACGTCACCTGCCGCCGGGGACACGAAAATCAGGAGCAATAGACTATGACGAAAACTTTTTACGGATACCGCAGATCGCAGGGATTGCCGGGGACCCGGAACCTGGTCGCCGTCATCCCCTCTGTCTTCTGCGCCAACACCGTTGCCCGGCGGATCGCCGAACAGGTCGCCGGGGCCGTGGCCTTCTGTCATCCTGTGGGCTGCAGCCAGGTCGGCCTGGATCTGGAACTGACCACCCGAGGCCTCAAGGGGCTGGGGCGCCACCCCAATTTCTACGGGGTCGTGGTCGTGGGCCTGGGCTGCGAACGCTTCCGGCCCGGAGAGCTCAAGGCGAGCATCGCCGAAACCGGCAAGCCCGTTGAGATGCTGGTGATCCAAGAGGAGGGGGACACCCTCCGGGCGATTGAAAAGGGAATCCAGCATGCCGGACGGCTCGTTGCGGAGGCATCCAGGCAGACGCGGGAGGCCTTCCCCCTTTCGGAATTCTGCCTCGGCCTGAAGTGCGGCGGCACGGATGCCACCTCGGGGCTTGCGGCCAATCCGGCCCTCGGTTGGGTGACCGACCAGGTGGTCGCCTCAGGCGGCCGGGCGATCTTCACAGAGGTGACGGAGCTGATCGGCGCGGAACAGCTACTTTCCGCCCGGGGCAAGACCCCCGACGTCGCCGGAAAGATCCTGACCACGATCGGAAACATGGAAAAGCGGCTCTCGGCCGCCACGGCCAGCCGTGAGGTCCGGCACCGCTCCGCCCTGATCTCCCCGGGCAACGAGGACGGGGGTGTCACCACGGTTGCCGAGAAGGCCTTGGGCGGGATCTACAAGGCGGGGACCGGACCGATCAGCGGCGTCGTCGGTTACGGCGAGACCCCCGCGGGCCCCGGCCTGTACCTTTTGGACTGCGTCGGCCACGACGGTGAGGCCGTTACAGGCCTGGTGGCCTCGGGCTGCCAGGCAGTCGTCTTCACCACGGGACGCGGGACCCCCACGGGATTCCCTGGCGTCCCGGTGATCAAGATCACGGGAAACGGCGCCACCTACGAGAGGATGAAGTTCAATCTCGATTTCAACGCCGGCCCGATCATGGAGGGGGCGTCGATCGCCGAGGTGGGAGCGGGACTGCTCGGAAAGGTCCTGGACATCGCGTCGGGGGAACCGTCCCGGGCGGAGATCCTGGGTCATGACGAACTGTTCTGTATCACCCGGATATAACCGGTTTCGGGCCTTTCTTCTCCAAGACTGGAGAAGGGGGCCTTTAAAAAAGGATAGCACAGATAAAGATTGAAAAAAGGAGGTTGACCAATGTTCAAACTGCACGGTGTCTACGCGCCGATCGCGACCCCCTTCACCGGGGGGAAGATCGCCTACGACAAACTGGAGCAAAACCTGAAATTCTGGCTGGGATCCGACCTGGAGGGCATCGTGGTCATGGGTTCCAACGGAGAATTCGTCCTGCTTAGCTCCGAGGAGAAGGAGGAGCTGACGCGCTTCGTCTGCGCCCGGGCCAAGGGGAAGAAGCCCGTGATCGCCGGAACCGGCGCCGAGTCCACGGCTGAAACGATCCGCCTGGGCCGGAAGGCGGCCGAGGCTGGGGCCGACGCGGTTCTGGTCGTCACCCCGAACTACTACAAGGGGGACATGACCGATCCGGTCCTGGCCCGCTTCTACACCGACGTGGCCGACAACTCCCCTCTACCGGTGATCCTCTACAACATGCCGCGCAACACGGGGATCAACATCTCCGCCAAGCTCGCGGTGGAGCTGGCCCGGCACCCGAACATCATCGGGATCAAGGACAGCGGCGGCAACATCGTCCAGATCGCCGACATGATCCGGAACGCCCCGGAGACGTTCTCCGTCTTCGCCGGCTCGGCGAGCTTCCTCTACGCGAGCCTGGCCCTGGGCGCCACGGGGGGGACCCTGGCCCTGGCCAACGTCTTCCCGAACGAGTGCGCCCGCCTGCAGAAGCTCTTCGAGGCCGGCAAGCTAACGGAAGCCCGGGAGCTGCAGATGACCCTCATCGACAGCAACAACGCCGTGACGGGGCGGTGGGGCATCCCGGGGCTCAAGGCCGCCATGGATATGATCGGCCTTTACGGAGGGGACCCCCGTCCTCCCCTGATGCCCCTGGCGGAGGCGAACTGCGAGGAACTCCGAAAGATCCTGGCCAAGACGGGGTTTCTCCCGAAGCGTTAGTGTGAAGATTAAGCTCAATACCCGTTAAGGAGGTTGTAATGAAACGATCGAAAAGCATATGGAAGACAGGGATGTTCCTGGCCGTTCTGTCCATCCTGGGATTGGTCCTGGGCATGACGGCGGCCGTCGCCGCGGAGAAGTATCCGGCCAAGGCGGTCACCGTGGTCCACGGCTTCAAGGCGGGCGGCGGGAGCGACCAACTCGCCCAGGTCACCCAACCGTTTCTGGAAAAGATTCTGAAACAGCGGTTCGTGAACGTCTACAAGCCCGGCGCCGACGGCGCCATTGCCTGGAAGGAAGTGGGCAAGATGACCAAGCCCGACGGCTATACCCTGACCACCTGCCTGACGCCCAAGACCCAGCTCAACTCCATGGTCAACACCAACTCGGGCTATACGATGGCCGATTTCGAACCGATCGCCAACATGATCTTCGATCCGGGCATCCTGGTCGTGGCGCCGGACAGCAAGTTCAAAACCCTCAAAGACCTCATCGACGCAGCCAAGAAGGCCCCGGGACAGATCAGGCTCTCTCACTCCGGCAATGGCGGGGATGACTGGTACAACGCCCTGATGATCTCGAAGCTGGCCGGTGTCAGCTTCAACATGGTCCCCTTCGACGGGGATGCCCCGGCCTGGCAGGCGGCTGCCGGCGGCCACGTGGACGTCTGCACGACCAATGTGGGCGTCGTTACGGGCGTCGTCCAGGGCAAAAAGCTCCGCGCTCTGGCCGTCTACACCGAGAAGAGGCTCTCCTCGATCGGCGATGTCCCGACGCTCAAGGAACAGGGGATCAACCTTATCGAGGGGTCGTACCGCGGCTATCTCGCCCCCAAGGGAACCCCCAAGGAGATCATCGACACCCTGGCCGACGGCCTGGAGAAGGTCTCCCAGGACCCGCAGTTCAAGGCAGCCTGTGCCGCGATCAACATGATCCCCGACTTCAGGCGGGGTGAGGCCTTCAAGACCTTCCTCGCCCAGGAAGAGGACCTGCTCCGCAAGGTAGCCAAGGAAATGAAGCTCATCCCGTAACCTAATCACCCCGAGGCGGCGGGGCTCCGCCGCCTCGTTTTATTTTAGACAAAGGCTGTCCTATGAAGGAACGCATCGTTGCCCTGGGGATCCTGGTCTTCGCCATGGTCTATACGGCGGGGGCCATTGCACTCAAAGTCGGGACCCTTGCCCAACCCGGTGCCGGCCAGTTTCCGGCCGCCATCGCCCTCTGTCTCCTGGCCGTCTCCGCCTTCCACACTTGGCGGACCTTCCGGAAAACGGCCGAAAAAGGCGAAGGGAACGGCCTGCCAACCGGGTTCGTCCCGACCGGAATCGCCGCAGTCCTGGTCATTTACCCGGTTCTCCTGCATGCACTGAATTTTCTGCTTTCAACCTTCATCGTCTTGTTTGTCCTCTTTCTGCTGCTACGCTTTAAAACGGTCACGGTCTCCTTTATCACCGCCCTCTTCACGACCCTTCTTTCCTTCGTCGTCTTCACCGTGTTTCTGGGCGTGGTTCTGCCGACGGGGGGCGTGGAAGAGTTTATCCTGAAGCTCGTGGAG
>JAJFUM010000445.1 GCA_021372415.1 Deltaproteobacteria bacterium
AAGAAGAAAGGAGAGAAAAAAGATGAAACAGTTGAAGGATTGGTTTGTTCCGTGGCTTCTCACGTCACGGGAGTACAATACCGCCATACTTGACAAGGCCTGGGCGCAGCCCGATTACGGCCGCCTGATGCTCAACGAAAACCCCATTCCCCCGTCCGACAAGGTGATCAAGGCCGTGACCGAGATCATGTCCAAGGGGAACCGCTATCCGGACAGCATGCTCCGGCTGCGGACCAAGCTGGGGAAGATGCACAAGATGGGGCCGGAAAACATCGGCCTTTGCAACGGCTCCTCGGAGATCATCGACTGCATGATGAGGATCTTCCTCCAGCCCGGCGACGAGTTCATCATCTCCACCCCGACCTTCGAGCTCTTCCCGCCCCGGGCGGAGCTGGTCGGCGGGAAGGTGGTCTCGGTTCCGCTGCGCAAGGAGGATCTCCAGTACGACGTGGACGGCATGCTCAAGGCCATCAACCCCAAGACCAAGCTGATCCTCGTCATCAACCCCAACAACCCGACCGGCATCTTCATCGACGACAAGGACCTGATCCGCTTCTGCGAGACCGGGATCCCCCTGTGCATCGACGAGGCCTATCTGGACTACCACCCCGAGATGCCTTCCAAGGATACCCTGATCCAGAAGTATCCCCATGTCTTCCTCTCCCACACCTTCTCGAAGGCCTACGGCTTTGCCGGCATCCGCTTCGGCTACGTGGTGGGGACCAAGGAGATGGTCGACGCCTTCAACAGGATGTTCCTGCCCTGGAACGTCAGCCTCATGGCCATGGCGGCCGCCGAGGCGATCCTGGACAACCCGGCCGAGGTCGAGGCCAAGGTGAAGCACAACAACCGCTGGATGGACGTCTTCACCAAGGAGCTGGTCCAGGTCGGCCTGAAGCCCTTCCCGCCGCACGGGAACTACATGCTCATCGACGCCACGATGACCGGCAAGACCACGGCCGAGATCCTGGCGGCCGGGCTGGAAATGGAGCATATCTTCCTGAAGAGCATCAAGCCGATCCACGGGAAGGACGGCTATTTCCGGGTGACGCCGGGCGTCGACGAGGAGAACGAGCGCTTCGTCCGGTTCGTCAGGAACTATTTCGGCAAGAAGTAGCCTCTTGCGGGCGGCGGGCGAAGGCCCGCCGCACCGGCACGGGTTGACATCGTATGAAATCACCATGGGGCGGGCGATCCCGCCCCGCGGTCGAGGGGGACCCCGGCCTCTTCCTCCTGCCGGCCTGACCATCGGGTGAAACAATGCAGATCTATGTTTGCGTGAAACACGTTCCGGACACGGCGGCCAACATCAGGCCCCTGGGGGGACCGCAGTTCGACGAGGCGGTCAAGTTCATCATGAACCCCTATGACGAAAACGCCCTGGAACAGGCCCTGAAGGTCAGGGAAGGGCGCGAGGGGACCGAGGTCGTCGCGGTTTCCGTGGGCAAGGCAACGGCGGAAGCCACCCTGCGCTGCGCGCTGGCCATGGGCGCGGACCGGGCGATCCTCGTCAAGACCGAAGGCTACTTCATCGACCCCCAGGAGACGGCCCTCCTGATCCGGGAGGCGATCCTCTCGGACGGCTCGCCGGGGCTCATCTTCATGGGGAAGCAGTCCGTGGACGTGGAGGGGATGCAGACCCCCTTTCGCCTGGCGGCCCTGCTGGACATGCCCGTTGCAGTGGACGCGGTGGCCTTTTCCATAAGTGGAGATCTCGTCACCGTCGAAAGGGAGCTCGAAGGGGACCTCCGCGAGCTCGTCGAGATGAGCCTCCCCTGCATCGTCGGGGCGGCCAAGGGGCTGAACCGGCCGAGGTGTCCCACCCTGCCGGACATGATGAAGTCCAAGAAGAAGGAGATCCGGGTCGTCAACCGTACGGACCTTGCCGTCGAGGCCCCCGCGCCGGGGGTGGAGTTCGTGGACCTCGAACCGGTTCCGGACCGGGGAAGGGGAGCGATCCTCCAGGACGCGCCTGATACCATGGCGCGCCGTCTTCTGGATCTTCTGAGGGACGAGGCAAAGGTATTGTAGAAAGGAAACCATGGCGGCGATCGGCGTTCTCATCGACGAGAAGGATGGAAAGGTCAAAAGGACCAATTACGGGGTTCTCTCCCTGGCCCGGAAAGACCCCGGCAACACCGTCTACGCCCTGGTCCTGAGCGGGCGCGGGGCGGAATATCGCGACGAGCTCAAAGCCTTCGGCGCGGACCAAATCGTCACGGCCGGGACGGCAGGGGCGAACGCCGATTCCGATCCCGAGGCGGCCTGCAAGGTCCTGGACCGGCTGATCGATGAACTGGGCCTGGAGATCCTCCTGGGCCTCTCCAGTGCCACCGGGAAGGACCGGCTGGCCAGGGTGGCCGCGTTCAGGGGGGCTCCGCTGGTCCTGGACTGCACCGAAGTCGATCTGGGCACGGGGATCGTCAGGAAGTCGCACTTCTCGGGAAGGACCACGGCGAGCCTGCGGATGGTCAAAAGGCCCTGGATCCTGGGGATCAGGCCCAACACCCTTCCGGAAATCCCCTGCCAGAGGGAGGCGGAGGTGCTGCACCTGGATCTTCCGGTCCAGCCGTCGAAGCGCCTGACCGTGAAGGAAGTCCGGCAGGGCCAGGCCAGCG
>JAJFUM010000447.1 GCA_021372415.1 Deltaproteobacteria bacterium
CGGTCTAATCTCTTCAGGGAAAGAAGGATAGGGTGCGGGACCTCTGTTCGGGACGATCGGGAAGGGGAGAGGATATGGGAAAAGAGATCGAGAGGAAGTTTCTCGTCAGGGGAGATATGTGGCGGTCCAGGGCGCAGGGGACGGCGTACCGCCAGGGGTACCTCAACAGCGACAAGGAGAGGACCGTCCGCGTCCGGACCGTCGGTGGGAGGGCTTTCCTGACGATCAAAGGGCCGGCAGCCGGCGCGACGCGTCCGGAATACGAGTATGAAATCCCCCTCGCGGACGGCAGGGCCATGCTCGATATCCTGGTCGAGAAGCCGATCATTGAGAAGACGCGCTACCGGGTCCCCTTTGAGGGACTCATCTGGGAGATCGACGAATTCTTCGGCGAGAACGCAGGACTCATCGTGGCCGAAGTGGAACTGGCCAGCGAGGGACAGGCCTTTTCAAAGCCGGACTGGGTGGGCGAGGAAGTGACGGCCGACCCCCGCTATTTTAACGCCAACCTGATCCACCACCCCTACTGCCGGTGGTGATCTGCCGGAATTTCGCCTGAGGCCATGACCGGTCGGGGCCTCAGTCCGTCCCCTTCAGGTGCCTGAGGAGATAGGCCTTGAGCTTTTCGTAATCGGCCGCCAGGTGCGCCGGCCTCCCGGTGCGGCCGTCGAGGTCCTTCATGCTCTGGGGCAGTTCTGGGTTGATCCCCAGAAGCTCCCGAATCTCGTCCGGGAACTTGGCCGGATGGGCCGTCTCCAGACAGATGCACAGAGGGACATCGCCGTAGAGTTCGAGGTAGACCTCCATCCCCCGCCATCCCACCGCGCCGTGCGGTTCCAAGAGGACCTTGTGCTGGTCATGAATCCTCTTGATCGTCTTTTTCGTCTCCCGGTCGGAGATGGCCACCGAGAAGATGTGCTGCCTCATCTGCTCCACGTCCGGCTGGCGATGGACAACGCCGCTGCGGTCCACGGTTCCGCCGTAGAGATCGAAGAAGCGGGCGAGGTTACTGGGATGGCCGACGTTCATGGCGTTGGACAGGCAGGCCTTCGACGGTGAGACCTTCTGGTAGACGCCGGTCTCCAGCAAGCGAGGAAACTCGTCGTTCTCGTTCGTCGGCATGACGAGCTTTGCCACGGGGAGTCCCATCCTCCGGGCGTACTCGCAGCCGAGGGCGTCACCGAAGTTGCCCGAGGGGACCGAGAAGACGGCCGGTTCCGTGTCCCGCGCCAACTGCGCCCAGGCCCAAACGTAGTAGACGATCTGGGGGAGGATTCGCCCGAAATTGATCGAGTTGGCGGAAGTGAGGTTGAAGCCCTCAAAGGCCGGGTCGGCAAAGGCCTGCTTGACCAGGTTCTGACAATCGTCGAATTTTCCGTCCACGGAGATCGCCTTGACGTTCTGGCCGATCGTGTCGAGCTGCTTTTTCTGTCGGCCGCTCACCTCGCCTTTAGGGTAGAGGATCGTCACGTCGATCCCCTCGACCCCTCGGTAGGCGTCCCCCACGGCGCTTCCCGTGTCTCCCGAGGTGGCGACCAGGACGTTGAGGCGCCTGCCCGGGTCGCGCATGGCGCCCATGAGCCGCGCCATCAGCCTGGCGGCGAAGTCCTTGAATGAGGCCGTCGGTCCCTGATCGAGACGCAGGATATATTTGCGTCCTAAGACATTCTCCAGCGGCACGGGGTAGTTGTAGGCCTCGGCGATGATTCGCCGTAGGACTTCACTGGGAAGCTCCCCGGCCAGAAAGGCCTCGGCCACCAGGTACGCGGCCTCGGTGTAGGGGGCCCCCTTGAGGGCCTTGAAGGTCTCCACGGGGAAAGAGGGGATTTTCTCGGGCATGAAAAGCCCCTCGTCGGGGGCCTGTCCCATCAGGAGGGCCTCCCGGAAGGAAACCATCTCCTTGAAGGGGGAGATGCCGGGGACCTGATCCAGGTTGCGGTTCGTGCTGTAATATCTCAACTTCGGTGACATGGAACAAACCTCAGATCTGAAAAATGTGATGACGCTTGGGAAACCCCGCAGGGGTTGACCATAGGGCCTCCCGTCCATCGGACGCCGTGAGGGAGATCCCCCTGTTGCTCCGGTTCCTGACAGACGTCCCTGCGGCCTCTTCCTGAGTGCGGATACCTATCGTCAGGGTGGGTCGGGTGATGGCCATCCGTTTCGCGGCGTGGGGGACTTTATCCATTTCAAGAAGATGAAGGGATGTCTCCATCTGCGACATCGTGATGTTTCCGAACCCGCGTTATTCATAACCGCTATTTATACCACAATTGCCGTCCATAAGCAAAGGGTAATGATGGCCCTTCAAATCCCTCGCAATCATCGCCGATCTCTGGTAAAAGATGCGTCATTGGAAATGCCAACAAGAGGAACGGATATGGAAGAAGAGACGCGGGTGCGTCTGACCGAAACGGTTCACGGGGCCGGCTGAGCCTGCAAGATAGGTCCGGGGGACCTGCAGGAGGCATTGAAAGGTCTGCCGCTCATCGCCGATCCGAATCTGATCGTGGGGATGGAGCACGCGGAAGACGCAGGGGTCTATCGATTGCGCGAAGATCTGGCCATCATCCAGACCGTGGATTTCTTTACCCCGATCGTGGACGATCCCTACACCTTCGGACAGATCGCCGCGACCAATGCCCTGAGTGATGTCTATGCCATGGGGGGCAGGCCGCTCACGGCGATGAACATCGTCTGCTTCCCGATCCGGAAGATGGACGTCGGGATTCTCCGCGACATTCTCCGCGGCGGGCTGGACAAGATGCGGGAGGCCGGCGTCCTGTTGATCGGCGGCCACAGCGTCGAGGACGATGAACCCAAGTATGGCCTGGCAGTCACGGGCGTGATTCACCCCGACCGGGTCCTGTTCAACAGGGGGGCGAAACCTGGGGACAAGTTGATCCTGACCAAGTCGCTTGGAACGGGGATCGTCAGCACGGCCCTCAAGGGCGGTCTGGCCGATCCGGCGTTGGTCGCCCGGTCGGTCGCCTGCATGACAACCCTCAACGGGAAAGCGGCGGCGCTCCTGGCCCAGCGGGAAGACATCCACGCCTGCACAGACGTCACGGGCTTCGGTTTCTTGGGCCATGCCCTGGAGATGGCCGAGGGAAGCGAGGTCGGCATGACGATCGAGGCCGCCTCGGTACCCTATTTCACAGGGATCCGGGCTTTTGCCGAGGAAGGGGTCGTGCCTGGGGGGCTGATCCGGAACCGCAAATACCGGGAAGCCCAGATCGAGATCGCTCCCGCCTGTCCGGGCTGGCTCGTGGACATTTTCTTCGACCCACAGACCGCCGGCGGACTTCTCATCGCCCTGCCCACCGCCGGGGCCGAGCAACTCCTCCGGCAGATGCATGCCGCCGGGATCGACGAGGCTGCGATCGTCGGCGACGTCACGGCCTCCCCCAAGGCGAAGATCCGTATCGTCTGAAACCGCCCTCCGGCACCCTTTCACCCTTCTTGTTGCGATGCCCGCCTCTAGCCGTAATCCTGTCCGGGCGCGGCGTGCCGGTTTTCCCGTTGTCCGTGGAACCGTCACAGGCCCGGCGGTTCATCCCTTGGGATCCTTCCTGAGCCAGAACGAGCAGACGAGCGTTATCGCCATGACGAGGGCGCCGGCCATTGTGAAGGTAGCCGTGAAGCCGTACCGGTCGACCAGATAGCCGACCAGGGGCGTCAGGACACCGCCGCCCTCCGTGGCCGTGAAGTAGTAGATGCCCAGGATCGTCGAACGGCTGCCGATGGGCGCCTGGTGGACGATGAAGCTCTCCGAGGTGGACATCCGGGCGTAGATGACCGCCCCCATCAACAGCAGGGGCGCCAGGAGCCACCAGCCGTAGGGGAGGGCGATCATCAGGACGTTGGCGATGCCCGAAAGACCGCAGACCGCCAGGAGCACCCGAACGCGTCCCATGCGGTCGCTGAGGGCGCCTCCGAGCGGTCCAGCCCAGAACGACGCCGTGTAGAGGATTGCGTACGCGGCGCCGGCCGTTTCCTTGCTCATCCGGTAATGGTCTACCATGAGCAGGGGGACGAAGGAAACCGTGGCGGTGACGACCGCCGAGGTGAAGCTCGTCAGGATCAGGAAGACGGTCAGGCGGCGGATCTGCTCCGAACGGACCTGGCCGGCATCGTGCTTATCCCTGCGCGGGATTACACTCTCTTGGGGGGCGTGTCTTCCCAGGAGTGTGTAGAAGGCGACCCCGAAGAGGATCATCGGAATACCCAGCCAGATGTAGGCTCCCCGCCATCCCCAGGCATTGGCAATGGCAACGGCCAGAAGCGGGGTGACGAAGTAGCTGGCCCCGCCGCCCGTGTTGTGGAGCCCCAGCGCCCGGCCCAGGTTCTCGGGGCGAACCGCCGCAAGGATCAGCGGCGGGGCCGAGGGGTGGTAGCCGCCGGCCAGGACCCCCATCAGGACCAGAAAGACGATCATCCACCAATAGGTGTCCGAAAGACCGACCAGAACACTGGCCAGCGCCACCCCAGAGATACCGACGGTCATCAGCTTGCGCGGTTCGATCCGATCGGCGAGCCAGCCGGCGGGGAGATGGCCGATCCCGTAGGCCAGCGTGAAGGCCGACACGACGAGCCCCGAGGCGGTATAGTCCAGGTTAAAGGTGCCACGGATGAAGGGGATGAGCGGCACGGTGAGTGCGGTCATGACGTGGTGGCTGAAGTGTCCCAGGACGAACAGGGGCAACAGCCCCCCGAGCATCGCACGAGGTTTCAAGGTCCGACCCTCCCCTGTTTGCATTTCTTCATCCTAGTTCCCCTGCCGGTGGGCGCGCCAGGAGGTGTAGGTGGCCGCTGCCACGACGATGAGAGCTCCGGTCACGGTTTTGACCTCCGGCATCTCATCCAGGATCAGGGCGGCGAAGAGTATTCCGTAGATCGGCTCCAGGCAGGTCATAAGGCCAGCCGTCGAGGCCTTGATCGTGCGAAGGCTGTCCACGAAGAGGGTGTGGGGCAGCGCGGTGAAGACCACGCCGAGGATCAGAAGGTAGAGCCAGCGATTTTCCGTCCCCAGGTCGATCCCGTTGGAGAGGAAGGGAAGCAGGACGGCTGCAGCCCCGGCAACCTGGTAGAGCATCATGGTACTCGAGGGGTAACGGCTCAGGTGCTTGCGGTACAGGACATTGCGCAGGGCGTAGCAGAAGGCTGAGAGGATCCCCCAGGCGGCCCCGATCGCCGCGCGGCCGCCCGTCGGGCCACCGGGGATGGCCAGGTAGACCCCGACAAAGACCGCCAGGGCCACAGCCAGATTGCGGTGGTCCAGCGGCTCACTGAAAAAGAAGGGCTCGATCAGGACCGTGATGACCGGGAAGGTGAAGATCGCAATCAGGCCGATGGCCACGCTCGACATCTGGATCGCGGTGAAGAAACTGACCCAGTGGACGGCGATCAGAATGCCGAGCAGGGCGATCCAGCCCAGATCGCGCCTGCGGGCGAGTCCCAGCCGTGCACCGGTGAGACGGACAAAGGCCAGAAGCGTTCCGGTCGCGACGATACAACGCAATGTGATGATGTCTCCCGGAGGGAGCGTCAGCACCTTGGCGAAGAGCCCCGTCCCGCTCATGATGATCACGGCCCCGTGGAGCTCGATCATGCTCCTTTTCACAAACACAACCTTTCGGTCATAAAAAAACCCCCTTCGCATGTTCCTCTGTCCAAGGGGATCCTCGCCCCGTTTGACACCGGGGCCGTGCTCTGCAAATTTTTGAGCAGCATATCACATCTAGAGGGGATTGAAAAGGACTTCTCCCGGCGGTCATTGGGTTCAGTGTGGTTGCCCCGGGATGACGGGAGAGCCCTTTCAGGCCACGCGGAGGACCTTCGCCCCGCGGATCTTCCCTGCCCTGAGTTCCGCGAGGGCCCGGTTGGCCTCAACGAGGGGGTATTCCACCACCTCGGGCCGGATGGGGATCTCGGCGGCTGCCTCCAGGAATTCCTGGATGTCCCGTCGGGTGACGTTGGCCACGCTCTTGATCTCCTTCTCCATCCAAAGCTGGGTGGGGTAGTCCAAGGCGAGCAGGGCCTCTTTGTCGCGTTCCTCCTTGCGAATCGCATTGATGATCAGCCTCCCTCCCGGGACCAGGTGCCGCAGAGCCTCCAGGACAGGCCTCCAGGCCGGCGTCGTGTCGATGACAGCCTGGAGCTTTTCCGGCGGCCCCTCCTCGGTTGCTCCGGACCAGACGGCTCCGAGCTCACGTGCAAAGGCCCTCTCCCTTTCGCTCCGGGCGAAGACGAAGACCCTGGTGCCGGGGAAGCGGTGACGGACCAGCTTCAGGACGAGGTGTGCCGAGGCGCCGAAGCCGGTGAGGCCGAGGTTTCGGCCATCTCCGGGATCGGCGAGTTGGAGTGACCGCCAGCCGATGGCCCCTGCGCAGAGGAGCGGCGCCGCTTCGGCGTCCGAGAAGATCTGGGGGATGGGGTGGGCGAAGGCCTCCGGAACCCTCATGTACTCCCCGTAACCCCCGTCGACGTCGCGACCCGTGGCCCGGAAGGACGGGCAGAGGTTCTCGTGTCCGCTCTGGCAGGCGTCGCATCGTCCGCAGGCCCAGTGGATCCATCCCACGCCGACCCGCTCGCCTACTTGGAGACGTCCCGTGCCCGGCCCCAGGGCGGCGACGGTCCCCACGACCTGGTGGCCGGGGATGACGGGGAAGGACGGCGGCGGCGTTCGCCCCTCGATCTCGTCGAGCTCCGTATGGCAGACACCGCAGGTCTTCACCCGGATCAGGACCTCGCCAGGGCCCGGCTCTGGGACCGGCATCTCCGCAGGGACGAGGGGCTCTGGCTCCCGCTCCATGCTGGAAATCCCCTTCAGGATCATCGCCTTCATGGCTTCAACTTCCCCCTTTCGGATCTGGCCGGAGTATGGTCCGGCAGAGGACCTTTTTCAAGGGGATTTTGAGTCCGGCCCCCGTCCGGTCGGAAAGGGAGTGTAACCGGTGATAATCGTGGTAACTCCCTTGCACGATCTTCGGCAAATGGTTTACGAGATGATTAGGCGGCCTATGGCTCACGTTATCAAATCAGAACAGATGGCTCTTTCATCCAGGGGGCGCTATCCCTAATTCGCAAGCGAGACCTTGGGGAGGGGGCCTCTTAGAGTTGTCATCTGCAATAAATCACGATCATCGTCTATAGGTTTTCATTGGTTTGTTATTATTGATTAATTCCGAATTTCGATATATCCGCGGTCCTGATGAACGGGTTGCGTCATATATATAAATATAATATGGGTATGATCATAGTACCCATGGACTGATAAAGAACATGGGGGGAAAGAGGGAAAAACGATGGATAACGATACAAAGATGCATGATTTTAATGAGTTGATCGAAATTTGCAGGAAAATTCTCAATAATTATGAATCGCAAAATCAGAGCAAGGATATTTCAGTATCCAGGCCGGAAAATAATAAAGAAGACAGCCCGGACACGGATGCCAATGGGGAGGAAAGAGGCGCAGGAAACAAACAATTGTTAAGAAAACTCTTGCCGGTGCTTCTAAAAATTACCTTTCTCACCTGTATCTTCTTTTCTCTTTATGAAGGAATCAAGTCGCTCTTGTTCGCTGATATCATACTTTGGCAATCTCATATTATTACAATCATCTTTGCCGGACTTGTGGCTTCATTCGGTGCATACTTTCCCCTGAAGAAGATTGAAATCCTCTATCAGAAGAGTATCAGTGAACTTGTCGCAAGAAAGAGGGCGCAGGCTGTTCTACGAGAGAGCGAAGAGCGCTACCGACAGCTGTTTGAACTTGAATCTGATGCTCTTTTCCTCGTGGATGAAAAGACGGACCAGATCATCGAGGTTAATGCCGCGGGAGAAAAACTATATGGACTGACTCGGAAGGATTTTCTTGAAATGAAATGTGAAGATCTCATGGACAGGAGTTCTGAACCCATAACGAACAGTGAATTGAATCTAAGAAGCGATTTCATCTTTCATAGAAGAAGCAATGGGGCTATTTTCCCTGTAGAGATCGCGGTTTCCAAAGTCAATTGGTACGGGAAAAAAGTCCGCTTATCGGCTGTCCGAGACATAACCGAACGGTTGAATGCTCAAAGAAAAATAGAAAATCAGAGGGCTTTTTTAAGAAAAGTCATTGATGTCAATCCCAATTATATCTACGTAATCAACAGAGAAAATACGATTGTTTTGGCTAATCGGATATTTGCGGGGGCGCTCGGAATGGCTCCTGAACAGTTGATCGGGATGAAACTTAAAGACCTTCCTCCAAAATTAGATTTTACCAAGATAGTTCAAAGAGATGAAATCCTGGCACTGAACCATGAAAAGGCATGGATCGAACGTGAAGAGAATTTTATGGATATCGAGGGGAAACATCACTGGATCTTAAGTATTAGAGTCCCATTAAAGAACGAAGACGGGCATATTGAAGGCTTAATTGGGGTCAGCACCGATATCACGCAGCGTAAGCAGGCTGAAGATGCCCTGAAAATAAGAGAAACTGAACTGGAAATGAAATCTCAGAATCTCGAAGAGGTGAATACAGCGCTTAAGGTACTGCTCAAACAAAGGGAACAGGACAAACGGGAGATGGAGGAGTTGTTCTTAACAAACGTTAAGGACCAGGTCATGCCTTATGTGGAAAAACTGAAGAAAAGTAAACAGAATCAAGAGGAAATGGTCTGCATTGAAACCTTGGAAACACATCTGAACGATATCATCTCTCCTTTTTCAACAAACATAACGTCAAAATACATCAATTTGACGCCGAAGGAAGTCCAGGTGGCAACCCTCATCAAGGATGGAAAGACAACAAAGGAAATTAGTTTGTTATTGAATATATCCCCCGGGTCGGTGGACCTGCACCGATATCACATCCGGAGAAAGTTGGGGATAAGCAAGCAGGATGTAAATCTTCGCTCCTATCTACTCTCCATGCCTTAGTGGTTCGTGTCTATATTTAACATAAGATAGTCTTGCACGGCTCCGTCTATTCAGGGAATCAATTTTGCAACCTGCTAGAAACAAAGCACTAAGATGACAAGATCCTCTGTCATAGAAATTTCCCATCTCATTTCCCCTCCTCTTATAAGAAATATCAATTTCATATAAGATCTTCTAACATTTCCTTCCGAAACTCAATCAGATACATTCACTCAAATTTGCACGGTGTTAATCATCAACACATTGTTATGATTAATGAAATTATTGTTGTTGTCGTTCCTCTAGAGAAAGCAGCCTTTCTCATATGTGTTTCCAAAAAGGAGTTTCGCGAGAATGGATCTTGATATCGGAAAACAGATTTATGATTTCACAGAGCAGGTAAGCGAGGGCGCAATGCTCTGTAAGAGTGGTGTTGAATCCTATTTGAAAGGGAATTTCGAGGCACTAAGGGCGTCGATTACCTGCATCAAGGATACTGAAAAGCGAGGAGAGATGCTTCGGCGTTCAATAGAGCAAGATATTTGCCTGAAGACCCTGAACCCAAAATCACGTTCCGATGTCGTGCAACTGTTAGAGGGAATGGACCTTCTGATCATGCAATTCAGAGATCTGGTCTCTCAGTTGGATATCGAATCTCCCGAAATATGCGGTGGGTTTCATGCAGACTTTAAGAGGCTTCTTGAATATTCTATAGAGGCTGTTGAAGCCGACATCCGTTCCTGCAGGGCGTGTTTCAGCAATATTCACTCATTTACTGACCATATCCATAAGGTAACTTTCTGGAATCGACAATCTCGCGACGTATCGATCAGGCTCCAAAGGGCAGTCTTCGCTCAGGGTGATTTAACCCTAAGTCAAAAGATGCACCTCTGTTCTTTTGCGAAACAAATAGAGGGGATCGCCGAGGATGCCGAGTCGGTTGCCGATCGATTGAAGCGCTATATCAGCAAACGCACAGGATAGATTCGTAAATGGGCATGAAACCGATGATAAAAAAATATCTTTACTTCGATCAAAAGGACTATGACCTCCTCGATATTGTGCATAACGTTCTAAGTCAGCAAGACTTGCTAAAAAGCTTCCGTGATCTGCTTCATCCTTACCTCAATCCCCATGGCATCGCAGAGATGGCCGCACCCCAGAGTTTTCGGATTGCCCATGCGATGATCAACCTTCTTCATTCATTGGAAATCGGAAAGGCAGACGACCGTCTGCGTGCTTTACACAGTTTGCATCAAGAGGTGATGAACATTTCACATGGTTTCCTTCGCAGAAACACAGCACGAGTCCTCCTTCAGATCATGAAGGAGCTGGTCCGGAAAGAAGGGGAACCTGAACAGCAGTTGGGGCTGGCGCACGACTTCCGGATGGCCGCCTCCGGGAAGCCCCGAATCATCCGCCGGGAACTGTTGCGTTATCATCTCCTGGAGATGCCCGAGGAGTGGAATCAGATCGCCTTCGACGATCATGTCCATGACGCCAATACAAAGGGACGCAAGACCCCCACCCATCTGATTATGGATGCCTGGATCAAGGGGATCCGCCGTCTGACCGTTGTCTATTACAACTATGTGCCCCCCGAGGCTGCCGCCGAACTGCTGGATGCAGGAGCAATCATGGGGATCACGATCCGTATCGGAGTATCGTTCGGAGCGCAGTTCCGGAGACGAAATATACGCTTCATCTGGGTTCCCCGCGTTTTCGCGGACTGCCGGGATTTTCTCTCCTTCCTCGAAGATCCTCATGTTCAGTCCTTCATGGGTGAAGGGCACCAGGTATCGGACTACCAGCGGAACCATGTGTTGGCGCTTCTCAGGGAATTCAACGGCCGGCATCGCCTTGCCATTAACGACACCTTTGGCATCGATCTCGAGGAGCTCGACCCCAAATGCTTCCTCTCCTTCGTTGCCGGCGGGCAGGCATCGATCCTCCATCTAGGGGAATGCATCCATTCGCGTCTCCTGCCGCTTTTGCAGATCCGGATGAAAAGCCTGCGCACCCGCTATCCGCAGGCAATGCCCGAGGAACGCCTGGAAATCGAGGAACTGGCGAAGAAGATCCAGGAATTGGACTCGGAGGCGATCGTCGACCGCTACCTGATACCGGAGCAGAATCCCTCCCTCCCTGATCCGAACGTCTACCACGATGGGGTGGATATACCGCCACTGCTTAGGCTAACGCCGCGGGAACTCGTGGAACGGCTGGATAAACTCCACGCCGGATACCGGATCTGCCTAAACCTGAACGACCTGTCCGTCGAAGACGTCCTTGAGATACTCTACGACTGCAAGGGGATGATCACCCATCTGGAGATCTTCAACCTGAAAGACCACGTAAACGGGAAGACGACCCACTATCCGCAGATCAGTAAGCTTCAGCTCGCCCTCAACGAGGGAAACGTCGTCACATTGAAACGTCTCATCCGCGAAATGATCCAGCGACTCGAAGTCTCATCGTGCCCCGATCGCCAGGACAGGATCGAAAAGATGACAGAGATCCTCCGCAACATCCCTGTGCTCCAGGCCCAATACCGGATCGTCCCACTCAAGGCGTCCATTGGCAGCGACTCCACGGGGCGTTCCCACCGTCACTATGGGATGGGGCTGATCCTCGCTGAGACATTGACCTGGAGGGCCCAAAAGGCGGTGCGGCGTACGATGTATCCGACCGTCTTCACCGCGCCCGTTCGGATGACGGCCTACCTGAGAACGACCTTCATCCCCGATCCCGTCACCGGCGAAAAGTGGCTTCGCCGCCTCGTTCGTATTCTACCTGGACTGGAGCGCTTGGGAAAGCAACGCCGACAGGACTGGCAGGTCCTGGAAGATGCGACACGGATGGCGATCCCCGGCAATATCATTCCTCTGGGCGGGCTTCATGGGGAAGGGGGAAACGACCTCTACCTAGAAAACAAGGAGCCCCCCAAGGAAGCAGGGGGGGCATGGAAATACCTCAACAGCGGTGTCAAGAATGCCACCAAGGTCGTCATCGGGTTCATCCCCGCCTTTCTGACGTTCGCTCTGACCAAGGATTGGTGGCTTTTGGCCTACTGCGGGGCCTTTATCTGGTTCGGGATCACGGGACTTCGTAACATCCTTCAGTCGGTTCTTGGCGGGGGCGGCATCCGCCGCTCTCCGCTTCTGCGCTGGAATGACTATGTGAGCTGGGGCCGCCTCTGCGATTCGCTACTCTTCACCGGATTTTCAGTTCCGCTCCTCGATTATCTTGTCAAGACCGTTGTTCTGGATCGGATGCTCGGAATAACGACAGCCACGAATACAACGCTTCTGTATACGATCATGGCCCTTACCAATGGTCTGTACCTCTCCAGCCACAACGCCTTCCGAGGGCTCCCGAGGGGGGCGATTCTTGGAAACTTTTTCCGCAGTGTCCTGTCGATCCCGCTCGCTGTCGCCTTCAATGCGGCGATCTATGGCTTACTGTTTGAAGCAGGGATGCCGGGGATCAACGAAATTCTCCAGAAGTGGGCCGCGGTGATCTCCAAGGCGGCCTCGGATTGCGTCGCGGGCGTCATCGAGGGGCTTGCAGACCGGTACGAAAATATGCGCGAGCGGGCGCGGGACTATCATGCAAAGCTCAGCCAGCTCTTCGATGCTTACGCCCGCCTTGAGCTTCTCTTCCCCGAGGCTGACGTCCTTGCCATGCTTGAGTCCCCGAAGAAATTTATCCAGACGATCAGCGCCGAGGCCCAGGATCTCGAGAGGATTATCATCATCAACGCCCTCGATCTTCTCTATTTCTGGATGTACCAACCCCGCTCCCGGAACCTCCTTAAGGGCAAGATACGAAACATGTCGGAAGAGGAATGTCAGATTTTTATCCGTTCACAGGATATTCTTCAGAGAGAAAGAGAAGTCAGCCAGCTTTTTGTCAATGGAATTATCGGAAAGAACTTTTCCCGAGGACTGGCATTTTATCTGAATCGCTATCGGGAATATCTATCCAGCATTAAAGAGATGGCGCTTGAGAATAAACATGTATTAAAAACGAGAATGTCATCCATTCAAACGGATTCATTCGTTTAACGCCAGTCCGGCAATCCCGTTTGACAGGCCGGGAGGGTTTTTCTATACTCTCCACCGAGGTCCATCCCCTTTTAAGGAGGTTCCCATGGCCTTTCTTCTGGCCCTCGACCAGGGCACGACCAGTTCCCGGGCGATCGTCTTTTCGGACACGGGCACGCCGGTGGCCTCGGCCCAGCGGGAGTTCGAGCAGATCTATCCCCGGCCGGGCTGGGTGGAGCACGATCCCTGCCGGATATGGGAGACACAGATCGACGTCGCGGCTCAGGCTCTGAAGGAGGCGGGCCTCGCCGGATCCGGGGTGGCCGCCCTGGGGATCACCAACCAGCGGGAGACGACGGTCCTCTGGGACCGCGTCACAGGCCGGTCGGTCGGCAACGCCATCGTCTGGCAGGACCGGCGCACGACCGAGGCATGCGAGCGGCTCAAGGCCCAGGGCCACGGCCCGCTGATCCGGAAAAAGACGGGCCTTGTCGTCGACGCCTACTTCTCCGGGACCAAGGCGGCCTGGATCCTCGACCATGTCCCGGGGGTCCGCCGGATGGCCGAGGACGGGCGGCTCGCCTTCGGGACGATCGATTCCTGGCTGATCTGGAATCTCACCGGCGGCAAATGCCACGTCACCGATCCTTCCAACGCCTCCCGTACAATGCTCTACAACATCCATACGGGCGACTGGGACGACGAGTTGCTGCGGCTCCTGGGCATTCCCAGGGCTGTCCTCCCGGAGGTCCGCGCCTCGAGCGAGGTCTACGGCCTGACCGATGTCCCGGGGCTCCCGGCCGGAATCCCCATCGGCGGCGCCGCCGGGGACCAGCAGGCGGCTCTCTTCGGGCAGCTCTGTACCGAGCCGGGGATGGTGAAGAACACTTATGGGACGGGCTGTTTCATGCTGATGAACACGGGGACCAGCCCCGTGGTCTCGGCCAACAACCTGCTCACCACCGTGGCCTGGCGGATCGGAGGGCGGACCCACTACGCTCTCGAGGGGAGCGTCTTCATCGCCGGCGCCGTGGTCCAGTGGCTGCGGGACGGCCTGGGGATCATCGCCGCCTCGGCGGATGTGGAGGGGTTGGCCGGCCAAGTGGCCGATACGGGCGGTGTCTACCTGGTGCCGGCCTTTGCGGGCCTGGGGGCGCCCCAGTGGGATCCCTACGCCAGGGGGACGATCGTGGGCATTACCCGCGGAACGAAGGCCGCCCACATCGCCCGCGCGGCCCTGGAGAGCATCGCCTATCAGTCCATGGACCTGTTGGACTGCATGAGGTCCGATTCCGGGATCGCGATCGGTGAGATGCGTGTCGACGGCGGCGCCACGGTCAACGATACCCTGATGCAGTTTCAGGCGGACGTCCTCGGGATCCCGGTCCTGAGACCGACCGTACGGGAGACGACGGCCCTGGGGGCTGCCTATCTGGCTGGCCTGGCCGTCGGGCTCTGGAAGGGTGTCGCCGAGATCGGCGAAGGGATTCCCGTGGAGAGGCGCTTCATGCCGGCCATGGACCGCGGGTGCGTTGATCGCCTGATCCGGGGATGGAAACGGGCTCTGGAGCGGTCCCGGGCCTGGGCCGAGGACTGAGGACTCCAAAAAGAAACATCCCCGCGCCGTCTGCCGGTGCAGGGATGCCTCCCGTTGTGAGGGTGTGGGATTAGAGGGGCTTTACGTTTTCCGCCGCCGGGCCCTTGGGGCCCTGTTTGATCTCGAAGCTGACCCGTTGGCCTTCCGTCAGCGTTCTGAATCCAGCGGCCTGGATGGCACTGTGATGGACGAACACATCACCGCCCCCGTCCTGTTCGATGAAGCCAAAACCCTTCTGTTCGTTGAACCACTTTACCTTTCCTTCCGGCATCGTCTGCATCCTCCTTTCTTTGTCGCCACGTTCCCCTAAGTCGGATTTGCACAATGACGGAAAGCAAAAAAGCCACCCAGAGGCAAAAAGCTTGGTGGCCGCCTTCATCAATCCGTGTGACTCAATCCAAACTTATTGTTGTCGACAAATTATGCGGTTCCCTGAGGGATGTCAAGGATTAATTCACAGTCATTTGGGGAGGGGCAGGGCTCATCCCTGGCGTCGCAGGGGCCTGATGCTGAAGATCACGAGCAGCGTGACGGGGATCATCATCGCGCCGACGAAGAGAAATGGCCATCGGTAGCCAAGCCAGGAAGCCATAATCCCGCCGAGAAAGGGGCCGGCAGCCATCCCCAGAGCGGTCATCGACGCGGTCAGGCCATAGGCCTTTCCGTAGCTGTTCGGGGGGATCAGCCTCCCCACGAGCGCGTTCATTGCGGGCAGGATGCCCCCTGCCGCCAGTCCGTAGAGGATCCGCATCAGGGCGAGTTGGGCGATGCTCTGGGCCACTCCGTGCAGGAGGAGGCTCACGGCGGTGAGCAGGAGGTTCAGGACGATCAGGGGTTTGTAACCCACCCGGTCGCTGAGCCAGCCGATTCCGCCTGCGGCCAGGGCGGACATCCCGCCGCTGATGGCGAACAGCAGTCCCGTCGTTGAGGCGACGCCGCCCCGCCCCGGTCCGTAGACCGTTTCGATGAAGAGGGGCAGGATAGGGGCGACGAAATGGACGGTGAAGTGAAAGAGGAAGAAGAGGGCGAGCATTGTGGGGAACCCCCCGTAGGCCAGAAGCGAGAAGATGCGCCCCTTTTCCCGGAGTGTATCGTCGGAACGCTGGAAGTCCTCCCGGGTCCGGAAGAGGACGAGCAGTCCCCCCATCAGAAGCAGGGACCCGCCGACCATGAAGGTGCAGCGGTAGCCCATGGCGTCGGCCAAAAGTCCCCCGATCCAAGGCCCCATGGTCATGCCCAGGAACACCGCCACCTGCATGAGCCCCAGGCTGTAGCCCAGGCGGCTCTTGGGGACAACCGTGGAGACCAGGGCGATCGATGCCGAGATGGTGCCCGTCGTCGCCCCGGAGAGAAGCCGAAGGATGAGAAGCTGCCAAACATTGCCGACCAGCCCCATGGCGAAGGTGATGACGGCCCCGCCGAACATGGCCCTCTCGACCATGATCTTCCGGCCGTGCCGGTCCGCGAGCCAGCCCCAGAGGGGGGAAAAGAGGGCCATGACCAGGGCCCCGGAGGCCGTCAGGCCGCCCGCCCAGACGGGGACCATGGGCTCCGAAACCCCCAGCTCCCGGATGTAGAAGGGGAGAAAGGGAAGGACAAAGGCAAAACCCACCATGGACAGGAACTGGGCGGTGAACATCGTGTAGAGGGTCACCGCCCATGACTGTTCCCTGTGCGAAGAAGATGATTCGAGCCGAACCTTCATACCCAGGGCCTCTGCCGGATGGACCGCAGCATGCAGGCCTCTTCCGGTTAACGCTTGACGAGCAGGACCGGCAGCGGCGATTTCCGGATGACCTTTTCGGAGACGGAGCCAAGAAGCATTTCCCGGATGTTGCTCAGCCCGTGGGAACCGATGACGATCGCCGAAGCCCCTTCCTCCTCGGCCACCTTCACGATTTCCGTGAAGGGGATGCCGACCTCGATCCGGGTCTTGACCGCGATCCCCTTTACGCGGAGCCTCTGGGCGACCTTGGCGATTTCCTCTTCGGTCTTGGCCAGCATCTCCTTTTCCACGTTGACGGGCACCAGGGTGCTGTAACGGGACATGGCCCTCGCGACCATGTTGATCTCGCGCCGGTCAATGACGTGGAGGATGATCACCTCCTCCGTACAGTGTTCCCCCATCGTTTCGATGTAGTCGATGCATTTTTCCGCGATTTCCGAGAAGTCGGTTGGATAGAGAAGTTTGTTCAACACGAGGGGTCTCCTTTCGGCGGTGCTTGATTCTGAACGGCATCCCGATCCCGGGATCCAGCCGATCGTCCAGGGCCGTCTCCTGCGGATTCCGGCGTCTCTTTATAGACTCGCCTGTCGCGAAAGTCAACGCGGAGGTCGGATTTGTTTCCCATGGGGTTCATCTTTTACATTGACAATTGTTTCAGTCGAGGCTATGAGCACTGCGGGAGGTTTTTGCCCCGCAAGGGTGACTGCCTCCCCGCGTCTTGAAACACCCGATATCTGCATGACCCCATGCCCGATCTCTTGAAACAGGCAGGGCCGGTCCGGGAAGGATGAACGGCGACGGCCGATAAACCCCGTCTGGACTTTCCGATGCCCAAAGCCCGTGACCCTCTGCCATAACGATACCGTTCCAGAACATAGGATATTGGAATGACGGAAACATCCCGGAAGGATCCCGATCCTCCGCCCTTGCCGTTGGTGGATCAGGGGAGGTTCCTGCAGGCCGTCTTCGCCGACGCCCCCCTCGGGGTCTGTCTCAAGGACCGCCAGGGACGGTATGTGATGATCAACCGGGCCGGCGAACGGCTCATCGGCCGATCTGCCGCTGAGATCGTCGGTCTTGACGATCGGGCCCTCTTTCCCCGGACTGAAGCGGAACGGATCATGGCCGTCGACCAGCGGGTCATGGCCGACGGCCGGCCCTGGACAGGCGAGGAGCGTCTGACATCCGGTCCGGCGCAGGGAGTCTTTCTGGCAGGCCGCTGTCCCTGCCGTGACGGACAGGGCCGCATCATCGGGGTCGCCGGAATCATCCAGGACCACCGGGATCGCGATGCCGCCCTCCGCCAGAGAGAGCAGCAGTACCGGTCGATCGTGGAGGGATGCCACGACGCCATCTGCGTCTTAGACGACCAGTCCCGCATTGGCTATGCCAACGAGGCTCTCTGTCGTCTTTCTGGCTACTCCCGCGAGGAGCTTTTTTCCCGGAATTTCCTCGAATTCATCGTCGAGGAGGACCGTCAGCGGGTCGCCGACTGTTATGAACGCCGTCAGCGGGGCGACCAGCCACCTTCCAGTTATGGGATTGCCTGCATCCTGCGGGACGGTTCCCGTCGCGACGCCGAAATGAAGGTATTCGCCTTTCGGGATACGGCCGGGCGGCTCCGGACGGTCTGCCAGATTTTCGATGTCACCGAGGCTCTGAGGATGGAAGGGGCGCTCCGCAAGAGTGAGGAGCGTCTGCGACGGGTCACGGATAACATGGTGGATCTGGTCATCCAGGTTGATCAGGAGGCGGTGATCGAGTTCGTCTCTCCATCGGTGAAGAAACTGCTCGGCTATGAGATCCGGGAGTTGATTGGAGAAAAATTTTCGAATTTCTTCAATGTGGAGGATGTGGGACGTTCGCTGCCCATCCTGAAGAGGGCCGTTCAGGGGGAAACCAAGCTCGAACTGCGCATCCGGCATCGCGACGGCCGGGACCTCTGGTTTGAGGTGGTCGGCAACGCCATCCGCCGCGACGACGGCCGGATTATCGGGGCCGTCCTGGGCGGCCGGGACATTACGGAGAAGAAGGCGATCGCCGAGGACCTGCGTCAGAGCGAGGAAAAATTTCGGGCGTTGACGGAAAGCACCATCGTGACCATCTGCGTCATTCAGGGGGACGAGTTCCGGTATGTCAACCCCGCCTTTACCGCCCTGACGGGTTACACCCTCGAGGACCTGGCGGGGATGAAATTCTGGGATGTCGTCGCTCCGTCCATGCGGGACATGCTGCAGGAACGAGGATTGGCCAGGCAGCGCGGGGAACAGGTCCCTTCCCGCTACGAGATGCGGTTCATCACCAAAACCGGTGAGGAACGGGTGGCGGATTTCGGAGCAAGCTACATCAAGTTGGATAACCGGCCGGCAATGATCGGGACGGTCTTCGACATCACCGACCGGAAGATCAAGGAAGATGAACTTCGCCTCAGCGAGGAGCGCTATCGGACGATCCTCGAGAACATCGAGGACGGCTATTTCGAAGTGGATCTGGTCGGCAATCTCATGTTTGCGAGCGAGCCCTGCCTGAAGATCACCCAGTCCCCCTGGGAGGTGATGAAGGGGATGAACTTCCGCCAATACACCCCGAAAGAGGATTGGCCGAAGGTTTACGAGAGCTTTTACCGGGTCTTTTCCACCGGCGAAGCCATCAAGGGGCTCGATTGGGACGTGGTCCGGCTGGACGGTTCACGGCTGCGTATCGAGTCATCGGTGTCCTTGATCCGCGACGCCCAGGGACGGCCGACGGGCTTTCGGGGAATCATCCGGGATGTCACGGAGCGCAAACGGGCCGAGGAAAACGTGCAGTGGATGGCCTACCACGACCTCCTGACGGGACTCCCCAACCGGGCCCTCTTCTACGACCGCACGGCCATGATTCTGGCCCAGGCCAAGCGGAAGGGCAGACCATTCGGCGTCATGATGCTGGATCTGGACAAATTCAAAGATATCAACGACAACTTCGGGCACGACATCGGCGACGAGGTCCTGATTGCCATCGCCGATCGTCTGAAGAAGCTCCTGCGGGACGAAGACACCGTGGCGCGCACCGGGGGAGACGAGTTCGTGATCCTCCTGCCGGATGCGGGCGGCGATCGGAACGTGGGGCATGTCACGGAGAGGATCATGGCGGCCTTCTCGGAGCCCATTGTCGTCCGGGAGAGGCCCTTTTTTGTCTCCTTCAGCATCGGGACGGCCATCTACCCCGATGACGGCGATAACATCGATATCCTCATGCGATGTGCCGACCAATCCATGTATCGGTTCAAGGCCCAGCGAGGGGTCCCCTCCTTTCCCTGATCTCCGGTCTCCGAACCGTTTCCCTGCCCCATCCGCAATGGGTCCGTGGCGTTCCTGTCGCCTCCCGCCCCCGCGGGGAGGGTTCCGCTTGACCCGGACGCTGTTTTGTGTGCAGGATGACCTCGTCCCGGAAGGGATGCACCGGTCTTTCTTCGGGCGGGTCGGACGGGAAGGGGATTTAGGAAGGGGCTGGGCCGATGGGATTGAGGCAGATTTTAATCGCCCTGGGGCTGGTGGCCGTTTGCTTGGTCATCCTGACGGCGACGAAGGCCTACGGGGTTTGGGTGATCTCCGGAATCGCTGTGGTACTTTTCGTTCTGGGGTTTCTCAGGAAGGAGAAGGCCCCGGGAGACTCGGGCGGGGAGGTAAAGCCGGGTCCTGACGGACGGGATCGCGATTCGTGAGGGGCCATGGGAACGAATGAAATCCGGCTTGGACAGAGGATTCCCCTCGTCGTCCTGCCGGAGGGATACAGGGGAAAAATCCTGCTGGTCCTGGTTTCTCTAGGTTCCGAGCGTCTGGTGGTCCTCCGTTCGGGGGACCT
>JAJFUM010000292.1 GCA_021372415.1 Deltaproteobacteria bacterium
CGATGGCGTCCAGAGCGCCCCTCACGTCGAGATCCTCATCCATCCGCTCCCGGAAGACCTCCAGGACCCTTGCAGCATGCCCTTCCGCAGACGGCGCCGCCCCCAAGGCCCGTTTCGAGAGGGTCTCGATCCGCCTCCGCAGGCTCCCCAGCCTCTCGGCCGATCGTGCCATGGCCCGGTCGCTGAAGGAGAGCCTCCGGCGGTAGTGGCTGTCGATGAGGAAGAAGCGGATCTCGGCGGGGTCGTGGCCCCGGGCGGTGAGGTCGTCTGTGTAGAGGATGTTCCCCCGGCTCTTGGACATCTTCTTCCCGCCGACGACCAGGTGCTCGCCGTGGAGCCAGAAGCGGGCCATGGGGTAGGGCCGCACCGATTCGAGGATGGCGATCGAGTAGTCGTGGTGGCGGCAGAGGTTGTCGATCCCCCCGCAGTAGGCGTCGAGGGTTTGATGGAAATGCCCGGCGACCATGCTGGGGTCCTGAATGTTCCAGGACGGCCGCCCCCGGCCGATC
Source organism: Deltaproteobacteria bacterium (assembly GCA_021372415.1). Classification (GTDB taxonomy): domain Bacteria; phylum Desulfobacterota; class Syntrophia; order Syntrophales; family UBA5619; genus JAKAFS01. Next base: position 510 of record JAJFUM010000292.1, read on the forward strand.
GGCGTCTCCCAGAAGGCCGCATCCCCCTCGCGGTACCCGTGCCAGAGGATGAAGTCCCCCAGGTTCCACTGGACGCCAGGGTAGGTGTCCCGGTGGAAGCGCCGCCTCCTGGAGGGCCACCGGGACATATCCAGGCCGTAGAGCTTTCCGAAGCCGGGAAACTTCAGGGGATCGAAGTAGATGTTCCGGCCGTGGCGGTAAGCGACGCCGACGGCCAGGAGGCGCCCGACGATCTCGGCCGCTTCGTCCACATGGTCCGAGGCCCTGGGAAGGTACTTGGGGATACGGATCCCCAGGAGCCGCATCTCTTGGAGAAACTCCTCGATGTTCCGGTCCGTGAGCGCCTTGACGTTTATCCCCCTCCGGCGGGCCTCACGGATCGCCTTGTCCTCGATGTCTGTGATGTTCATCCCCCGCTCCACGGCGTATCCCGAATACTCGAGGTAACGCACCAGGATGTCCTCGAACAGGAAGGTCCTGAAGTTCCCGATATGGGCCCGCTGGTAAATAGAAGGGCCGCAGGTGAAGATCGTCACGGGCCCGCCGTCCTCATGGACGAAGGGTTCCAGTTTCCTCCCGAGTGAATTGAACAGTCGCAGCATCCCATCGCCCCCTTTCAGGTCAGCTTCATCGCCTTCCACTTCCCCCCGCGGAAACGCGCGGCCATCATCAGGCCCTGGCCGATCATCGAGACGCACATGGCCCCCCAGACTCCCGGGGCGCCCCATCCCATCCCCAGGGCCAGGAGCCAGGCCAGGGGAAGCCGGATCAGCCACACGGCGATCACGATCACCCACATCGTCCCGCGGGTGTCCCCCGCCCCCTGGAGCCCTCCGCTGAGCGAGAGGCTCAGCGCGATGAAGGGCTGACTGATCATGTTGATCCTCAAGTAGCGGGCCGTCTCGGCCAGGACGGCAGGGTCTTTCGCCACCAGAGCCGCCAGTTCCTCGGCCCAGATGAAGACCGGGATGGCCAGGGCGGTCAAAAGGCCCATGCCCGCCGCGGCGGTCCGCCATCCCGCCCGCTCCGCCCTTTCGGGATTCCCTGCTCCCAGGTTCTGGCCCACGAGGACCGAGGCCGACATGTTCAGGGCGAAGGCCGGCAGGAAGATCAGGGCCTCGATCCGAAGACCGTTGGCGATGGCCGCCAGGGCCGTGATGCTCGCCTCGCCCAGCCTTCCCAGGAGGTTGTACAGGACGATCGTCCCGGCGTTCCAGGCGATCTGGAGCATCGCCGCCGGCCAGCCGATCGTGAATATCTGCCGGATCGTCCCCGGCAGGAGGCTCCACCCCCTCCGGTAGAGGGCCCGCCAGCGGCCCATCCCGAGCAAGAGCAGATTGATCCCCATCCCCACCGCGCTTGCCGCCGCCGTGGCGACGGCGATCCCCCGATAGCCCAGCGCCGGGAAAGGGAACCAGCCGAAGACCAGGGCGAAGTCTCCGACAATGTTGACCAGGCCCACCAGGACCATCGTGAAGAGGGGTTTGGTCACCTCGCCGCTCGCCCGGAAGAGGGCATTGGAGATGATCAGGAGGTAGTTCGTCCCCAGAACCGTCGCGAAGATCTTCAGGAACGTCACGGCGATCTCCCGGATCGGGGCGGGGAAACCTGCCGCCCGCACGATCAGGTCCGCGAAGCAAAGGGCCACTGCGGTCAGAGCTGCCGCGATCGCCAGGCCGCAGAGGAGGGACTGCCTGGCCGCATCCAGGGCCCTTGGAAAATCGCCGGCGCCGATCGCCCGGGAGACCAGAGCCACCGTCCCGATCGCGATGGCGTTGGCGACGATGATCACCAGGAAGAACAGAAGGGTCACGAACCCCACCGCAGCCTGGATCTCGGGACCGATCAACCCGGCCACATAGACGTCCGTGAAGCCCATGAAGAAGTTGAAGACCATGATCAGCAGCATCGGCCAGGAAAGCTGCCAGATGTTGCGCCATAGGCTCCCGGTGGTCAGGCTCGCGTTGGTATCCGTCGTGCAAAACCTCCTGAATGCTGAATTAAATATGGATGAATCCCGGACCTCTGTCAAGGCGTGGGGACTCCGTCCGGACAGTTCTGGCCCAAACGGAAACACCCCTGTGCCGACCAAGCGCTGGAGGGGCTGGCGTCCCCTGAGGGCCTGTGCTATAGGAAGGGGGCTGCACCGAACGAACCGATCCACCCATCTCAAGGAGGAAAGGTCATGAAGGGCCTGTACAAACAGATGCAAAGCCCCGTGGGAAAACTGACCCTGGTGGCGTCCGCCGGGCGTCTTATGGCGATCTCCTGGGAGGACCAGCCACCGAAACCAGCCGGCATCGAGGAACTCGAACCGGACAGCCGCGATCCGGTCCTCGTCGAGGCCGCCCGGCAACTCAAGGAGTATTTCGCGGGCAAACGGAGGGGGTTCGATTTGCCCATCCCGAAGACGCTCCCCGGCACAGCCTTTCAAAACCGCGTCTGGAGGGCCATGCGCGCCATCCCATACGGGAAGACCGCCAGTTACGGCCAGATCGCCCGCCGCATCGGCTCACCGTCCGCCTGCCGCGCCGTGGGGGCGGCCTGCGGGAGGAACCCCCTGCCCATCGTCATCCCCTGTCACCGGGTCATCGGACAGTCGGGGTCCCTGACCGGATTCGGCGGCGGCCTCGCAAGGAAACGTACCCTCCTGGACCTGGAACGTCCCGCCCTTTGACCGGGCACGGCCATCGGGGACGACCCCACCTGTTACAGTTGATCCCGGAATCGGCCGATAAGGGATCAAAGGCAGGGTAAAAATCAGTTGACTTGCCACCGGGCATGGGATAGGGATTGCGAGTCGTAAAAGAAACAATCACGCGGACAGGGACGACTTCAACAGCCGATGGGGAAACACAAACATCATCATAGGGCGGAACCGCCTCCGGACCCGAGACGCTTTCTCCTCAAGCTCCTCTTTTTCATCCTTCTCACAGCGCTGGGCGCCTATCTTTTCATCCATTTCGACCTTTACCGCTACTTCATCTACAAGAAAAAAGCGATCGCCTTCATCCACTCCTTCCACCCCTACGACGAGATCGTCTTCATCGCCCTGCAGGTCGTGCAGGTCGTTGCCGCCCCGATCCCCGGAGAGGTGACCGGCGTGATCGGCGGCTGCCTCTACGGCACATTTTTCGGCACGATCTATTCGACGATCGGACTGACCATCGGCTCCTGGCTGGCCTTCATCCTGGCCCGGACCTTCGGTCTGCCCCTGGTCGAGCGGGTCGTCAAGGCCGAGGTCATCCGAAAGTACGACCACCTCATGGAGCACCAGGGGATCCTGGTTTCCTTTATCCTCTTCCTCATCCCCGGATTTCCGAAGGACTGCCTGTGCTATATCATGGGTCTGAGTCACATGAGGACATGGACCTTCATGGCCCTATCCACGGCGGGGAGGCTGTTCGGGACCATTCTGCTGTCCGTGAGCGGCCACCAGGTCCAGCAGAACCAGTACGGAACCCTGATGGTCATCCTGGCCGCCAGCGGCGTTCTGACGCTTCTGACCTACATCTTCCGGGAGCGGCTCCTGACGCTGATCAAGGCCCGCAAGTAGCGCCGGCGGCCCCTGCCGCATCGACCTCCCGGAAGGATCAACGGTTCTTCCCGGCCGTCCGGCCGCGACGGGCCGCTCCGCTCTTCAGGGGATCCCGCCCCTCTGGGACCATTCCGGCCATCCGCTCGAAGACCTCGTAGACCGCCGCCGTATCGTGCTGGCCATGTCCCGTGGCCAGGGCCGCCGTGTACAGGGGGATCGTCGCGTTGAAGAGCGGGGCGGGGGAACCGGTCTCCTTGAGGGCCTCCCCGATCAGTCTCAGGTCCTTCTGCCACACCTGGTTGGTGATCATCGCCTCGTCCCAGGTCCGGTTCACCATGGAGGGGCCGCGGACCTGGAACATCCGCGAACTCCCCGCGCCGTCGCCGATGACCTCGACCACCCGCGCCGGATCAAGGCCTGAGCGGACCCCCAGGAGGATCGCCTCGGCCGCCGCCACGTTGTGGATCGCCACCAGGAGGTTGGCCACGAACTTCATCCGCGTCCCGTTGCCGAACTCGCCCAGGTCGTGGCAGGACCGGGCGAACCCGTCGATGATCGGGCGGAAGGCCCGGAGCGCCCTTTTGTCGCCGCTGGCGTAGACCGCCAGGTCCCTCGTTTTGGCCTGGGCGCCGGTTCCCGAGAGGGTGCAGTCCAGGAGGGTCACGCCGCGGCCGGCCAGGAGGTCCCGGGCCTCGATCTTGGCCACCAGGGGGAGTGTGCCCGTTTCGATGACGATCGTCCCGGGGCTGCAGGCCGCCGCCAGGTCCACCGAGACTGCCCGGAGGGCGGCCTCCGAGGGGAGGGACAGGATGATGCGGCGGCAGCGATTGGCCAGGGCTCTCGCATCGGCCAGCGGCGTCCCGCCAGCCTCCTTCAGGGCCCTGCGGTTGGCGGCGAGGATGTCGGTCCCAAAGACCTCGAACCCCGCCAGGACAAGATTGGCCGCCATCGCGCCCCCCATGATGCCCAGGCCGACGACGCCGACCGGCTCGGCCGGCGCCGCTCCCTTTCCGATTCTTGCAGACATGAACCTGCCTCCATAAGTATGACCGGCGGCCGGCCTGCAAACGAGGGCCGCCTGGCCGCGTTTTTTCATCAGGTTTCAGGAATTCCCCGTCCCGGCGATCCTCTCCCAATGCCCCCTGAAGGAGGCCTCGACCATGAAGAGGACCTTCGGGACTCTGATCCCCAGCCGCTCCAGGGCCTTCCGGCTCATCTCGCCGCAGGCGAGCCCGGGTTCCGCAGCATGGATCCGGCGAACTATGTCGTCGATCCGCTCGATATAGCGGCGCCCCTCGTCCATCGTCTCGACGATCTTCTCCCCGGCGATCGGTTCATGCCACGACGAGAGGAGAAACCGGACGCCGGAAAGTTTCTTCAGCCTCTCCAACGAGGCCAGGGACGCCGCGGGATCGCAGTAGATCGGAATCGTCCCCGCGGCGGGGACGGCGTCCCCGGAGAAGAGGGCCCCCTCTTGGGCGT
>JAJFUM010000293.1 GCA_021372415.1 Deltaproteobacteria bacterium
TGGGTTTCGAGATGGAGGTCCTCTACCATGACGTGCACCAGGCCTCGCCCGCGATCGAGGCCGCCTGCAGGGCCCGTTATGTCTCCCAGGAAGAGCTCTTCAGCAAGGCCGATATCGTCACGATCCACGTCCCCTACAGCCCCGAGACCCACCATGCGATCGGCGCCCGGCAGATCGCCCTCATGAAGAAATCGGCGATCCTCATCCACGCCGCCCGGGGCGGCGTGGTGGACGACGCGGCCCTGGTCGGGGCGCTCCGGGCTGGAACCATTGCCGGTGCGGGCCTCGACGTCTACGAGGGGGAACCGGGCCTCAACCCGGGATTCCTGGAACTGGCCAATGTGGTCCTCGCACCCCACATCGCCAGTTCATCCGAAAAGACCCGTTTCAGGATGGCCATGATGGCCGCCGAGAACCTGGTGGCGGCCCTGACCTCCGGCAATCCGCCGAACCTCTTGAATCCCGACGTCCTGAAGCGGTTATAGGGAGAAGGATGATGGAGAAACTTCTGCACACGCTGGGCCTCCTGGAGACCTGGGAGGGACTCCGGGATGGGCGGTTCACCGCCGAGGCCTATACGCGGGCCCTCTTGGCGAGGATCGCCGCCCGCGACGAGGCGATCCAAGCCTGGACCTGGCTCGATCCCGAGGAGGCGATCCGGGCCGCCCGCCGTTGTGATGCCGCCTTCGAGGCCGGCCAGACGCTGGGCCCCCTCGAAGGGATTCCGGTCGGGGTGAAGGACATCTTTGCCACCGCCGGTGTCCCCACCGAGATGGGCTCCCCGGCCTACAAGGGATACATCCCGAAGGAATCGGCCAAGGTGATCGAGCGTCTGGAGGCCCGGGGGGGTTTCGTCATGGGGAAGACCGTCACCACCGAATGCGCCTTCCTGACCCCGGGAAAGACCCGCAACCCATGGAATTCCCAACACACACCGGGAGGATCATCCAGCGGCTCGGCCGCAGCCGTGGCGGCCGGTTTCGTCCCGGCCGCCCTAGGGACCCAGACCAACGGCTCGGTCATCCGCCCCGCCGCCTTCTGCGGGGTCGTGGGATTCAAGCCGACCCAGGGACTGGTCCCCATCGCCGGAGCATTGGCCTTCAGCCACACCCTGGACCAGCCGGGTCTCTTCACCCGCTCGGTCCGCGACGCCGCCTGGTTCACCGCCGCCCTGGGCGTCGACGGCGACAGACCCCGGGAAGCCCTCCGCCCGCTTCCCGAAGCCCCGCATCTGGCTGCCGTCCGGACCCCCGTGTGGGATCTGGCCGAGGGCCATGCCCGCCAGAGCTTCGTCGACTGCCTCCAGGCCCTTCGGAAGGGCGGTGCCCGGGTCGAAGAAATCGAACTCCCCGGGCCTTTCGGAGAGGCCCACCGGGCGATCCGGACCATCATGGCCGTCGAGTCCGTCTTCAACCTGGAGCCCCTGTACCGGGACAAGGCCTCCCTGCTGAGCGCCACGTTGAGGGACTTCATGACCGAGGGACTGAACACCGGTTCGCCTGTCTATCTTCGGGCCGTCAAGACCCGTCGGGAGCTTCAGGACGAACTGGACGCTTTCCTGGAGGGCGTCCATGGCCCTGGCCGGGGCCAGGTCGGCGATTGCGGCCAGGTGGACCCCTCGGGTGCTCAGGGCCTGGGCCAGGTACATGGAGCCGAATTTTCCCGCCCCGATCAGGCCGATCCGG
>JAJFUM010000346.1 GCA_021372415.1 Deltaproteobacteria bacterium
GCCTGCGGCTGCCCCTCCTGCGTGGGCCCGACCCTCGAGGTCGGCCCCCGGGCGAAGGATGCGGCCCTGGCGATCCTGAGGCTCCTCCAGAAATGAAGTCAGGCGGGCACCCTGAGGCGCCCGCCTGACGGAAGAACTCGCCTTATTGCTTCTCGACAATCACCGAGACGACCCGGTTGTTCGTCGGAAAAGACGGGAACATCTGGGTCTGTTTCCCCGGCCCGCCCGTGACGACGATGTGGATCTGATCCGTCGACGTGAAGCGGGGGATCATCGTATCAGCCGTGACGGTCCCGAATTCCTTCGGGGGCGTGCACAACTGGGCCCCGTAGGCCCAGTATGGGACGGCGGCCTTCTTGAGGACGTACTCCTCGGCGGCCTTCTTGGTGGGGAAATCCTTCTGGATCGTCTCCGCGTGTTCCGGGCCGAGGAAGAGGAAGGCGTACTTGGACTTGTTGTCCAGACCGTACCCCTTGTCGTAACGGGTCAGGCAACTGGAGATCCCCGAGGCCGACCCGGCCAAGCCGAAGGAGATCGTGTCGAGCAGGGCCTTGCCCGTGACGCTGGAATGGTCCACGTTGCAGTTGCCCGTGTATCCCGAGAAGACCGAGACCACACTGTCCGTGGGTTTGAACCCCTTCTCTTCGGCGTAGGTCTGTTTCCAGGGATTCGCCTTCTCGTTTTCCCCTATAATGAGGGCCGAGATGTCGGCCCGGGTCCCGTGGCTGCTCTTGTCGGGATCCGGGGCGACGGAGCCGCCCACGATGTCCCCGACGAGGTTCACGAAATATCCCAGGGCGATGTTCACCGGCTGCTCGCCGCCGAAGACGCCGGTCCCGTAGCCGATCCCCAGCTGATCGATGATCGGACCGTTGATGACGGCGATGGGGACGGTGGGGCCCGTCGTCGTGGAGGAGCCGCGCCAGTCGTAGTCCGGATGACTGAAGGCCTTCACGAGGGCCAGCAGAATGGGCATGTGCTCGGGCTTGCAGCCGGCCATGGTTCCCAGGGTGGCCACCAGTTCGACAGTCAACTGCCCCATCCGGGGGGGAACCACCCAGACGACCTCGGCGGGGTTATGGGTCGTGCCTTTGAGCATAGCCGCCACGGCCTCGGTGGTCGGCGGGATGACGGGCATCCCCAGGGACCAGCCCTTGTCATAGAACATCTTGTTCAGTTCGGCGTAGGTCCCTTTGAACTGGAGCCGCGGCGCCGGGTAGGGGGGCTTCCCCAGGCCGGCAATGGATGTCCGAGAGGGCTTCCACTTAATGGCCTTCTCGACGATCTCGTTGAAGGTTTCATCGGCCCGGGCGCGGATCTCGGCCAGGGGCAGCATGCCCATCGGGTGCTTGGCTTCTACAAAGGCCATGTCGGCCAAGCCGATGCTCTCCATGGTGGTCCGGGAGAGAGAAATGAATGCATTGGTGGTGACGGTAACGGTCGGTATGCCTAGTTTTTCAAGTTGGGACTGGTCAACTACCAGCCATGAGGTGCAGGACCCTCAATCGGCCTGCGAGGCAATGACGAGGTCGGCCTTCATCCCCTTGATGACGTTGGCGATCCTCAGCGACTCGGCGTTGGAGCTGCTGGTCCGCACGGTGGACTTGTCCACTTCATAGAGCTTGATCACCTTGGCGCTCGGGACCTTTTCCACCAGGAGCTCTGCGACGCGGTTGAGATAGTTGTCCCCGTTGTGCTTGCCGTTCCAGCGCAGGACGATCGTCTTTCCCTCCAGGGTCGTCAGCCGCGGGGCGAGCTTGATCTCCTGGATGGCGATCATTCCCTGCGGGTTGAGGACCTCCCAATTCTGCACCGCTTCCATGGCGAAAGCGGGCAGGGGAAGGGTGAGGCAGGCCACCAGGGCCAACCCCCAAAAACCTTTCTTCCATCTTTCCATCGTAAATCACACCTTCCTTTCTGATTTTGTGTTAACTCTGCGCCCGTCCCGGGCGCCCTGGGCGTCCCTTCCTGCCCATTTGCGGGAAGGGACGTTTCAGCCATTTCTATCTCTGCCGGATGAGCGCCTGTTCCCTCTTCAAGACCTACGGCAGGCATTTCGAATACCTAAAAAACCTTGATCTTTCAGCCGCGCCTGTCACGTCGGGGTTATCGTGGAATGTATCCGTCTTCCTTTCGTCTATGAGATCACGCGTAACACCCCGCCAGCTTCAGAGGGGATCAGGGGTTCCAGAGCCATTCCGCCCTTACCAGACGAGATCCAGTTTCTTCTTCCAGGCTTCCGGAAGCCCTTTGCCGAAGGCGACCCAGTGTCGGGCCGCAGCCGGAGCGGCCATGATCACCAGCCCCATGAGCAGCATCGGAATATCCATGTAGATGGTCACCGATGCCATGGTGCTCATCAGGGCGCCGAAACATCCGCAATCGATCTGACGTCCCTGAATGAGAAGCACATGCCCCTTGACGAGAAAAAACGCCACGCTCATGATGGAGGCCCCCAGGGCGGCCAGACGGGTCAATACCCCGAAGAGCAGCGCCAGGGACATCAGCAGTTCGATGAAAGGCACCACGAGACCGGCAAAATGGGCAAAGCCCAGGGGGAAGACATTGAAACTATAGACCGCATCCACGGACCCCTGAAGGTCCATTAGCTTGCCGATGGCCGACAGCAGGAAAATGATTCCCAGAAACAACCGGCATATCAGAACCAGATACCGGTTGCCGACGACCCTGCTGGACCACCCTTCCTTTGGGGTATCCATGTGTTCGACCTTTTGCACTGTTGTATCCATACGTTCGGATCCTTTCTACTTCGACGGCTGCCACGGCGTCGCCGCAGTGAGAATGGCGGCGAAGGCACCGTCCACCAACTGCTTTGTCTCGGCGTCATTGCGGCCGCCGATGGGATGTTGCACCGTCACCAGGGGCATCTCCGAGATCCCCTGCTCCTTCATGGATGCCTTGACCACCTTCTCGTAAGCCGTCGTCGTCACCGTCACCGTGGGAATGCCTTTCTTCTCCAGATTGAGCTGGTCCACGACCAGCATGGCGGTGCAGTGCCCGCAGTCCGCCTGCGAGGCAATGACCAGATCGGGTTTGCGTTCCGCGATCTTGGCCGCGGTCTTCAGGCTTTCGTCCATGTCTTTGGAGACGGCCACGGTGGAAGGATCAAGCTGATACATCTTGACGATCTTGATCTTCGGAACCTTCTGGGCCAGGAGCTCTCCAAGGCGATCGAGGAACTTGTCCCCGTTGAACTTGCTGTTCCACCGCAGCACGACGGTCTTTCCCTCAAGACTCTTGGGATGGGCGTTGAGGGTCACCGGCCCCACCATGGGGACCTTCTCCTTGGCCGCCAGGGCGGGCGAGGCAATGGGGAGCCCCACCAAAAACACGGCCGATAAGGCTATCGCAAGCGACAGCCATTTGTTGTTTTTCATTTCTTTCTCCTTCTTCTCACATTACTTTTTGTCCACGGGGTAGCCCAACTGTTGCCACTTGGACCACCCTCCTTCCAGCAGCTTCACGTTCTTGTACCCGAACTTCTCGACCAGCTGCGTGGCCGTATCGATCGAATCCTCCTCGTGGGCACAGTCGCAGTAGAGGATAAGCGTCCTGTCCTTCGGAAGATTCCCGGAATTCTTCAACTCCGTCTCCCATGGGAAACTCACGGCCCCCTTCACATGGCCTTCCTCGTAGACCTCCTTGGGCTGGACATCCACGACCAGAAAGTCGGTCCCTTGTGCCTCTATCATCTTCTTGACTTCGGCCGGGGCGATCGACGGGATGTCCAGCGCCGCCACGGGTGTCGCGGCCAGCAGGCAGGCAAGTGCCAAAAAGCACAAAAGCCATGGATAGTTGCGTTTCATCTGTTTTACCATCTCTACCTCCGCTGTCACTTCTATATTCAACCCCGGCCCTCAAAGGGAGGTCGGGGGGGGGCGGGAAAACCGGGTCGCTGCCCGATTCCCCCGCCAGGGGGCTGTGGCTCGACTTACTAACCCCCTTACTTCACTGTGATGGGGGTCTCCCATCCCTTGAGATCCTTGAGCAAGGAATCCCAGTTTTTCGGCAGTTTGATCTCCTTGGTGACATAACGCGAATTGCCGAATCCCCATCGGTCGATGAGGTAGCTGACCCCTCCACCCTTGCCGCCGGCGACCATGATTTTGATGTCCTCAGGTTTCGGGACAACCGGGACCAGGCCGTCGTCGGGCAGATCGTCGATCCATTTCGGGATTCCGCTGGTCACTGCGAATGTCCCCAGGGGGCGGGGGCCGAAAATGTCACGGGGGATCCTTCCCTTCTCGTACAACTCCTTCTGGATCTTTTCCGGATCGTAGCCGAACCTCTTGAGGTTCTCGGCCATGGTCGGACTGAAGGCGATCACGATCTCCTCACCCCACTGTTCTGCCGTGGCGTTGAGCGAGGTGCTCATCAGGCGGGCGATCATGGGGTCGACGATCGGTTCCGGTTTCTTCGAAGCCGCCAGGTACTTCTGGCTGTCGTGGATCTGCCGGAAGCTCTGGGCCGCGTAGACGCTGACGGTGCTGGCCTCTTTGCTGAAACCTTCCCGTTCGCGCATGGTCTGCCAGCCCGGGGGCGTCTGCCTGTCGTTCTCGGCCATGACGATGCCGAATTTCGCCGGGTTGCCGAGGTCTTTCATGTCGTTGATGCCCGGCCAGGCCTGGCCCAGGTTGATCAGCGCGAACCGCGTCGCACGGCCGATCGTACTATTGGCGCGCCAGCCCGGTCCGATGGTGCTGAAGCTGTAGTTGATATTGAGGGCGTCGATGATCGGGCCGCTGACGATCACGAGCGGCGCGTTAAGGCCGGTCGTGACCTGCACGCCGTAGAGGTCGAAGGTCTTATCCGCAAGGGCCTCCACAGCCGCGATGATGACCGGCATATAAGCGGGGCGTGCCCCGGCCATGACCGCGTTGATCGCGATCTTTTCCACGGTCGCGATCCCGTGCTTCGGATCCACGATGCCGACCACGTGATCGCGGGGCAGGTCCGTCCCCTTGAGCATGGCCTCGACCGCTTCGGGTGTCGGAGGCACCATGGGCAGACCGTCGCTCCAACGGTTGGCCAGGAAGTATTTCTCCATCTTTTCCGCAGCCTCTGCCTGGGTATTGCCAACGAACTTGAGTAATGCCGCCGACTTGGCCTGCACTGGCTTGGCCTCGGTGACAACCTTGTTTTTGGGTTCCTTGGTCAGGGCGTCAATGACGGTCTGGCGCACCTGTTTGGCCACAGGGAGCAGATCTTCGGCAGGTTTGCCGGCCGTCGTGGCCACGGGAAGAGCGATAATCGGCATGTCCGGATAACCGGCCCCTACCGCTGCGTTTCTTGAATCATCTAAGAAGGGGGATGTGACTAGGAAGACTGAGGGCTTTCCGAGCTTTTCGATTGCAGCTACGTCACGCGTAGCCTTGGCGGTGCAGGAGCCTCAGTCACCCAGAAGGCCGATGACGCCGTCGCTCCAGGCGGCAATGGCCTTCAGTTCATCGGCCTTCTTGGGATAATCGTTGTAGGAGATATTCCAGGCCTTGAACTCAATGGCCGGGTAGGATTCCTTCAGTACCTGCATGACATAAGGCTGGAAGTAATCCGCCCCCGGTTTGGTGTTGTTCAGTATCCCGATTTTTTTCCCCTCCAAGGTCTTGAGGCGGGCATTGATCGGCGCCGCCGGCGCGCTCATCAG
>JAJFUM010000410.1 GCA_021372415.1 Deltaproteobacteria bacterium
CCGTAGCCCTCGATCGGCTCGCCGATTCCCAGAAGCTTCATGAGGTGCCATGCCGTGGCCTGGTTGGCCGTCACCACAGGTTTCCCCGTATCCTGCTCCAGTTGCTCGATTACGTCGCTGCAGCGGAAGTTCGTGCAGCCGATGAAGATGCCGTCGGCCTTGGGGTCGAAGACCTCCAGAGCCGCCTTGTAAGCCTGGGAGGGTTTTGTGGCGCCCATTTCGTAGAGATCCTCGATCCCCAGACCGTTGACCTTGAGGACCTCGAAGCCGGAATTCGTGTAGAAGATCCGGAAACGCTCGTTGAGCTCATCGATGTACGGCCCGGTGATGACGATCTTCTTGAAACCCATGAAATGCATCGCCGCCTCCACGGCCGTGGCCGTGGTCGTGGCGGGGAATCCCTGGGATGCGACCAGCCGGCCGTCGATGTAACGCGTGCTGGGACACTTGGCCACCGCATCCTCCATCATCTTCACTTCCTTCTTGTCCCAGCCGGGTCCGCCGACCAGCGAGCCGGCCGTGCAGGCGAAGGCGATCGCCGAACGGTTCCCGAGAAGAGGGGAACAAAGGCCTTCGGACAGGAGGCTGGCGGCGTTGCCCAGGGGGCCGCTCAGCTTTGAGCACTCCTCGATGTTGACCACCGGATCCATGTGGATGCGCGTCTCACGGATCTGGACATAGTCAGGCATCATCCGGGAAATCTCCGGTGTGGGGTTGAGGTTCGGTCCGACGACCACCAGCCCGATCCTGGCGCGGTATCCATAGGGCACCTCGTACGTTTCTTTCTGCTTAATCATTCTGTTACCTCCATGAAAATATTCTACCTGTTGAAGAATCAATCCCTGCAGGACCTGTTGCGTGGAGCACGTCTCCTTGCATTGTCCGATCCGTAGGATCCAATGTCCGTCATCATCACCGCATCACCGAACGTACCCCAGCATCCTGGGCAGCCACATGGACAGGTCCGGCCAGTAAGCCACGGCCAGGGTCAGTACCGAGATGAGTCCCAGAAACGGGAGCACCTCCTTGAATGTCGATTCGTAGGGAATCCCGGCAATCCTTGCCGTGACGAAGAGACTGAGGCTCACTGGCGGCGTGATCAGGGCGACCTGACAGGCCATCACGAAGATCAGGCCGAAGTGGTGCGGCTCGATCCCGTAGCTGGCGGCAATGGGCGCCAGGACCGGGACGAACATGATCATGATCGCCATGGCTTCGATGAAGAATCCCAGGAAAACCAGAAAAATGACGACCAGGGTGATGAAGAAGAAGGGGCTGGTGGAAATGGACATCAGGAAGGCCCCGAACTTCTGGGGAACCTGGCTGCTGGTCATGATCCAGGCGCAGGCCTTGGCCGTCCCGACCAGGATCAGGATCGAACCGGTCACCTTCGCGGTCATGAGTAAAGACTGCCGGATGTTGGAGAAATTCAATTTGCGTGTGATGAAAGCGCCGACGATCAGGACGTACATCACTGCGGCCGCTCCGGATTCCGTGGGTGTAAAGACCCCGCTCAGGATCCCGCCCAGGATGATGATCATGGCCATCAGGCCCATCAAGGCGCGGGGGATGGCCCTGACGAAGGTCGTCATACGGAACTTTTCCCCGCTCACGGGATAATTGCGCTTCTTAGCCAAGATGTAGGAAAGAATCATCAGTCCGATGCCCACCAGGACCCCCGGCATGACGCCGGCCAGGAAGAGGGCGGCGACGGAGACCGTTCCCCCCTGGACGAAGGCATAGATCAGCATCCCTACGCTCGGGGGGATCAGGGGACCGATGACGGATGCAGAGGCCGTCAGGACCGCACAGAACTTCGCGTCATAGCCTTCCCGCTTCATGCTGGGAATGAAGATGGAGCCGATGGCTGCCGCGTCGCCCACAGCCGTCCCGGTCACCCCGGAGAGGAGCATTTCGGTCACAATGCTAACATGGGCCAGGCCGGCCCGCCAGTGCCCCACCATGGCCCTGGCCAAGTCGACGAGATTGGGCAGGATGCCGCTTCGTTCCGCCAGATCCCCGGCCATGATGAAAAAGGGGATCGCCATGAGCGGAAAGGAGTCCATCCCCGAAAAGACGAGGGTCGGGAGGACCAAGAGGGACTCACTGCCCGCGAATACGAGGAACGCCAGCGCGGCAAGACCCAGGCAGAAAGCGACGGGGACGCCGAGCAGAACGGTGATGCAGAAAACGATGAAGAGGGTGATCATAGCCCGAGTCCTCCTTCCAGGGTGGGCGCCTCATCGGGCGGCGGTGCGACCTTGCCGATCACGATCAGCACGTTGGCCCAGATCTGGGGAAGGAGGTTCACGATCATGAGCGCCCCTCCCACGGGCAGGGCCATGTAGAACCAGAACATGGAGATGTCGAGGGTCGGGATGATCTGGTCGAGTTGAAAGGGAAGCGCGATGGCCCCCTGGACGATCAGAAAAACAAGAAAGACGGTGAAGAGCATCTGCGCGATCAGGTTCACCCAGGCCTTCGCCTTCCCCTTGAAAAGATTGACGGCGAATTCGACCCGGATGTGGGAATTTTCGGCAACCGCCAGGCTGCAGGCAAGGAAGACCATCCAGATCAGGGCGTAGCGGGTGAACTCTTCGGTGATCAAGAGGGATCCCCCGAAGCCGTAACGGAGAATCACTTCGGCCGAAACCATGGCTGTGATGAGGACCAGGATGATGACGGTCAGGACCTCGAGCGTCTTGTTCAGACATTTGTAAAACATTGTTTGCATCTCCCGTTCGATGACGGGGGAAGGGCCGGAGCCTCTCGGGGTCCGGCCCTTCCCTCTTTATTTACTTGTTGGCCGCCACGAACATGTCGGTCAACTTCTTGCCATCCTTCCCAAAATCCTTGATGGCATCGGGATAGCCCTGATGGGCGATCTTCCGGAACTTCTCGATCTCGGCCGGGGCGAGGGCATTGACCTTCATCCCCGCCTTCTCCAGATCCTTGAGGTACTTCTGGTTGTCCTTGTCGTTCTCCTCCCACTGCCAGGCCGTGGTTTTCCGGGCGGCCTGATCGACCGCGGCCTTCAGGTCCTTGGGCAGCTTTTCATAGAACGCCTTGTTCATGATGAAGGCGCCGACCTCGTTGACATGTCCCGTCAGGGAGTAATACTTCTGGACCTCATAGAACCGCGCCGTGTAGGTCATGGAGGGCGGGTTCTCCTGGGCATCGACCACGCCCGATCGCAAGCCTTCGAAGAGTTCCGCCCAGTCCATGGGCGTCGGGGCGGCCCCGAGCGCCTTGAAGAAGGCGATGTGCACGGGAGTGGGAAGGGTCCGGATCTTGAGCCCCTTCAGATCATCCATGGTCTGGATAGGTTTACGGCTGTTGGAGACATGGCGGAAGCCGTTGTCCCAGAAGCCGAGGTTGACAAAACCGGCACCCAGCATCTTCTTGTTGAGCTCTTGTCCCGGCGCCCCTTCCAAGACGTTGTACATTGTCTTGATGTCCTTCCATAGGAAGGGAAGGACCGTGATGCCGAGCTCGGGGACGTTCCGCTGGAAGTTTGCCACCCCCCCCAGACAGGTCTCCAGGGTCCCCATCCGGACCATCTCCATGGTCTCGCGGACTTTGCCAAGGGCGGACACATGATGGACCTCCACCGCGATCTTGCCACCGGAAAGCTTCTCGAGTTCCTGTTTGAAAACGACCGCACCCCTGCCCCAGGAATGATCCGCCGCAACCGGATTGGCCACACGGATCCGGTAGTCGGCCGCCTCGATGGCCGTTGCATAAGAGAAGAGCAAGAGACCTGCAAACAGGATGCAAATGGATTTCCAATACTCTACTTTTCTCATTGTTTCTCCTTTCTCTCTATCCGTTGTGTTGTCAAAAACCACGTTGTTCGCTTTTGCCGCATCGTCAGCCCGCTCCTCTGAGGAGATGGCCTGCCATCACCCCCTTCCCTGCTGTTTTTATAGAGCCGTCCTGCTCGAGGCTTCGCGAAATTGGTTCTCTCGATCCGGCCTGCAATGACCCGTCACGATCCGCATGTCCCGACTGCACCCAGCCGCTCAGACGTGACATGCCGTCTTCGGAGCATTCACGATCCGATGCCCATGCCGGCCTCAAAGCCCTCCTGGATCGCCTCAAAAATGCTACGCGGCCGGTTGGCGTCCCCGACGATCCGGACCCTTTTCCCCTCTGATGCCATCGGGTCCCTAAGGGGGTTGCACCGATAGCCGACCGCTGCCACCACGGCCTCGTAGGGCCCCAGCCTGACCTCTCGACCGGCAAGGTCCACGTCGACCCATCCATCCCGGACAGAGATCACCAGGGCCTTCACGATCATATTGACGCCGGCCTTGATCAGGCGGTTCATCATCAGGGCCAGCCGCATCGGTCCCAGGCCAGAGCCCATCCGATCGAGCATCTCCAGGACGGTCACCTCGGCATTCCTCTCGGCCAGGTATTCAGCCGTCTCCAGGCCGACGAGGCCGCCGCCGATGACCAGGTATCGGCCTGGGCGGATCGATTCCATCTGCAGGACCTTCTCGGCGGTCACCACCCGGCTGTCGTCCATGCAGACGCATTCCGGGGCCCACGGGAGGGACCCTGTGGCCACGACCACCTCATCCGGGGCATCCCCCGCCGCGACCTGGGGGTTGAATGCCTGCTGAAGCCCCACCGATACTCCTGCCGAACGGGCCTGGGTTTCCAGATAGCTTGCCAGGTCGCCGATCGGCTCCTTGAAGGGGGGCCGCCTGGCGATATTCAGCGTGCCGCCCAGCGCCGCCCCCTTGTCGATCAATCGGACCTCGGCGCCCTTCATGGCGGCGGTTGTTGCCGCAGTCAAACCGGCCGGTCCGCCCCCTACCACCAAGACGCGAAGGGGCTTCGCGAGGGGTTCCGGCCGGATCAGGTCGCGACCGACATAGGGATTGACGGTGCATCGCAAGGCGGAGCCTTGATGCAGGCAGGTGAGGCAATAATTGCAGGCCAGACAGGGCCGGATCTGGTCCTCGCGGCCTTGCTCAATCTTGGCGGCATACTCTGGATCCGCGATGAAGGCACGCGCCGCGGCGACGAAACTGACATGCCCTCCTTCCACGGCCTCCCGGAAGACCGCGGGGCGGTCCAACCGGCCCACGCCGATGACGGGGATCCTGACCCGCTGCTGGAGGGCCCGGCCGTAAACCAGGAGCCTTCCCCTCGGGACATCGGAAGGCGGCGACATCCTGAACTGGGTCAGCCCGATCCCGGCCGATGCGCTCAGGTAATCCACGCCGATGGCCTCCAGGCGGCAGCCGATCTCCAAGGTCTCGTCCAGACCCAAACCGCCATCCATGAAGTCGGTCATACTCAGGCGGACACCGACCAGGATCTTCTGGCCCACTGCCGAGACGATCTCTTCGGCAATCTCGCCGAGGAGGCGGAAACGGTTTTCCAGGGAGCCGCCGTACAGGTCGGTGCGATGGTTGAAATAGGGGGACAGAAAAAAATTGAGCCAGTAATCGTGGCAGGCGTGGAGCTCCACCGCCGTGAAGCCGGCCTGCATGGCGCGGCGCGCGGCCTGAACAAAGGCACGCCGGTAGGATCGGATCTTGGACAGGGAAAAGGTTTCGGGGAAGCGGCCGACACTCTTGAAGCTCAACTGGACACCCAACTGGGCATCCTGCCGGATCGTCGAGGCCAGATCGGCCAAACCCGGAACCAGGGAGTCCTTGTCGATGCCCAACTGCCGGCCGAAACCGCGGCCGTCGTTGTGGACATAGGTTCCGCCCAGGACGATGTACCCCACCCCGCCCCGGGCGCGGGCCGTGTAAAAATCCTTGAATTCCCCGGTGATCGATCCGTCGGTTCCGGCGCAGTTGAGCACCATTGGCGCCATGACTGTCCGGTTTTTAAAAAGAACCTTCCTGATCTCCAGCGGTGAAAATAGATCCATTCAAGATGCCTCTCTCGGGGGGGGTGGAAACGGATACCGGGCGAATCCCCTTCCCTGCTGTTAGAACACCGACGTGTCTTTCTCGAACAAAGGCCAGCGCCAGTGACACCCACACCGGCTATTGCAGGGTAGAAAATATCCCTTTCCGTACGGCTGCACAGGGGAAATACTGCGCAACAACTTATTTTTATTAAGAAAACCAACCGGTGTTGATCATGTTATTATTTGTTTACCAAATTGTCAACAATTATTTTGAGAAATCGTTTTCCATCTCTGGTCATTTTGTCATTTTCACAATGATCCAGCGGCGTTGTTCAAAGATGACGTTAAATGCGACGACGGGCCGTCGATCGGCTTGGCCGCACCCCCTGGGGAGGGTCGTTCAAAGGGTCCTCAGGTTCAAGCCAGGAGGGCGGTTTCCGCCTTCAGGCGGAGGAGATAGGATTGTTTGGCGTGCATGAGATGTTTCTCCAGGAGCTGCATCAGCTTCTCCAGATCCCGGGACTCCATGGCCTCAACGATCTGGGTGTGCTCCTTCATCACCTCGCGAACGATGTCCGGCGACGACCAGGCGGAGTAGCGGATAATGTGGCAGCGGTTCCTCAGGTCGTTGATCATGCGGCGGAGGATCGTGTTCTGGGAGAGCTGGAAGAGATGGTCGTGAAATTCCGTATCGGCCGAAATCATGGCCGCAAAATCGTCCTGGTGGGAGGCATCCTCGATCTTCTTGACCATCCGCTTGAGGAGCTTGATGTCCTCGCGGGTCACGTTTTCCATGGACAATCTCAGGGCCAGTTGCTCGAGCGCCGCGCGGATGACGAAGATCTCCTCGACCTCCTTTTTGCTCAGTTCACTGACCACGACGCCCCGGAAGGGGGTTACGCTCACAAGCCCCTTGGTCTCCAGGACCTTGAAGGCATCGCGCACCGAATATCGGCTGACCCCGAACATCTCTGACAGGGACGCCTCGATGAGCCTCTCGCGAGGCTTAAAGGCCCCTGTCAGGATCATATTTTCGATCCGCGAGACAAAATTCTGGAAATCGATCTTGCCGTTCTTCGGAGCCGCTTTCCCTTCCCTTGGACTCATACCCCTCCTGATTGCCTATGACCTTGCCACCGCCGCGACCGAAAACAACACGGCGCCCACCCCCATCATCCCCACGATGATGCATCCCGTTTGGGATGCGTTGGATGATACAACAGTTCCTCGTCCCATTTCTATATTTTTTTTATCACCCTCCTATCGTCGCCCGAATCCCCTATCACCTGGAAAGGCATTCCCACCGGCCGATCCCCATGACCCACACGACCATGTTAAGGCGGGGGCCCCCACAACCACCGGGGACCCCCACGCGAAGAAGGCAGGTCATCGGTTCCGTTATTTGGGGAACGGA
>JAJFUM010000440.1 GCA_021372415.1 Deltaproteobacteria bacterium
GCGTAGACGAACAGCATCGTGGCCGAAGTCGCCTTCGACAGGAGGAGCATTCCCGCGACCATCATCAGGAATCCCAGCATGGAGGCGTATTTGGCGTCCCGGACCCGGTCAGCCAGCCACCCGAAGAAGAACCGGCCGCCGATGCTGGCCATGCCGATCATCCCCACCGAGGAAGCGGCGGCCACTTTGTCGATGTTTCGGTCCAGGGCATGGGGGACCTGGTGGACGATGGCCGCCATCTCGACCATTACCGCCAGTCCGTAACAGACGGCCAGGATAAAAAACCGAGAGTCCACCAGGACGGAGCGCAGGGAATGGGCCATCCGCGGCACCCCCGCTACGGCCGGCCCGGGCCCGGGAACCGCATCCCCATCGCCGTCGGGCTTCAGGCCGTAATCCTCCGGCCGGGTCCTCCCCATCAGGATCTGGGAGAGGAGCACGCCGATGGTCACGACGGATACCGCCATGAGGACGAATCCCGTCTGCCAGCCGTAGACCTTGACGATGTACCCGGCCAGCGGCGTCATGGTCATGGTCCCGACGCCCACGCCGATGGAGGCAATGCCGATCGCCAAGCCCCGCTTGCGGATGAACCATTTGCCCACGGAGGAATTGCAGACGACCACGCCGAAGCAGCCGGCGCCGGTGCCGCAGATCAGGCCGTAGGTGATGTAGAAATGCCATGACTCCCGGACAAGGGTGGTGAGCAGGAGACCCGTGGCGGTGAAGATCGCGCCGGCGGTGATCAGCCAACGGGGGGCGATCCGGTCAATGAGCAGGCCCGTGAAGATCCCCCCAATCCCATAGATCAAATTCAAGATGGAGATTCCCGCGGAGACGGCCGACCGTGACCATTGATACTCCTGGGCCATGGGCTTCAGGAATATCCCGAAGCTGTAACGCATCCCATAGTTGATCCCCATGATGAGAAAGGCCCCCAGGACGACATACCAGCCCCAGTAGATCCTGCGCCCGCACTCTGCCATCGCCCTGCCCCGACCTCCGCCGCCATTTGTTGGTCGGAACTTAGAATGAACAGGGGCTCCTGTCAATGCACAAAAAACACGGTGCCTCTTTTCTTCACACAGGGGGGATCTCCCGATCTTTACGCTGGGACGCTTCTGTGTTAGAGACTCTCCATGACCAAGAAACGATCCCTTCGCCATACGCCTGCCCACACCGAAAATTTCCCGCGCCGGAAATCCCGCCCGGGAAAGTCGTCGCGGGGCCGTAAGAAGACCCCGCCCCGTCCCCGGATGAAACCGGAGGCCGATCCCTTCCTGAAGCCGATCTTCGCGAGGATCGGCCGGCCGGCCGCCGCGGCGTTCCTGCCCGATCCCTTCCAAACCGAGGCCCTGGAGGCCATCGGGAAGGGCGATTGCCTCGTCATGGCCCCGACCGGTTCGGGAAAGACCTGGATCGCCGAGGAGGCGATCCTCTCCGTCTTCGCCAGGGGCGGGCGCACCTGGTACGCCTCCCCCCTCAAGGCCCTGACCAACGCCAAATGGGTCGAGTTCGGCCGCCGGTTCGACCCGGTCAATGTGGGGATCGTCACGGGCGACACAAAAGAGAACACCGATGCCCCGATCCTCGTCGGGACCACGGAGATCCTCCGGAACCAGCTCTACGACGCCATGCACCGGGGTGAAAACCTGAACTTCGATCTGGTCATCCTCGACGAGGCCCACTTCCTCGGGGACCGGGACCGGGGGGTCGTCTGGGAGGAAATCATGATCTACCTCCCCGCCCGGATCAATCTCCTGCTCCTCTCGGCGACGATCGGCAACGGCGATCAGATCGCGGCCTGGCTCACGGGAATCCGGGGGAAACCCTGCAGGATCATCCGGGAGGAGCGGCGACCCGTCCCCCTCCATCCCCTCTTCCTGCATCCCTCGGGACGCCTGATGCCCCTGGTAGAGGGGAACCGCCTCTACGGGAAGGTCGCCGACTTTGTCTCCCGGCCGGTCCACGGCCGTCCCGAGCGGGGCCTTCCCCCTTTCGGCGAGATTCTGGAGGTTCTGGGCCGCTTCAGGCTCCTGCCGGCGATCGTCTTTCTCAAGTCACGGGCCGAATGCGACTCGGCCCTGGCGGCCTGCCGCCCCATGGAGGACGCCGGGCCCGAGGGGGACTTCGCTGCCGACCTGGAGGAGCAGCTTGCGGCCTTCCCCTACCTGGCCAGCCACCGGCAGCTCAAGGAATTGCGGACGGCCCGCGTGGCGGCCCACCATGGCGGGCAACTCCCCGCCTGGAAGTTCCTCGTCGAACAGATGATGAAACGGGGGCGCCTCCGGGCGATCTTCGCCACCTCCACGGTCGCGGCGGGCGTCAACTTCCCCGCCCGGACGATCATCCTTCTGAACTCGGACCTCTTCAACGGCCGAGACTTCGCTCCCCTGACCGGGACGGAGTTCCACCAGATGACGGGCCGGGCCGGGAGGCGCGGGCAGGACCGGGTGGGGTTCCTGGCCGTCGTCCCGGGCCGGTTCATGGACCTGATCCACGTCCGGAAGCTCCTCATGAAGAAGCCCGAGGCGATCGAGAGCCGGATCCGCAGCGACTTCTCGATGGTCCTCAACCTCCTCCTCTCCCAGACGCCCGAGGGAATCCGGGAGATCTTCGCCAGGTCCCTGGCGAGCTATCAGCGCCTCCACGAGGAAACCGGAAGGAGCGGTGCCCCCGGGACGGATCTCTGGAGCGACTTCCAGCGGCATCTGGAATTTCTGAAGGAGGAGGGATTCGTGGACGGATCGGACCGGCTGACGGAAAACGGGATGTGGGCCTCGAAGCTCCGCCTCGACCAGCCGCTTCTCATCGCCGAGTGTCTGAGGAAGGATATCCTGCCCCGGGATGACGCCGGGCTCCTGGCGGCCGCCATCGCCCCCTTTGTCTACGATGGCGACCAGGACCTCCTGGTGATCCGCCGGGGGCTCCCGCGGCGGCTCACCCGCACCTACGACCGGATCACGAGGTCCCTGGCGGGCCTCCTCGGGAGGCTCGAGGCGGGCGGCTTTCCCGTCTCCCCCCTCTTCCTGTGGCCTGCGGCGGTGATCCACGAGTGGGCGGCGGGCGGCGACTGGGACCGGATCATCGAGAAGGCAGGGATCGCCGACGGCGACATGGCGATGCTGGTCATGCGAACGGCCGATAATCTCCGGCAGATCGCCTCGCTCCGGGAGACCCACCCCCAGACGGCGGCCCTGGCCGCCGAGGCCCGGGGGGCGATCCTGCGGGAACCCGTCGTCTTCCTCTAGGGCGGCGGGGCAGCCCCTACGTGGCCGGTTTTTTTCAATTGTTGCTTGACAGGAGCATCGTCCCCATTATATAAGGCTCGCTTCCAAAACGTCCCCATCGTCTAGAGGCCTAGGACACGGGCCTTTCACGCCTGTAACTGGGGTTCGACTCCCCATGGGGACGCCAGCAATAAAAACAGGGGCTTTGGTATGATTACCGGCCCCTGTTCCTTAAATCGCCATCCCCCCTCAGACCAAGCCACCCTATCCCCTCTGACTGTAACCAGGGGAAGATGGCCATTCCATCCGCGCTTTTGCGAGTTGGCCGACGAGATCCCTGTCGTGGCGGTCAGGAAGCATTTTGCTGAATACATGGGGAAAGGTTGCACATCTTGACGGCCAACTTATTCTTGTGTTTAATGAATCTGACAGCATGGGTTTAGGAGAATAGGGCCACTTTGAACAAGACCGCCATCGTCGATATCGGCAACACCCTCTGACAATTCAGCGATGCTTTTTATCTGGAGTTGAAGAAAATCAACGCCAACCTTCCAACACCCGATCGATCGTGCACCGATGACATTTGGGAAGGGTACTGTTCGGTAGAAGAATTTGTCGCGGCGATCAACAGGATTCACCGCAATCAGGACAACGACAGCTACCAGCCGGGAATCGCGGGATTTCCTGTCGTCGCTCAGAGAACATGGATTTCCCATCATCATTGCCAGCCACCGCACCAAGGAAACGAGTCAGCCGACCGAACGATGGCTGCCAGGCATGGGCTCCTCTACGATGAACTTCACCTTTCTTTGGACAAGACCGGCCTCATTTCCAAGGCCGACGTCGTCGTGGACGATTCGCCCCTGACACTTGAAAAAGCCATAGAAAATGGAGCCCTGGGGACCGGGTTGCTGTTCCCATGGAACAGGGGTTATGTCAGCAACGGGTTCAGGCTTTTTCAAAATCTCCCTGAGGTTCTCAACTACATTCTCATGTCATCATCGAATCGACAGGATGAAGGCGGGCAAGCCCCGCCGTGACAACCGCGATGGAGCGGGGCCAAGACGCTCACGAATTTTGTAAAGAATCCTCGACGATATTATGCCAGCTTCGCTTGCCGATAGGGATTCATGTCTTTTTCAGCCATTCGCGCTATCTCCGTCTTTGAGCCAATTCCGGCAGATGCTCTTAGGCAGCAGAATGAACCCCGGCAGTCCGTTGCGGCGTGTCCCAGTCCCCCCAGACTATGGGCGGCCTTCTTCAAGACGAGGCAGCAGAATGCCCC
Organism: Deltaproteobacteria bacterium; assembly: GCA_021372415.1. Classification (GTDB taxonomy): domain Bacteria; phylum Desulfobacterota; class Syntrophia; order Syntrophales; family UBA5619; genus JAKAFS01. The sequence continues at coordinate 4,516 of JAJFUM010000440.1, forward strand.
CGTAAACGTAGTCCCTTCGACCTCAAAGTCCGTTTGCCTCCCCAAGGCGCCCATCTCTTCTGCATCAAGAAAAGGCTCTTCGAAGGAATGCAGACACAGGAGTGCAAGGCGGAAGCCCCCGAACTGGGTACGGAGATCCCGACGGACCCCTTCGGGCATGTCACGCACGAGGTCGTATATCAACGCATAGCCATCGGCCTTGAGAACCCTGTGCGCTTCGGACAGGGCACGGATGGGGTCCTTCCAGTGGTGGAGAGAGCCTGTAGAGACCACGCGATCGAACGTCCCCCCGGCAAAGGGCAGGACCTCCGCGCTGGCGACCCGCAGTTCGATTCGGGGATCCCGCCCGTATGTTTCCATATTTCGGCGGGCCCGTGTCACCATGGATGGAGAGATATCCACACCGACTAGCCTCGTGTCCGGCATGACCTTCCGCATGGCCCACAGCAGCTGTCCCGGCCCCGTCCCGATGTCGAGAATGCACCCCGCCTCCCCGTAACGGGCAATGTCATGGGCCACTAGTTGGTAGTGCCGAAGGAAAATCTCGCTACGGCTCAGGGCGTTGTAGAGGACAGTCCCGGGCCAGGGGATCCCTTCGGGATGAAATCGCTTCATGAATGATCGCCAATGATCGCCCATAGTGTCCGTCCTTGCCATCCATCGCTTGACGGATTTTCAGGTCCTTCTCAGGGAGATTGGGCTGTCCTCCCGCTGTGCCGGCGGCGGGACGGCCGGCAGACAGGCCCCCGCTCCATCCCGCGGAGGAGGGCCTCCAGGTATCCGTCCAGGATCTTGAGGCTGGCCGTGGTGCTGGCCTTTGGGTATTTGTGGCGGATCTTGTAGCAGACCCTGTCGGGCGGGGCCTCCGAAAGACGGAAGACCCGGTAGCGGCCTGTCGTCTGGGCCTTGCGCGCCACCGAAAGGGGTACGATGGCCCACTGACGCTCTTCTGAAAAAAAGGAAAAGATCAGCTGGGAGGTGTCCAGCCAGATCATGCCCTGAGAGTAGGGGTCCCACCACTGGTCGTGCCAGATCTTGTAATCCGGCCCGCTGAAATAGA
>JAJFUM010000441.1 GCA_021372415.1 Deltaproteobacteria bacterium
GCGGCTCTGGGCGTCCTGCCCGTCGACCAGGGGCTGTTCGAAGAGGTGATCCGGGACGGGATGCCGGCCCCCCGGATCGAGGCCAACCTCCGCGCCTTTGCCATCGGCGAGGAGGCCGCAAGGCGTTCGGCCCGTTGATCCGGCCTGCCGGCGGGAGGGGTGCCATTAAACGAGTGGTTCTTCCTGTGCTCGCTCAAGGGGGATTCCGCGGAGAATCCCCGATCAACTGCTTTCAGGAGCGATGAAACCATGCAAAGTCCATATAAAGCGATCAAGGTGACGGAGGATGTCTGGTGGGTCGGGGCGATCGACTGGAACATCAGGGATTTCCACGGTTATCAGACGAAGCGGGGGAGCACCTACAATGCCTACCTCGTCATGGCGGACAAGGTCACGCTCATCGACACGGTCAAGGCCCCCTTCCGGGAGGAGATGCTGGCGCGCATCGCCGACGTGATCGATCCGGGACGGATCGACTACATCGTCTCCAACCACTCGGAGATGGACCACTCGGGATGTCTTCCCGAGGTGATCGCGGCGGTGAAGCCTGAAAAGGTCTTTGCCTCCCAGGCCGGGGCCAAGGCGCTCCGGGAGATCTTTCCCTCGGAGTCCCTGGAGATCGCGGCCGTCCGGGACGGGGAAACCCTGAGCCTGGGCAACCGGAGCCTCGTCTTCATGGAGACCCGGATGCTCCACTGGCCGGACAGCATGTTCGCCTACCTCAAGGAGGAGGAGCTCCTCTTCTCCCAGGACGCCTTCGGGATGCACTACGCCTCCCTGGAGCGGTTCGACGATCAGCTCGATCCGGCGATCCTGGAGTACGAGGCGGCGACCTATTACGCGAACATCATCCTCCCCTACTCGCCGCTGGTCCTGAAACTCCTGGAGAAGGTCGCCGCCGCGAAGCTTTCCTGCAAGATCGTCGCCCCGGACCACGGGCCGATCTGGCGCAGGGACATCGGCGGGATCGTCGGGCGCTACGGGAAGTGGGCCTCCCAGAAGCCAACGGCCAAGGCGGTCGTGGTCTATGCCACGATGTGGCACAGCACCGAAAAGATGGCCCGGGCCGTGAGCGAGGGGCTGGCGGCCGGCGGCCTCCAGGTCCGGTTCATGTCCATGGGCGAGGTGCACCGCAGCGAGGTGGTCTACGAGCTGCTCGGGGCGGGCGCCCTGGCGGTCGGTTCGCCGACCCTCAACAACAACCTGCTCCCGCACATGGCGGACGTCCTGACTTACATCAAGGGACTCAAGCCCAGAAACCTCGTGGGCGCGGCCTTTGGCTCCTACGGCTGGAGCGGCGAGGCCGTGGGGCAGATCGAGGCGATCCTTGCGGAGATGAAGGTGGAATCGGCCGGCGAGGGGATCCGCGTCAAGAACGTCCCCGATGCCGGGACGCTGGAGAAGTGCTACGGGCTCGGGATCACGATGGCCGAGCAGGTCAAGGCCCGCCTGTAGGCGGGGCCGGCTGTTTTACCCAGGCGATTGGAGCCAACAAGGAGGTCCGGTATGAAGCGGTACGTGTGCGGGGTGTGCGGATATGTCTACGACCCGGCCGAGGGCGATCCCGACGGAGGGATCAAGAAGGGCGTTCCCTTCAATGATCTTCCCGCGGAATGGGTCTGTCCGGTCTGCGGTGCGTCGAAGGACGAGTTTTCACCGGAATAGCGATCCATGAGGGGGCGATCCGGCGCCCTGGGCAGGGCCTGCGGGACCCTGGCCGCAGGATTTCTGCGGATCGCGATCGACGGGATCGGGGAGGCGTCATGGGTGCGACGAAGGATGCATTGGAGCAGGCCTACGCCGGTGAGGCCAAGGCTGCGCTTCGCCTGAAGGTGTATGCCGAGAAGGCCGACGAGGAGGGGTATCCGCAGATCGCCAAGCTCTTCCGGGTGATCGCCCGCTCCGAGGAGATCCACGGGGCGAGGGCGCTCAGGGTCCTCAAGGAGATCAAGTCCACCGAGAAGAACCTGGAGGAGAGCTTCCAGTCGGAGGTGGGGGTCGCCCAGGTGGCCTATGCCGCCTTCGTCCGGGAGGCCGAGGCGGAGGGGAATCAGGGGGCGGTGCTCCATTTTTCCCAGAGCCGGGACGTGGAAGAGGGCCACGGGAAACTCTACAAGGAGGCGATGAACCACCTGATGGAAGGGCGCGAGACTTCCTATTACGTCTGCCGCATCTGTGGCTACGTCGCCGACGGTGTCCTGCCGGAGACCTGCCCGGTCTGCGGCGCCCCTGCAGCGGAATTCGACGCCTTCGAATGAGGGGACGCGGCTGAAACCCGCAGGCGGCAGGGGGCACAAAGGGCCGAAGGGCCGGCGGACCGGTGTCCGTGAGGCCGGGACGGACCGGCCGGAAGGGGGATCGAGATGAGGGGAGTTCTTTTGCGCTGGCTGGTCTTGACGGCGGCGGTCCTGGCGGCCTCCTGGCTCCTGGACGGCATCCGCGTGAGCGGGCTCGCGCCCGCCCTCCTGGCCGCGGCCCTCCTGGGCATCCTGAACGCCTTCCTGCGTCCGGTGATTCTCCTGCTGACCCTTCCCATCAACCTGGTCACCCTGGGGCTCTTCACCTTCCTGATCAACGCCCTGATGCTGAAGATCGTCTCCGAGCTGATCGACGGTTTTTCGGTCCACGGCTTCTGGACCGCCGTGTTCGGCGCCCTGATCATCAGCGTCGTGAGCGGTCTGTTGAACCGCTTCATCGGCGGGCGGGGAAATCTGGAGCGGGGCTCCACCATCGATCTCAGGAAGCGGGGCGGCAGATGGGAGTGAACGACCTGACCCCGGCCATGCGCCAGTACGCGGAGGTCAAGGAGCGCTATCCGGACTGCATCCTCTTCTTCAGGATGGGCGACTTCTACGAGATGTTCTTCGAGGACGCCGTGACCGCCTCCCGGGTCCTGGAGATCACCCTGACGTCCCGCAACAAGAACAGCCAGGACGCCATCCCCCTGTGCGGCGTCCCCTATCACGCGGGAGGGGCCTACATCGCCAAGCTCATCGCCCGGGGATTCAAGGTGGCCGTCTGCGAGCAGATGGAGGACCCCAAGCTCGCCAAGGGGGTCGTCCGGCGCGACGTCGTGCGGGTCGTCACCCCGGGCCTCGTCCTCGATTCGGAGAACCTCCAGGCCCGTGAGAACAACTTCCTGGCCAGTCTGGTCGTCCGCTCCGGCCGTTTCGGTTTCGCCTTTGTCGACATCTCCACGGGGGAGTTCAGGGCGGCCGAGACGCGGGACCGGGAGTATTTCCGGGCCGAGACGGCGGGGCTGGAGATCCGGGAACTGATCATTCCGGAGGACCTCGAAGATCCGGAGCTCCTGGCCGCCCTGGCGGGCGACGGGGAGCGCTGCCTGGTCAACCGCTTCCCCCCGGAGCGCTTCGATCCGGCGGAGGCCATCGGCCTGCTCAGGGACCATTTCGGCCCCGAGGCCCTCGTCCAGTCGGGCGTGGAGGACCGTCCGGCGATGGCCGCCGCGGCCGGGGCGGTCCTGGCCTACATGTCCCAGACCCAGAAGGATTCCCTGGTCCACATCAACAGGCTCCTGCCCTATGAGAGCGGCGCTCACCTGATCCTGGACGACGTCGCCAAACGCAACCTCGAACTCTTCGAGACGATCGTCGAGGGGAAGCGGTCCGGGTCGCTCCTGCAGGTCCTCGACCAGACCGTGACCTCCCAGGGGGCCAGGAGGCTCCGCTGGTGGCTCCACTACCCCCTCCGCGATCCGGACCGGATCCGGGAGCGGCTGGCCGCGGTCTCCGAGCTTTGCGAGGAGCATCTGGTGCGGGAACGGCTGCGCGCGGCCCTTCGGTCCGTCTACGACCTGGAGCGGCTGGGGAGCCGGATCGCCGTGGGGCTCGCCAACGGCCGCGACCTGGCGGCGCTGCGGACCTCCCTGAAGTCCCTCCCGGAGGTCCGCGCCCTCATCGGGCCGTTCGAGTCCCCGCTGCTCGGGGCGATCCATGCGGGCATCGACGAGATGCCCGACGTCCTGGACTGGATCGACCGGGCCATCGTCGAGGACCCGCCCCTCACCATCCGGGAGGGTGGGATCTTCCGCGAGGGATACGACGCCGATCTGGACGGCCTGATCGCGATCACCCGGGACGGAAAGAAGTGGATCGCGGCCCTGGAGGAGAAGGAGCGGCAGCGGACGGGGATCGCCTCCCTGAAGGTGGGGTTCAACAACATCTTCGGCTATTACCTCGAGGTGACCAAGGCCAACGCCCGGCTGGTCCCGCCGGAGTACGTCCGCAAGCAGACCCTGGTCAATGCCGAACGGTACATCAACGACGAGCTCAAGGGATACGAGGAGAAGGTCCTCCATGCCCAGGAGAGGCGCGAGGCCAGGGAATACGACCTGTTCATCGAGCTCCGCGGCCGGATCGCCGGCCAGATCCGGAGGATCCAGGAGACGGCTTCCCGGATCGCCGATCTGGACGCGGTCGCCTCCCTGGCCGAGGTCGCTGAACGCCACAACTACTGCCGCCCCGAGGTCGACTCGGAGGAGACGATCGCCATCACCGACGGCCGCCACCCGGTCGTGGAGAGGATCGCCGGCGCCGGGGCGTTCGTTCCCAACGACGTCCTGCTCGACCTGGCCGCCAACCGGCTGCTGATCATCACCGGCCCCAACATGGCGGGCAAATCGACCTATATCCGCCAGGTCGCCCTGATCGTCCTGATGGCCCAGATGGGGAGCTTCGTTCCGGCGGCCAAGGCCCGGATCGGCGTGGTGGACCGGATCTTCACGCGCATCGGCGCGGCCGACAGCCTCGCCCGGGGACAGAGCACCTTCATGGTGGAGATGACGGAGGTGGCGGACATCCTGCGTTTCGCCACGAAGCGCAGCCTCATCATCCTGGACGAGGTCGGGCGGGGCACGAGCACCTTCGACGGCCTGAGCATCGCCTGGGCGGTGGCGGAGCATCTCCACGACGCGGCGTCCCTCGGGGCCAGGACCCTGTTTGCCACGCACTACCACGAGCTTACGGAACTGGCCGTCACCAAGGAGGGGGTCCGCAACTACCACATCGCCGTCCGGGAGTGGGGCGAGAAGATCATCTTCCTCAGGAGGATCACCGAGGGAGGGACCAACCGGAGCTACGGCATCCAGGTGGCGCGGATCGCCGGGGTCCCGGAAGAGGTGATCCTCCGGGCGAAGGAGATCCTCCGGAACATGGAGAAGGGGGAGTTCGACGAGGCCGGGGTTCCCAAGATCGCCCGCGGCCGGAAGGGGGTCCGCAGGGACGACGGACAGATGAGCCTCTTTGCCGACCCCGGGGAGGCGGTCCTCGGAGAGATCCGGCGGCTCGAACCGGAACGGCTGACCCCCATGGAGGCCCTTGAGAGGCTCTGCGACTGGAAGGAAAGGCTGGGACCCGAGGGGGGGTGACCGGACGATGGAGAAGGCCGGGATCAAAATGAACTATTAACTTCGCGCCGAAGGGACGGCCGATCGGGGCCTGAAGGTCGCCCTTGCGGGGCGCGTCTCGCTGACCGAAGCGGATTCCCTGCTGGCCGATCTGGAGCGCCTCGTGGGGCAGCACCGGCCCTCCCGGCTCACCATCGACCTGGGCGGCATCTCCTACATGGACAGCGCGGGCGTCCTGGCCCTGTTCCGTCTCGAGGACAGGCTGCGCGACCGCGGCATTTCCACCGACTTCGCCTCTCCGTCGGAAGGCATCCGGGGGATCATGGCCCTGATCGACCGGGAGGGACTGAA
>JAJFUM010000450.1 GCA_021372415.1 Deltaproteobacteria bacterium
CGATGCTGGGATACTTCGGCTATTCCATCAACATGCTGACTATGTTCGCCATGGTCCTGGCGATCGGGCTTCTCGTGGACGACGCCATCGTGGTCGTGGAGAACGTCGAACGGATCATGAGCGAGGATGGCCTCCCGCCCCGGGAGGCCACGGCCAAGTCCATGGAGCAGATCACCAGCGCCCTGATCGGTGTCGGCCTGGTCCTCTCGGCGGTCTTCGGTCCCATGGCCTTCTTCCCCGGTTCCACTGGCGTCATCTACCGCCAGTTCTCCGTGACGATCATCGTCTCCATGCTCCTGTCGGTGGTCGTGGCGTTGATCCTGACGCCGGTCCTCTGCGCGTCCCTGCTCAGGCCGGTCGCGGCGGGGCATACGCCGGCCGATAGCGCGGTCTTCTTCCTGCGCCCCTTCTTCCGGTGGTTCGACCGGACCTTCTTCAAGTTCCGGGGCCTCTACGTCCGGCTGGTCCGGCACTCCCTCTCGAAGAAACTGCGCTACCTGGCCATCTTTGTCGTGATCGTGGTGGCCATGGGGGTCCTGTTCATGCGCATGCCCACGGCCTACCTGCCCGACGAGGACCAGGGGGTGCTCATGGCCCAGGTGATCATGCCCAGGGGTACCACGCTGGAGCAGACCATGGCGGTCACGCGCCAGATCGAGCAGTATTTCCAGGACAAGGAAAAGGAGGCCGTTGAATCGACGATGACCCTTTCGGGCATCGGCTTTTCGGGGAGGGGACAGAACAACGGCATGGTCTTCATCAAGCTGAAGGACTGGAAGCTCCGCGACCGGAGCGATCTCAGGGCCAAGGCCATTGCCGGAAGGACCATGGCGGCCTTCTCGCGACTCCGCACCGCCCTCATCTTCGCCTTTCCCCCGCCGGCTGTGGTCGAACTGGGCCAGGCCAAAGGGTTCGACTTCCAGCTCCTGGACCGGGGCGGCATGGGACACGAGGCTCTGACGGCGGCGCAGAACCAGCTCCTGCAGATCGCGGCCAAGGACGCGCGGCTGACGGCCGTTCGGCCCAACAGCATGGAGGACGTCTCCGAGTACCGGATCGACGTGGACTGGGAGAAGGCCGGGGCCCTGGGGGTCCCCCTGACCTCCATCCACCGGACGATCTCGGCGGCCTTCGGCAGCGCCTACGCTAACGACTTCATCCAGGGCGGCCGGGTGAAACGGGTTTACGTCCAGGCCGAGGCCCCTTACCGGATGCTGCCCAAGGACCTGGACAGGCTCTACGTCCGCAACACGGCAGGCAGTATGGTCCCCTTCTCCTCATTCGCCACGGGCCGCTGGACGACCGGTTCCCCGAAGCTGTCGCGCTACAACGGGTTCCCTTCCATCAACATCTGGGGGGAGCCGGCGTCGGGGAGGAGTTCCGGCGAGGCCATGCGGGCCATGGAAGAGGCGATGAACCAGTTGCCCAAGGGATTCGGTTTCGACTGGACCGGGCTTTCGTTCCAGGAACGGATGTCGAGCAACCAGGCGCCCCTCCTGTACACCTTTTCCATCTTCGTGATCTTCCTGTGCCTGGCCGCGCTCTATGAGAGTTGGCCCATCCCCATCTCGATCCTGCTGGTCCTCCCGCTGGGGGTCATCGGCGGCGTCATCGCATCGAGCGCGCGGGGGCTGGCCAACGACGTCTATTTCCAGATCGGCCTTTTGACCACGCTGGGCCTGACCACGAAGAACGCCATCCTGATCGTCCAGTTCGCCCAGGCCGGCCTGGAGAGGGGGATGGGACTGATCGAGGCGACGGTGGAGGGGGCGAAGCTGCGGTTTCGGCCCATTGTCATGACCTCGCTGGCCTTTGGCTTCGGCGTCCTGCCCCTGACCATCACCACCGGCGCCGGCGCCGGGGCCCAGAACGCCATCGGCACCAGCGTCCTGGGGGGGATGGTGACCGCCACGGCCCTGGTGGTCGTCTTCGCGCCCCTCTTCTATGTGCTGATCGAAAAGAACTTCGGCAAACGCAAGCGGCCCGAGGCGGACCAAACGGCCACTTCCCATCCTGATGGGGATCGATGATATGGCCCCCCTGCGCACGGGCTTCGATTTTCAGATGATGCAAGGTTCCTGAAAGGTCTTTATATGAAAAGAAACCGATTTCTTGTCCTCGTCATGATCCTCACCCTTCTCGGGGGGTGCACGTTGGCCCCGGAGTACAAGCGGCCGGGCGCCCCTGTCCCGGCCGGATGGCAGGCCGGTGCAGAACCGGCGAAGGCGACTGCGGTGGCGGATTTGCCCTGGCGGGACTTCTTCCCCGACCCGGGGCTTCAGAAGGTCATCGAGACCGCCCTGGCCAACAACCGTGACCTTCGCCTCGCGGCTCTGAACGCCGAAAAGGCACGGGCACTCTACGGTGTCCAACGGTCGGAGCTTCTGCCGTCCGTCAACGCGATCGGAAGCGGAAGCCTCGAACGGCTCCCGGCGGACCTCTCGTCCACGGGAAGCGCCAGGACCTCGGAACGGTACGATGTCAAGCTCGGCGTCAGCTCTTGGGAGATCGACTTCTTCGGCCGGATCCGCAGCCTGAAGGACCAGGCCCTGGAGGAGTACCTCGCCACCGACGAGGCGCGCCGCAGCGCCCAGATCCTGCTCGTGGCCAACGTGGCCAACGCCTACCTTGCCCTGGCGGCGGACCGGCAGAACCTCAAGCTGGCCGCCTCCACCCTGGAGGCGCATGAAGCCTCCTACCGGTTGATCAAGAAACGCTACGACGTCGGCCTCGCCTCCGAGCTGGACCTGCGCCAGTCCCAGAGCCAGGTGGAGACAGCCAGGGGCAACGCGGCCCGCTACACGCAACTGGTCTACCAGGACCAAAACGCCCTCGATCTCCTGGTGGGGTCCCCTATGCCACCGGCCCTCTCGCCCGCCGATCTGGCCGGCATCACCCCTCCCAGAGAGATCGCGACGGCCCTGTCCTCGGAAATCCTCCTGCGCCGTCCCGACGTCCTGGCCTCGGAACACCAGCTCAAGGCGGCCAACGCCAACATCGGCGCGGCACGGGCGGCCTTTTTCCCCCGCATCGCCCTGACGACGAGCGTCGGAACCGCAAGCGCCGACCTGTCGGGCCTGTTCAAATCCGGGGCCAACACCTGGAGTTTCGTCCCCCTGATCACCCTGCCGATCTTCGATGCCCGCACCTGGTCGGCCTACGACGTGACGAAGGTGCAGAGGGAGATCATGGTGACCCAATACGAGAAGGCGATCCAGACGGCCTTCCGGGAGGTGGCCGACGCCCTGGCCATGCGGGACACGGTGGACCGCCAAGTGGCAGCCCAGGAATCGCTCGTCGAGGCCGTCGCCGAGACCCACCGCCTCTCCAATGCCCGCTATACCCGGGGGATGGACAGCTACCTGGGCGTCCTGGACGCCCAGCGGTCCCTCTATGCGGCGCAACAGGGGCTGATCTCGCTACGGTTGTCCCGCCTCTCGAACCGGGTGACGCTTTACAAGACCCTGGGCGGCGGCAGCGTCGGGCCTTAACAGGGAGAACAGCAGCGAAACACTGGCTTGAGGACGCCGCATCTGGTATCATGGCCCAAAAGCCGGTTGGACGGACCGCGCGGCAGACACTGACCGATGTCCCATGCCGCCGTCTGTCGAGGAATTCCGAGGCATCATGGATATGAATAACCGACCAAGGTTTTGGATGTTATCGACGCGGCCCTTTGCCGCGATCGGCCGGGCGGCCATCCGCTGGGTCGATCATTTGGGCGCCTCGGCCATCTTTCTTTTTTTGGCGCTCCTGAAGGTCCTGCGGCCCAAACAGGTGGACAAGATCGTCCAACAGATCTACTACATCGGGGCCAGGTCCACGATGATCATTATGCTCGTCAGTTTCTTCACCGGCATGGTGCTGGGCCTTCAATCCTACCACGCCCTGGTTAAGTTCGGGGCCCAGGGGGCCCTCGGCACCCTGGTGACCCTGACCCTGGTCCGGGAGTTGGGGCCGGTCCTGACGGCCATCATGATCGCCGCCAGAGCAGGCTCGGCCATCGCCGCGGAGGTGGGCATCCAGCGCATCTCCGAGCAAATCGACGCCCTGGACACGATGCGTATCGACCCGCTCCGATACCTCATCAGCCCGAGAATCACCGCGGCGGTGATCAGTTTTCCCCTGCTCACCGCGATATTCGACCTGGTCGGCATCCTCGGCGGCTATGTCTCCGGCGTCTTGCTTCTGGGCGCCAATGCCAGTACCTATGTCTACCGCGCTCAGACCAGCATGGACATTAAAGATGTCACGGACGGCCTGATCAAGTCCGTGGTCTTTGCCGTCATCGTCGCGCTGGTCTGCTGCTATCAGGGCTACTTCGCCCATATGCGCACCGACAGCCACGGCGCCAAGGCCGTCGGACTCTCCACGACCTCGGCCGTCGTGATCTCCTGTGTCCTTATCCTGGTATCGGACTACGTCGTGACGTCGCTGCTCATCTGAGGAGAGCCCCATGGAACCCCCTTTAATCGAATTTAGAGACGTCACCAAGCGCTTCGGCGAACGAACCGTCCTCGATCGGGTCAACCTGCAGATCTACGAGGGGCAGGTCACGACCATCATCGGCCTGAGCGGTTCGGGCAAGAGCGTGCTCCTCAAGCACATCATCGGCCTGCTTAGGCCGGACGAAGGGACCATCCTGTTTCGGGGCAATTCCCTGAGCGAGATGAAAAAGGCCGAGAGAATCGCCCTTTTCGCCAGAATCAGCTACATGTTTCAGGACAACGCTCTTTTCGACTCCATGACCGTCTATGACAACATCGCCCTCCCCCTGCGGGAGACGACAAACCTGAGCAAGGCCGAGATCGAACGGCGAGTGGCGGCAAGGATCGAGCAGACCGAATTGGAAGACGCCGCGCACAAGTATCCCTCGGAACTGTCGGGCGGCATGCAGAAGCGGGTGGCACTGGCGCGGGCCCTGGTCACGGATCCCCAGATTGTCCTGTTCGACGAGCCCACAACAGGCCAGGACCCGGTCCGGAAAAACGCCATCCTGGGCATGATCGCCCAGTACCAGCGGAAGTTCGGGTTTACGGCGATCCTGGTCAGCCACGAGATTCCAGACGTCTACTTCATTTCGAACCGCATCCTGGCACTCTACCAGCGATCCATCGTTTTTCAGGGCTCTCCGGAAGAGTTGGAGAATTTCGACCATCCTTTTAAAGATGAGGTCATCCGTTCTCTGGAAGGGCTCCAGAACGAGTTGACGGGGCTCTATTCCAAGCGCCAATTCAAGGTGATCCATCAGGCCCAGTTGGCGCAGACGGCGCGCGGGTCGAGCTACTGCATTGCGATTTTTTCCCTGGACAATCTGGATGACATCCGGGCGCGCGCAGGTTACAATGCCGCCCAGGTGGCCATTCGAGGCCTGGGAATCTACATCAACCGGCACTTCAGCGCCATCGGAGGCTTTTCCACGCGCCGCCACACCGACGAATTCGTCACCCTGCTCCCTTTCACGGATCTGACGGAAGCGGAAAGCATCCTCAACGATTTAATCAGGGACTTCCAGGAGTGGGGCATCCAGGAGGTCTGGACCGGCGCCCGCAGACAGGCCAGATCGGAACGATGCGTTGAATTCGCCGTGATGTGTGGGATCGCCCAGGTCGAACCGGATGAAGACATCGATGCCGCCATCAGCACGGCAAAATCCCGGCAAAGGGAGATTGCCCGGCTTCGGTGCGACGAGAGGGGGTAAGCGGATGAAGAAGTACACGATGGAAACCACGGTCGGCATTTTTCTCGTTTTGGGGCTTCTCTGCGTCGGGTATATGACGGTCAAATTGGGGCATGTCTCCCTGTTCGGCGACGACACCTATCCCCTCCTGGCCCGATTCACGACGGTCACCGGCCTCAGGGCCGGCAGCATGGTCTACATCTCCGGCATCGAGGTGGGGCGAGTGGAGAAGCTCTCCATGGACCAGGAAAGCCAGAAGGCCCTGGTGGAGATCCGCATCCGGAACGGCGTGAAGATTTACGACGACGCCATTGCCTCAATCAAGACGGAGGGGCTGATCGGAGATATGCACATGAGCATCGACCCCGGCGGCGCGGGCGCACTGCTCAAACCGGGAGCGACCATCACCGAGACGCAGCCGCCCCTGGACATCGCCGACCTCGTCAGCAAATACGCCTTCGGAGACGTGAAGAAACAGTCTCCTTCACCAGAGAACCGGGAGAAGTAACCCATGAAAACACGGATTGTCCTGTGGAACTTGATCCTGCTGCTCTTGGCCCTTCCGGCCTATGCCGGTCCGCCCTCGGACGCGGTCATGTCGAGCGTCAACAAAGGGCTGGAGGTCCTGCGCGACCCCAAACTCAAGGCCGAGTCGGCCAAGGAGATCAAAAAGGAGAAGCTCCGGCTGATCTACAACGAATTGTTCGACGACGTCGAACTCTCGAGGCGCACCCTGTCCAGGAACTGGAACAGTCTGAACGTCGAGCAGCGCAAGGAATTCGTCGGCCTCTTCCGACAGGTCCTGGAAAAGGCCTATATCGACCGAATCCTCTCCTACACCGACGAGAAGATCGTCTTCGATCGGGAAGTCATGGTCTCGGGGACCCAGGCGGAGGTTCAGACGAAGGTCGTGACCGCCTCGAAGGAGATTCCCATCATCTACCGGGTACTCCTGAAGGACAACGCCTGGAAGGTGTACGACGTGGTCATCGAAAACGTGAGCCTGGTCCTGAATTACCGTACCCAGTTCAACGACATCCTGGCCAAGAACACGCCTGCGCAGCTGATCGAGATCCTTCGGAAGAAAGTGAAGGGATCCTAGGCGATGACGGACCATCGGGTGAAGACGGGGAGGAAGACCCGACTCGCGGGGCCATGGCTGGTTTTGGTGCTGCTGTGCTCCCTATTGGCTGGGGGCTGCGCCCATCAGCCTCCTGCCTCCCCCCGGGCGGTCCCTCCTGAGTCCGCACCAGTTGCCGTGCCCCCTCCGCCAGCCGCCGCTGCCCCCGCCCCGGAGCAGTCCTCTCCGGGTCCTTCGGCGCTGCCTGCCGGCCCTGAAAAAGACGGTATCGAGGCAGACGCCTATATCGACACCGGCGAGGAGGAGGTAAAACAGAGGCCCCCAACGATCGCAGATCCACTCGAGCCCTTCAACCGGGCCATGTATCACTTCAACGACAAGCTCTACTTCTGGCTGCTCAAACCCGTGGCCCAGGGATACGAGAAGGTGGTTCCCGAAGTCGCGCGAATCGGCGTGAAGAATTTTTTCACGAACCTTGCCTTTCCGATCCGTTTCGTCAATGCGCTGCTCCAGGCCGACTTCGGCGGAGCGACCACCGAGCTCGGGCGTTTCCTGCTCAACACCGCCTGCGGGGCTGGCGGACTGTTCGATCCCGCCTCGCACGAAGAGATCAATCTCGTCCGGCGGGACAGAGACCTTGGACAAACCCTGGGAGACTACGGCATCGGGCAGGGTTTCTTCATCAACTGGCCCGTCCTGGGCCCTTCCAGCCCGCGGGATACGGTGGGGACGGTCGGCGACCTCTTCCTGCACCCCCTGACCTACCTCGACCCCTGGTACGCCACTGCAGCGGTTAGAGGGTACGAGAAGGTGAACGAAACCTCGTTCAGGATCGGCGACTATGAATCGCTCAAGGAAGCGGCCATCGATCCCTACGTGGCGATCCGTGACGCCTACGTGCAATACCGGATGAACCTTGTCGAGAAGGCCGGCCCCGGCAAATGACGGAAAGCCGCCGCCGGCATCATCTCTCGAGACTTCCCCTTTCGCAGGTGATCACGAGCCGCCACGGCACCCCGTGCAGCGAAACGGTCCGCCAGTAGGCCACGTTCATCACCGGCGTCTTGCCGCCCTGCTGGTAGAATCGGTAAACGCCTGTCCCTTCCCTCCTGGCCGCGACTCTCCGGGCCAGGGCGATCAGATTCGGAAAGGGCCGGTACAGGGGATCCGTAAAGACGTTGCGGCCGATCTGTGCCGTGTCCACATCGTAGATGACCAGACCGTCGGTCTGCATCAGGAAGATGTCGACCGGCAGGTTGGAGGCGACCGGTCCGATGATGTCCGCCAGCAGATATTCCGGGGCAATGAGGGCCGACACCGACCCTGCGAACCGGCGCTCCCCGGAAAATACGGGATGATGGATGACAACCGCATCGGGACCCTCGACGGAACGAAACGATGCGCTCAGGACGGGCCGATGGGTTTTGAACAGCTGGACCATGTGCGCCTGCTGGCTGATGTCGGCGCCTTCGGAGGCCCGGTGCACGGGCGGCTCCACGGCCAGCATGATCCCCCTATCGCTCACCGTTTCGCAGTCGATGATATAGGGGTTCGCCCCGTACAGTTCCTTGAGCACGTCCCGGGCGTCCCCGCCCTTCGGGTCCGCGCCGGCAAGCTTCCCGGCGCTGCGCCTGAGATCGCCGTCGAGCCTGTCCAGCGCCCCCTGGATCTCCGCGTGCAGCGTTGAGAGCAGATCCCGCAGTTCCTTTCGGGAATGCACGGGCCGATGCGGGATCACTCCGGGAACCGTCACCTCCCCGGCGACGATCCGCGCCTGAAGCGCCAGAACCCGGTCGAGGACATCGGCGGGAATCAGTTTCCTATTCCCGTCGTTATAAACGAAACCGACGCCCTTCTCCTTCAGGCCGAAGCTCTTGAGGCCGCCGGAAAAGTTTCCCTCTACGCAGGACCTGACGCTCTCGTACACCGCCACATCGACGTGCTTGGTCATGCTGGTCAGGACCAGCCCCGGCGCCTGTGCGCTCTGATCCATGTCCACGCCGATGGCCAGCCGTTTCATCTCCCGTGCCGCCCGGAAAACGCCGGCACCCGTCGGACCCGAGGCGTGATAGATCACGTCCGCCCCCTGCCGATACATGCCCGCGGCGATCCGGTATCCTTGTTGTGGATCGTTGAAGGCATGGCCGGTGATCCCGGCGTATTTGGACAGCACGCGGATATCCGGCCGGCCGGCACTTGCCCCTGCCAGATAACCCGCCTGAAATCGGCGGATGATCGGGTTGTCCATGCCGCCCACGAACCCGATCCTTCCCGTCTTGCTCGTCAGCGCCGCCAGCGCACCGACCAGGTAGGAACCCTCCTCCTCCCTGAACGTGAGACCGGCCAGATTGGCGGGCAACGGTTCGATCAGGCCCCTGTCGTCATACCGGACGTGGTAGTCGATGCAGGCGAACCGCTTGCCGGGATACTGGGCGGCCAGTTTGGTCAGCCTTTCCGAGAACGCCATCCCGACGCCGATGATCATAGCGGCGTCGGAAACCGCCGCCTCCGCCAGCGTCCGGTCCAGTTCCAGGTTCCGCTTGTGCTCGACATAAACGGCCTTCACCCCCAGATCGGCAACGGCTTTTTCCAGCCCGTTGTAGGCGGCATCGTTGAACCCCCCGTCTCCGCGGCCGCCAACGTCGAAGACGAGCACAACCTTCAGAGGCGTCCGATCTTGTGCAGGCGCCTCCCGCACGATTGCCAGGAAGGCCAGCGAGACCGGCAGCAACAGAAAAATCGACCAGACCTTTTTCATCGTCAGACTCCTTATCCGA
>JAJFUM010000468.1 GCA_021372415.1 Deltaproteobacteria bacterium
ATCCGAACGCGCCCAGCGCGGCGAAGGTGCCCGGAAGGACTACGGGCACGGCAATCGTGGGAATCAAGGTGGCGCGGATGTTCCCCATGAACAGCCACATGACCAGGAAGACCAGCAGGATCGCCTCGAAGAGGGTCTTGACGACTTCCTCAATGGCCACGCGCACGAAGGGGGTCGTGTCGTAGGGATAGGTGACCTTCATTCCCGTCGGGAAGTAGCGTCCCATCTCGGCCAACTTTGCCTTGACCGCGTTGGCCGTGTCCAGGGCGTTGGCGCCGGCGGCCTGACGGATGGCCAGAGCCGCCGAGGGCTTCCCGTTGAAAAATGCCTGGATGTCGTAGGACTCGGTCCCCAGTTCCGTCCGTCCCACGTCCCGGATCCGCACGATCGAGCCGTCCGGATTGATCCGGATGGGGATGGCGGCGAATTCCTCGGGGGTCTTGAGCATGTTCTGTACAATGATCGAAGCGTTCATCCGCTGGCCTTCCACGGCGGGCACCCCGCCGAACTGGCCGGCGGAGACCTCCACGTTGTAGGTCTTGAGCGCCGTCAGGACATCGTCCACGGTCAGGTGATAATCGGTGAGTTTGTTGGGGTTGAGCCAGACGCGCATGGCGTATCCGGACCCGAAGATCTCCACCTCGCCCACCCCCGGGACCCTTGCCAGGATCTGCTCGAGGTTGGATTTGGCGTAGTCCCGGAGGTCGTTGCCGTCCATGCTGCCGTCTTCGGAGATCAGGCCCACGACCATCAGGTAGTTTCGGGTCGATTTGCTGACCGAGACCCCTTGGTCCTGGACCGTCTGGGGAAGGCTCGACATGGCAAGCTGGAGCTTGTTCTGCACTTGGGACCATGCCATGTCCGGATCGGTCCCGGGCTTGAAGGTCAGCTCGAGTCGGGCGCTGCCTGCCGAGTCTGAGGTGGCGGACATGTAGAGCAACCTGTCGAAACCGGTCATCTTTTGTTCGATGATCTGGGTCACGCTGTTTTCCACGGTCTCCGCCGAGGCCCCCGGGTAGGTGGCGCTGATCGAGATGGACGGCGGGGCGATAGGGGGATACTGGGCGATGGGCAGGTTGTAGATGGCCAACCCCCCCAGCGCCATGATGATGATGGCGATAACCCAGGCAAAAACCGGACGGTCCAGGAAGAATTTAGACAGCATCACGCGCCTCCGTTAGTTCTTTGTTGGGGCCGGCGGGGCTGTCTTGGCGCCCTTCCCCTCTGTTTTCTCCGTGCCGGGCGCAAAGGGAACGGCCTTCACGGACGCGCCGGGACGGATCTTCTGCAACCCTTCGACGATAAGCCGGTCGCCCGGGGACAGGCCCGTCGTGACGAGCCATTCGTTGCCGATGGTCCGGTCGAGGGTGAGCATCTTCTGCTGGACCTTTCCCGCGCTGTCCACGACGGAGGCGAAGGGATTCCCCTTGAGATCACGCAAAACGCCCTGTTGGGGGACCAGGATCGCCTGGGGATTGACGCCTTCCTCCACCACGGCCCGGACGAACATGCCAGGCAGAAGGGTCCCCTTCGGATTGGGAAAGACGACCCGGAGGATGACCGAGCCGGTCGTCTGATCGACGGTGGCCTCGCGGAACTGAAGCGTGCCCTCCCAGGGATACAGGACATTGTCTTCCAGCAGGAGCCGGACCTTGTTCCGGATCCGTCCGTTGGGGTTCAGTTGGCCTTTCTCCAGGCGGCGCTGCAGCCGGAGCAGTTCGGTCGTCGACTGGGGGACGTCGACGTACATGGGGTCCAGTTGCTGAATCGTGGCCAGGGCCGTCGGCTGACCTGCCGTCACCAGGGCACCCTCGGTGACGCCGGATCGCCCGATCCGGCCCGCGATGGGGGCCTTGACGGAGGTGTATCCCAGATTGATCTGCGCTGTCTCCACTGTGGCCTTGCCATACTGGATGTCGGCCTCGGTCTGTTTCAGCGCCGCGGCCGCGTCGTCGTAGTCCTGCTGGCTGACCGCCTTGTCGGCCAGCAGTTCCTTCAGTCGTTCGGCCTTCGACCGGATCGCCTGGAGGTTCGCCTCTGACCGGCCCAGGGCGGCCTTCGCATTGTCCAGCGCCGCCTGGTAGGGAGCCGGATCGATCCGATAGAGGAGCTGCCCGGCCTTCACATCGGAACCCTCCGTGAAGAGGCGCTTCTGGACGATGCCGCCCAGCTGGGGGCGCACTTCTGCGACCCGGTTGGCGGAGGTCCTCCCCGCCAGTTCCGTTGTCATCACCAGCTGCCTGGCCTGCACCGTGACGACGGCCACTTCCAGCGGAGCACCCTTCGGTGCGTCGGTCTGGGGCTGCTGTCCGCAACCGCCGAGGATCAGGATGCCGGAGAGAAGCCCCCCGGCGACGATTCGTTTGGTCCTGTCATGGATTGGCATGCGATACCTCTGTCATTTCAATTTGGGTGACCCGGCAATGGTCCTGTCCGGGTGAACGATCATTCCTCCGAGGGCCGCCTCATCGCTTGATGGCGTCCCAGCAGGCCTCTGTGGCCTCGTTGATCAGGGCCTCGTCCAGGACGATGAATGCGAAGATGTGGTCGCGCATCAGGCAGAGCAAGGGACCGAAGGCCAGGGAAAAAAGCATGCTGACGGGAAGATCTTTCAGAATCTGCTGGGAGATCCCCTTTTCAAAGATATCGATCAGAATATCCTGGTTGCCGGACCTGCTCAAAAGCCTCTCCCTGCGCAGGGAGAGGCCGTAGGGCGAGTTGAAGTATTGCTCCATGTAACGGAAATGGAGCGGATTTGCAATAAAATATCGGAGGAGCCCCCGGATCA
>JAJFUM010000474.1 GCA_021372415.1 Deltaproteobacteria bacterium
CCATGGATGCGACGCGGAGCGATCGGGACTACCTCTGCCAGATGGTCGAGGCGACCATTGCAGCCGGGGCGACGACGATCAACATCCCGGATACGGTGGGCTATGCCATTCCGGCGGAGTTCGGCGATCTGATCGCGACCCTCTTCGCGAAGGTCAAGAACATCCGGCAGGCGGTGATCTCCGTCCATTGCCACAACGACCTGGGCCTGGCCACGGCCAATGCCTTGGCCGCCGTGAAAAACGGGGCGCGCCAAGTGGAATGTACGATCAACGGGATCGGGGAGCGGGCAGGGAACAGTGCGATGGAAGAGGTGGTCATGGCCCTCAAGACCCGGAAGGATTACTTCGGCCTCACCACGGGGATCAAGACCGAGTACATCCACCAGACCTCGCGGCTCCTCACGCAGATTACGGGCATTCCCGTCCAGCCGAACAAGGCGATCGTCGGGGCCAACGCCTTCGCCCACGAATCGGGCATCCACCAGGACGGGCTGATCAAGGAGAAGATCACCTACGAGATCATGACCCCCCAGTCGGTGGGAATCTCGGACACCCACATCGTCCTGGGAAAGCATTCGGGGCGCCACGCCATCGCCAATCGGCTCAAGGAGATGGGCTACGCGATGTCCGATGAGGAGATCAGCCGGATCTTCGTCCGTTTCAAGGAGCTGGCCGACGTCAAAAAAGAGGTCTTCGACGAGGATCTGGAGGCGATCGTCTACGAGGAAACCTCCCGGCACGAGGAGAAGTACCGTTTCCTCTACCTCAACGTGGTCAGCGGCAACGCCGCGGTCCCCACGGCGACGATGCAGATGGAGGTGGACGGGAAGATGGTCCAGGAGGCCGGTTTCGGTGTTGGACCGGTCGACGCCACGTTCGCTGCAATCCGGAAGATCAGCCAGACCAATTACCCCCTCCTGAAGTATGCCGTCACAGCCGTAACAGGGGGAACCGACGCCCAGGGAGAGGCGACGGTCCAACTCAAGTTCAACGGCCGTTCGGCCGTGGGCCGCGGGGCCCATCCCGACATCCTGGTGGCCTCGGCCAAGGCTTACATCAACGCCCTCAACCGTCTGGAATGGCTGCGCAGGGACGTCCGGAAGGTCGAGGTTGCATAAATGGGATACATCCGGTAAAAGTATAGGCACCATCCGGAAAGGCGTCGGTTCTGATATCATCCAAGGAGAAAAGAGACATGGGCATGACAATCACGGAAAAGATACTCGGCAAACACGCGGGACTCGACAAGGTGCGCCCGGGGATGCTGATCAACGCAAGGGTGGATATCGCCCTTGGAAACGACATCACGGCGCCGATTGCCATCGATGCTTTCCGGAAGGCGGGGGGAGGGAAGGTTTTCGACCGCGAACGGGTGGTCCTTGTTCCCGACCATTTTGCCCCGAACAAGGACATCGCCTCGGCTGAGCAGTGCAAGCTCATGCGGGATTTTGCCCTTGAGCAGAAAATCACCCACTACTTCGAGGTCGGCGAGGCCGGGGTGGAGCACGCCCTCCTGCCGGAGAAGGGGATCGTGGGTCCCGGGGACCTGGTCATCGGCGCAGACAGCCACACCTGCACCTACGGGGCGCTGGGGGCCTTTGCCACAGGCGGCGGGAGTACGGACCTGGCCGCGGCGATGATGACCGGTGAACTCTGGTTCAGGGTTCCCGAGACGATGAAGTTCGTTTATCACGGGAAACGCAAACCCTGGGTGGGCGGCAAGGATCTGATCCTCTACACGATCGGCCGGATCGGCGTGGACGGCGCCCTCTACCGGGCGATGGAATTCACCGGCGAGACCATCGCCGACCTGCCCATGGCCGACCGGTTGACGATGGCCAACATGGCGATCGAGGCTGGAGGGAAGAACGGGATCTTCATCCCAGACGCCATCACCGAGGCCTATTGCAAGGGCCGCACCGAGCGGCCCTACCAGTTCTACACCGCCGATCCCGATGCCACCTATCATTCGGTCATCGACATCGATGTGGAAACCATTGAACCCCAGGTTTCCTTCCCCCATCTGCCCTCCAACGCCAGGGGGATCAGCAAGGTCGGAGACGTCCGGATCGATCAGTCCATCATCGGCTCCTGCACCAACGGCCGGATCGAGGATCTGCGAACGGCGGCCGAGGTCCTCCAGGGGCGTCACATCGCCCCGGGGATGCGCCTGATCATCATCCCGGGGACGCCGGCGGTCTACCGTCAGGCCATGGAAGAAGGGCTCTTCGCGACCTTCCTCGATGCCGGCGGGGTGATCAGCCTGCCGACCTGCGGACCCTGTCTGGGCGGTTACATGGGGATCCTCGCCAAGGGGGAACGCTCCGTGGCGACGACGAACCGCAATTTCGTCGGCCGGATGGGTCATCCCGGCAGCGAGGTGTACCTTGCCGGTCCCGCCGTAGCCGCGGCAACGGCCATCGCGGGCCGCCTCGCGGGACCCGATCAGTTGTAAGGGGACGGGCGACACGACGGTGGCGAGGCAAGGCGGCGGGGTTTCACGGGGCTCGGGATCTTTTTGCCTTTGACGAAATCCCTCGGCTTTGCCGAGCCTGAATCGAAGACAGGAAACTCGACCGATGAACTCATTGGGGGAACGGGAGAGTAGAGGAAAACAGACGCTATAACCCTTATCCGAAAGGACGCGACGATATGAAATTCAGGGGAAAAATCTGGAAATTTGGGGACAACATCGATACCGACGCGATCATCCCGGCCCGGTATCTGAACACCTGGGATGCGAAAGAGTTGGCTGCCCACTGCATGGAAGACGCCGACCCCGATTTCATAAAGAAGATGAAGCCGGGGGACATCATTGTCGGCGGGGAAAATTTCGGTTGCGGCTCGTCACGGGAGCACGCCCCGATCGCCATCAAGGCGTCGGGGATCGCCTGTGTCGTGGCCAAGAGCTTTGCCCGGATCTTCTACCGCAATTCCTTCAATATGGGACTTCCCATCTTCGAATCCCGCGATCTCTGGGGACTGGTGGCCGAGGGCGCGGAGATCGAGGTGGACGCCGACGGCGGGACGATCCGGATCGCGGGCGGCAAAGGGGAACCGCTCGCCATCCAGCCGGTACCGCCGTTCATGCAGGAGCTCATCGTCGATGGGGGGCTCATGAACCATATCGCCAAGGGGAGGAAGAAATGAAACAGTATCGTATCGCGGTTCTCCCCGGCGACGGGATCGGACCGGAGATCATGGACGAGGCGAAGAAGGTCCTCGGGGTCGTGGCTGAACGCACCGGGGTCCAGTTTGATATGGAAGAGGGGTTCATCGGGGGGGCCGCCTACGACCGGTTCGGGACCCCCCTGCCTGATCCGGTGATGGAGATGGCGGCAGCCAGCGACGCCGTGCTTCTGGGTGCTGTCGGGGGACCGAAATGGGAACCCCTCGATTACAGCCTAAGGCCGGAAAGGGGTCTCCTTGGACTCCGTTCGGGACTCGGCCTCTACGCCAATCTGCGGCCGGTCGTCGTCTTCGAGGATCTCATCGATGCCTCATCGCTGAGGATGTCGCCGAACATGTTCGTCGTCACGATCACATCGAACTGGACGGGATTCCGGATGAGCTGCATCGCGCAGTTGTCCACGTACATGTGCTGGAGCTCGACGTCCGGGTAATCGCGGCC
>JAJFUM010000027.1 GCA_021372415.1 Deltaproteobacteria bacterium
CCGGTTTCCCCGGTGGTGAAGCGTTCCGCGCCGGATGTGGATTCCGGCCGCTCATGAATCATTTTCGCCCCTCCGGCGTTTCGCTCCGCTGCAGCGGCACAACTAGCTACGCTGACTCTGCGAGTTCGCGCCCCAAAATCCATCCGACACCGTGCAAACCGATTCACTGCCGTTTCCCCGGAATTACCGCCCCGCCTGTCCATGCCCGAATGCAGGCATTGAAAAATTTTTCTTGACGAAACCTTTTTCCCGGTATAAAAGCGACCTAAAAATGATAACGGTTATCAATTGAGGCGGCGCACCCATGAAGACCGAAAAGCAGATGCTGGAAGATTTCCTCGAAAAGAGGGGGCTCCGCAATACGCCCCAGCGGGACGTCATCCTCGAGGAATTCCTGAGAAGGGAAGCGCACACGACGGCCGCGGAGCTCTACCAGATCGTCAAGCAGCGCGACCGGACCATCGGACAGGCGACGGTCTATCGGACGTTGAAGCTTTTCTGCGAAGCGGGCATCGCCCGTGAAGTCGATTTCGGCGAAGGCGTGATGCGCTATGAGCATCTCTATGGTCATGCCCACCACGATCACCTGATCTGCCGGGGCTGCGGCCGGACCATCGAGGTCGTCGATACGGTCATCGAGGAATTGCAGAAGAGGCTCTCGGCGCAGTACGGTTTCCAGCTCACGGGCCATGAGTTGAATCTTTACGGCCTGTGCGAGAAGTGCCGGAACAAATAATCTTGACCTGGAAAGCCCTGAGAATGCCCGGCAAAGGCGACGGCCCTGCTGACGGCCTGCCCGGACATCCCCATCGCGTCGGATGTGGTCGCCGGATTTCCGGGGGCAAGAGGGCTCTTCAAGCCGCCCCGGCAGGGTGTTGCAGGTGTGATGTTTTTTTTTGCCCAGCATTGATAATTATTATCAATAACATTGCCCTTGTTGAAAAGGAGGTCCAGATGTCGCCATTGGCTTTTTTAAGGGAAGGGGAGACGGGCCGGATCGTCGTTCCCGCAGCGTCTTGCGGATGCAGGCCGGCGGGCCATGGATGCCGGGAGCACATCGAGGCCATGGGGCTCAGGCCCGGGACGCAGGTGGAGGTGATCAGCAACAGAGGCCATGGACCGCTGGTCCTTCGGATAGACGAAGCACGCATTGCCTTGGGACGGGGCATGGCCATGAAAATTTACGTGAGGAGGAATGGAGCATGACGCTGGCGGAACTCAGAATAGGTCAGACCGGGCGGATCGGGAAAGTCAGGACGATCGGCCCTCTCAAGCGAAGGCTGATGGATATGGGCATCGTTTCCGGCACCGACGTGACCGTGGAAAAGGTTGCGCCCATGGGCGATCCCATCGAGGTGTGCCTGAAGAACTACCGCCTCTCCCTGCGCAGGGAGGAGGCGGAAAAGATCGAAGTGGACGAGGTGAGATGACATGAAAAAAATCGATGATTCGCAGGCCGGCGCCGCCGTGACGGAAAGCAGACCGGTCACGATAGCCGTAGCGGGCAATCCCAACGCCGGCAAATCGACGCTGATCAACGCCATCGCCGGCGCGAGGCTCCATGTCGGCAACTGGCCGGGCGTCACCGTTGAAAGAAAGGAGGCGTCCTTCAACCACCGGGGCAGGCCGGTCACCCTGGTCGATCTTCCCGGGACGTACAGCCTGAGCCCTTACAGCCACGAAGAGGTCATCGCCCGCGACTACCTGATTCGCGAAAAGCCGGACGTGATCATCAACGTCGTGGACGCAACGAACCTGGAGCGGAACCTTTACCTCACCCTCCAGTTGCTGGAGCTGGAGATCCCCCTGGTCCTTGCCCTGAACATTTACGACGAAGCCATGGACAAAGGGCTGCGGATCGATGTCGCATCCCTGTCGTCCCTCCTGGGCGCGCCGGTCGTTCCCACCGTTGCCACGAAGAAGAAGGGGACGGACGATCTGGTCGAGGCCACCGTCGGGCTCGCCGAAACCTCTGCCGGGCGTCCGCGGGAGCCGGTCCAATACGACGGCGACATCGAGGAGGCCATCGGCCGGATCCTGGCGGGGCTCGAGGCCGATGCGCCGGAGGCCCTGGAGGGCCTGCCCCGGCGCTGGCTGGCGATCAAATTGATCGAGGGGGACGAACTGGCCCTCATGGAGGCGGGAATCGGGCCGTCCGCCCCGTTCCTGCAGTCCGCAACCCGCCGCCTGAAAGCGTCCCACGGCGAGGATCTCGAATCGCTCATGGCCGACGCCCGCTACGGCAAGGCAGCCGGGCTGACCCGGGAAACGCTGCAGAAACCGAAGCAGAGAAAGCAGGAGACGACCGAGAAGATCGATGCCGTGGTGTTGAACCGGTACGTCGGCATTCCCATTTTCCTGATCGCCATGTGGCTTGTCTTCAAATTGACCTTCGACATTTCCTCGCCCTTCACCGACTGGATCGACGGCGTCATGACCGGCCCCCTGAAAAGGCAGGCAGCCGCAGCCCTGGAAGCCTTCGGCGCACCGGGATGGACGGTTTCCCTGCTCACGGAGGGCGTCGTCGCCGGCGTCGGCTTCGTCCTGGCGTTCGTCCCGGCGATATTCGCGATGATGTTTTTCATCACCTTCCTGGAGGGCAGCGGATACATGGCGCGCGCCGCCTTCGTGATGGACCGGGCCATGCATGCGATCGGCCTCCACGGCAAATCCTTCATCCCGATGCTTCTGGGATTCGGCTGCAACGTCCCGGCCATCTATGCGACAAGGACCCTCGAGAATCCCCGCGACAGGATCCTCACGGCCCTCCTGATTCCCATGACCTCCTGCGGAGCGCGCCTGCCCGTTTACGTGGTCTTCACCGGGGCCTTCTTCGCGGACAGCGCGGGAACCGTGCTCTGGTCCCTGTATACCCTGGGCATCGCCCTGGCTGTGGTCATGGGGCTGATCTTCAAAAAGACCCTCTTTCGGGGGGAGGCGCCCCTGTTCATCATGGAGCTGCCGCCCTATCGCCTGCCTTCGCTGCGGAGCCTTCTTATCCATACCTGGGAAAAGGGCAAGCACTTCCTCATCAAGGCGGGAACCTACATCCTTGCCGTGTCGATATTCGTCTGGTTTCTGCTGAACCTGCCGTGGGGCGTCACCGACAAGAAGGACTCCTACCTCGGCAGGACCGGCCAGGCCATCGCCCCGATCCTTGCGCCGCTCGGCTTTGGAACATGGGAGGCGTCGGCGTCGCTGATCGGCGGGGTCATCGCCAAAGAGATCGTCGTGGGAACCATGGCCGAGGTCTATGCGGCGAAAGACGACGGGGACACGGAGAAGACGCCTCCCCTGTCGGAGGACCTCAGGGAGGTGGGCGTTTCATTGATCGAGGCGACCAGGGATGCGGCGGTCAACGTCGTGTCCACGTTCGGCATCGCAAGCCTCTCCGGGGAGGAGGATGAAGGGAATGCCGGCCTCAAGCAGGTGATCGTGAAGGTGTTCACGCCCCTTTCGGCCTATGCCTTCATGGTTTTCGTTCTGCTCTACATGCCCTGCGTCGTTGTCGCCATCGCCATGAGGCAGGAGTTCGGCACCTGGAAATGGTTCGGCGTCGCCTTCGCCTATCAGATGGTCCTTGCCTGGGGGGCGGCATTCGTCGTCTACCAGGGCGGCAGGGTGATGGGGCTGGTGTAGAACAGGCATCATTCCATACGGAATCGGACAGAAAGGAGAATCCCATGAGTGTCTTTGACTTTGCGCTGATCGCTTTCATCGTCGCCGCGGCGGCGATTCTGTTGTACCGCTCCCTCCGGAAGCAGTGGACCTGCTCCGGCTGCACGGGCTGTTCCTGCAGCCGCGGGAAACAGGCTGCCAAGACGGAAGGCTTCGGCAAAGATATTCAACATCGATAGAAAAGGAGATGAATCATGAAACGTACCAAAGGGAAATTTGTTCTTTCAGCCGCGATCCTGGGATGGCTCATTCTGACCGCAGGCCCATCCTATGCCGCCCATCCGCTGGTCACCGACGACGCCGGGACGGTTGGCGCGGGCAGCGTGCAGATCGAAGCCACCGGGGAATTCGGCCGGGACAAGGAAACGGCCGACGACGGCACAGCCCTGGAAAGCAGAACCAACGAGGCAGCCCTCACCCTGACCTACGGCCTGACGCAGGACCTCGACTTTGTCGTTGCGGCGCCGTACCAGTGGTTCTCGGTCTATGAGAACGATGCATTGACCGGCCGCGAGAACGGCCTTTCCGACATGGGCCTCGATCTCAAGTGGCGCTTCTTCGAGAAGGACGGCTGGGCTCTGGCCCTGAAGCCGGGCGTCACCCTGCCGACGGGCGACGACGAGAAGGGCCTGGGCAGCGGACGCGCCGGTTACCGCCTCTTTTTCATTTCGACCAGGGAGATGGAACCGTGGGCATTCCACCTGAACCTCGGCTACATCCGCAACGAGAACAGGGCAGGGGACCGCAAGGATCTCTGGCATGCCTCCGTGGCGGCCGAGGTGGGGTTGATCGAGCATCTCAAGGCCGTGGCCAATGTCGGAATCGAAACCAACCCGGCCGTCGGCACCAGCATCGATCCGGCATTCGCCCTGGGGGGACTGATCTATGAACTCTCCGAGAAGGTCAGCCTGGATGCGGGAGTGAAGTTCGGCCTGACGGAGCCAGAGACCGACGTCAGCTATCTGGTCGGCCTCACCTTCAAGTTCTGACCCTGCCTTTGCGCCTTTTCCGGCCTCCCGGCTGCAGACCCTG
The DNA here is from genome assembly GCA_021372415.1 of Deltaproteobacteria bacterium. Classification (GTDB taxonomy): domain Bacteria; phylum Desulfobacterota; class Syntrophia; order Syntrophales; family UBA5619; genus JAKAFS01. The sequence goes on from JAJFUM010000027.1 coordinate 4,711, forward strand.
AACGGTCCCCGCAGCCGGGAGGCTTTTTTATGCCTGGTTGCCGAAGTTATTCGGCGACCAATCGAAATGCGATCGAGGACCCCCGGGCTTCCCAAGCCGATGCTTTCCCCGGAGCCGGACAAATCGAAGGGCAGGATGTAACCTTTTCGTGGTTGGGACGTTTTATAACGCAAAGGGTGTCCACCCAAGCGGGATGGATAAATCGACCCGAACAACAAAGGAGGTTAACGATGGACGTATCGAAATGGTTGAAGACGGGCCTTGCCGGCGCCGTGGTGGGGTTGTGCATTGTCAGTGTGGCTTCCGCAGGCGATCAGATCAGGAAACAGGACCGCAAAAGGGATGGCTCCTGCCAGAGCTATTTCATGGAAGGGAAATCGGGCACTGAAGTGGCCGCCAGCCGGATCCGGCAACGGGACCGCAAGCGGGACGGGTCCTGCCTGAGCTACTTCATGGAAGGGAAATCGGGCATTGAGGTGGCCGCCAATCAGATCCGGCAACGGGACCGCAAGCGGGACGGGTCCTGCTGAAGCGCACCGCGCATGTCGAACGGATGGCCGTTCCATGCAAATCCGAGGGCAGGGTGAGAAGCGGACGATTCCTTTCTCGCCCTGCCCTTTTGTTTATCCGAAGCGCGGAAGGCCGGCGGAAAGGTTGCGCCTACCGGCCGCCGCCACCACCTCCTCCTCCGCCTCCTCCTGAGCCGCCGCCGTGGCCGCCGGAGCCGCCCGGGCCATAGCCGCCCGCTCCGGCGCCTGCCGCACCCAGGCCTCCGGCCCGCACTCCCGCCCCGATCTGAGCGCCGTATTGCTGCGCGATGTTTACCGCGTTCCCGTAACGGGCCTCGGCGGCGAAGGCGCTTCTCAACTGTGCCATTTCCTGGGCCGAGAAATGGCTCTGGAGGGCCTGGCAGACCACATTCCCAACGGTATTGGAGGGGACGCCAAACCTCCCCATCTCGCGGACCGTCTGAAAGGACTGGAGTGCCAGTTCATGGCGCTGCTCGGCGCTGAGCTGACGGCTCTGCTGCTGGAGATTTTCCGTGACCCGTGCCAGGTCCCGCTGCTGGATGCCGGCGGCCATCCCCTCGGCAATGGCACTCCCCAGGGCCTGCTGCTGCCTCGCGTCGGTCGTCAGGGAGCGCGCGTTCTGGAAGGCCGCTGCATAGCGGGAGCGGACGACTTCCATCGCCCGGACGGTCTGCTCGGCCGTCACGCGTTTCGCGATTCCCTCATAGGCCTTGTTCACGATCGGTTCGACCGGCAGCCTCTCCTGATGGGCGGTCATGACGATCTCATGCGCCCGGATCGTGAGCCGTTCGCCGAAACGGTTCTCTTCCATCTTCGCCGTCATCGCGGCCAGGGCATTCGGATCGACCCCGCCCCGAACCGCCTCCCGTGCGCTGGCCCTGACCCGGTCGGGCGTACCGGGAGGCAATTGGCTTTCCCAGTCGGCGCCGAAGGCGTTCGTCCCCAGCAGAAGCAGAACAACGGCGGTTCCCATGACCCATTTCATAACCTTGCTCCTTTCCTCCCTTCCATCCATGGCCAGAGGCGCGGGAGGGTTGTCATCATGTGGCCTTGCAGATAAATTCATCCTGTTCCCCCTATTGCTCAGGCGTGTACAGGCAGTTTTGGGAGCCGAAATCGTCCGTCTCCCGATAGGGGCAGTCCGGAAGCCGGACTTTACCGTCGATCACATAGAAATACGAAAACGCTCCTGTCCTCGGAAGCGTGATCCGCCAGGTCTTCGAGTCCGTCTTTTCCGGGCGCCGGAGCGTAAAACCGTCGAGGGACGACGCGAACTGCACGTCCGCGGCCTTGCCGTCCTTCAGGTATACCTGCAGTTTGCCCGCCTCCTGGCGGTAGTAATGGGTTGCGCACCCGGCAAGGACAAAGACCGCCGCCAGGCTCCACAGGGACAGGCGCATCATAGGGTCCGGCCTCCAACGGCAAGCACGCTGTTTTCGCTTCCGAAATCGTCCGTCTCCCGCTCCGGGAGCGTCGGGTCCGGCACCCGTTCACCGCTGTCCAGCAGATAGGCGAAACGATGCTCCCCCTGGGGCAGGTTGAACGTATGCTCCCAGTAGCCGCTGTCGCCCACCTTCTGCATCGGCACGGCCTGCCAGTTCGTAAAGCTGCCCGTGATCTCGATCCTGCTGACGTCCGGACGGTAGAAGACGAACCGATACGGGGTCTCCGGATTCCTGGACGGCCCCCAGGGATAGAACAGGAAGATCAGGCCCGCCATCGCCGCTGCCGCGGCAAGGGCGGCCGGACGGAGGAAACGCAGGAAATGCCGGAAACGCGGCGGCTTTACCGCCAGCGCCCCATCGGGAACGCGTTCCACCGGATCGGAGCGCAGACGCTTTTCCTGGCGGAGAAGGGCGACCGTTTCGTCTTTGAACGGCTCCGAGCCGTGAACGGCCTCGACGAATTCGATCTTGTCGTCGAGGGTCAATTCATCGTCGATAAACAGGCTGATCAAAGGGTCGTTCATCCTATTTCTCCTGCATGTGTTTTCTGAGTTTCAGCCGCGCCCGGTGAACCCTGACCTTCACATTCGCCTCGCTGATGCCGACAAGCGCCGCGATGTCGGAATAGGCGAGATCGCCGCCCGCGACCAGGCTCAGGATCTCTCGTTCATCCGGCTCCAGCCGTTTCATGGCGGCCAGCACGTCGCGGTATTCGGAGCGGATCATGAGCTGCCGGTCGGGGTCGTGGGACGGCTCCGGCCTTTGTTCCGCCTCCGCACCCGGGTGTTCTTTTGCCTTTCTCCTCTCGTCCAGGAAAAGGTTCCGGGCTATCCGGTAGAGCAGCGGGATATCCCGGTTGACCTTTCCGTAACGGCTGAAATGGCGGGCAAAGGTTTCCTGCATGATATCGCCGGCCAGGCTGCCGTCCCCGGTCATCCGTATCAGGTAATTGAAAATCTTGCCTTTCCAGTTCCGGTAGAACAGCCCGTAATCATCCATACATTCCCATAACGCCGCAAGCGGGAAAAGGTTACAGCGGCCGATCGGAAAAGGGTTTTCCAGGAAAGTCTTTACTTACCATTCTTTGGAGGGGATTGTCGAGTCGAAGGGGATTGACGGGCCTGTCGAGCTTTATGATGTTTGGGGGAAAATGTAAGGAAATCGAGCATCACTTACAGTTTTTCGGGATAAAAGCACTGAACCGGTTTTTCCTCTGGGTGAAGTCCTCAGATTCCGGCAGGAAATCCCGAAAATGTGAACAACGCTATTTTAACCCGCACCTCACTTCATGTAGGATGTAGCTCTCTGATCATCTCGGCGGGGCTTTGTCCAAAGTAGCGCTTGAATTCACGACTGAACTGAGAGGGGCTTTCATATCCGACCTTATCTGCAGCGATGTAGGCCTTCAGGTTCTCCTGAACCATTAAATCCCTTGCCTTGGTCAGTCTGACTTTTTTCAGATACTGAATGGGAGAATCCGATGTGATCTCCTTGAAAGCCCGGTGAAACGCCGAGGTACTCATACGAGCCGTGCTGGCCAGCTGCTCAACATCAAGTTTTCCTGCATAGTTATTTTGCATGATCCTTAGGGCGCGGGCTACCTGGGAGAAAGCGCCGCCATGCATCGCCAGCGAATAGAGTACCGGTGCCTGGGTACCGCAAAGCGCCCGGTAAAGAATTTCCCGTACCAGGCCGGGACCCAAAATTTGGGATTCTGCCTCTGACCGCAGGCCCCTGATCAGCCTATGGGTTGCATCCGCCATAGCCTCATCCATGACGGCCGGGCCGATCCCCCTCGGCAAACCATTTTCACCGGGATTGCCGATCTCCGTCTGGACACCCAATCGGCCGATCAGGTCATGTAACTGGGCCATATCGACATCGATATAAAGACCCAACAGGGGTTCATCGGGAGATGCAAAGGTTTCGCATTCGAATGGCATGGTCACTGAAACCACCAGGTAATTGTTGGCATCATATTGAAACCTCCGGTCGCCCAAATAGCCGATCTTATGACCCTGTGCTATGATGCAAATACCCGGATCATATACCAGCGGCTTTCTGGGAATAGGGTGTGTGGATTTAAAAAACCGTACCCCTTTCAACCGCGATTCAGAAGATCCGCCATCGGTTATCGGAAACTTATTCAATAGTTCAACTATCTGCGACATGATTGCACCTCCTCTTCCGTTCGGCATCTTTGTGCAACAATTATAGCAATAAGACCACAGAAAATAAAGATACAAGCATGAATAGGCAACATTTTGAGAGGATCAGATATTCCCGATCATCCTTCCGCGTATTATCGTTCATGCAAAAATATGCGGCAACGCAGGGGAGGCTTATATGAAATTCGAATTCCATAATCCAACGCATCTTATTTTCGGTGCAGGAACACTCTCAAAACTCGGCGAAGTCGTGCGCAGGCATGGGCAAAAGGCGCTGATTGTCACCGGCGGGGGCAGTGTCAAGCGCAATGGCACCTTCGACCGGGCCGTGTCCAGCCTCAAGGCCGCAGGGATGGCCTTTGCCGAATGTGACGGCGTCGAGCCCAACCCGAGAATCACCACCGTCCGACGCGGAGCCCGGATCGCCCAGAAAGAAGGCTGCGATGTGATCATCGCCCTGGGCGGCGGCAGCACCATGGACGCATCCAAAGTCATGGCCGCCGCGTTTTACTATGACGGCGATCCCTGGGACATGATCTATCACGGTCAGCCCGATCCGCATATCCCGACCCGAGCATTGCCCATCATCACCGTGCCCACCCTGGCGGCCACCGGTTCCGAGATGAATATGGGGGCGGTGATTTCAAACGCGGAGACCAAGGAAAAGTCCTTCGTCCAGACCGAATGCCTGTACCCCGCGGTCGCGCTGGTGGATCCCGAAATCACTGTGAGTGTGCCGAAGGACCAGACCGCCTATGGGGTTTGCGACCTGATTACCCATGTGACCGAAGGTTACTTCAACGGCGTGGACGGCACACCCCTTCAGGACCGGTTCGCCGAAGGCGTCATCCTCACTGCCATGGAATGGGGACCCAAAGCGGTTGCCGACGGGAATGACCTGGAGGCACGCACTCAGGTTCAATGGGCTTCCATTGTCGCCCTCAACGGCTGGGTGAACGCCGGGACCAACGGGGGCTTCCCCGTGCACATGATCGAGCATACCCTGTCGGCCTATCACGACATCGCCCACGCGGCCGGGCTGGCGGTGGTTAATCCTTCCTGGATGCGTTTTGCCGCCGCCTACAGGCCTGAAAAGTTCGTGCAGTTTGCCGGACGCATTTTCGGCCTCAAGGCCAAAGGTCCCGAAGACCTGGATGGTGCCCTTCAGGGCATCGATCGTTTTGAGGGTTTTCTCAAGAGTATCGGTTGCCCCACGCGACTGTCCGAGTTGAACATCAACGATGCCCTGATCACGCGTTACGCCCAGGATACCCTGCGCATCATCCACGACAAGGAGGGCAACCTCCCCGGGCGTCCGCCCATGACCGGGGAGGACATCGTCGGGGTTCTGCGGGCGGCGTTGTGATGCATGGGGTTGGCACCCATTGGGACGCAAATCGCTTAACGAAAGGATGAAAGAAGATGAACGGGCACATTTCACGGCGCAGCTTTCTGAGGAACAGCGCCATTGCGGTGGGTACGGTGGCTGTCTGCGATTTGAATGGCCTCTGCCGCGCCCTGGCGACGGAGCAGGATCGGTCCCAGGTCTTTTTTACGAGGGATATCGGCTCCGACGGATTGCTGAAGCTCTATTCCCGGATCGACCGGGGGATGGCCGGCAAGACCGCCATCAAGGTGCACACCGGCGAACCGCACGGCCCCAACATCCTGCCGCGGGACATGGTGAAGGCCCTGCAGCGTCATATCCCCGACAGCGCCCTCGTGGAGACCAACACCCTGTACAAGGGCAGGCGCTTTACAACGGCGGATCATCGCGAAACGATTGAAATCAACGGCTGGAATTTCTGCCCGGTGGACATCATGGACGAGGACGGCGCGGTGATGATCCCCGTGAAAGGGGGGAGGCATTTTCGGGAAATGTCGGTCGGCAGACACCTGCTCCGGTACGACTCGCTGGTGGTGCTGACCCATTTCAAAGGGCACGCCATGGGCGGTTTCGGCGGTTCGCTGAAGAATATCGCCATCGGCTGCGCGGACGGACCCATCGGCAAGAAGATGGTCCATGCCGCCCCGGATAACGACAACTACGGGGCCTGGCTGAAAGGCGAACCCTTCCAGGAAAACATGGTGGAGTCGGCCAAAGCCATTGCGGATCATTTCGGCAAGCGGATCGTCTACATCAATGTGCTGCGCAACATGTCCGTGGACTGCGACTGCGCGGGCGTCAACGCCGCGCCCCCCAAGGCGCGCGACGTTGGCATTCTGGCATCTACCGATCTGCTGGCCGTGGAGCAGGCGTCCATCGACATGGTCTACCAGCTGCCCGAAGAGGAGTTGCACGACCTCAAGGAACGCATCGAATCCCGCAAGGGACTGCGCCAGTTGTCGTACATGAAGGAGCTGAACATGGGCAATGACCGGTACGAGTTGATCACGCTCTGAGGCCGCAGGGGGAAGTTCATGAGCAAGGCATGCGCTGCCATACTGACGGGACTCCTGCTGCCGATGGCATTTATGACCCTGTCGGAGGCACAGACCGGGAAAAAGACTGCTTGATCGTCAAGCAGGGGAAAATCGTTCCCATCGACACGATTGATCTCTTCTACCAACACCGGGTTGACCCGTAGGTGCCGATCGAAGAGGTGGCAGGAACGGTAAAGGCGCTTATCAAGGAAGGCAAAGTGAAGCATTTCGGCCTTTCGGAAGCCGGTGTAATGACAATCCGTCGTGCCCATACCGTTCAGCCTATAACGGCAGTTCTAAATGATTGACAATAAACGAAAAAATGAGGATGGAAACCATGTCTGTTATCGAAAACGCATCGTTAGGAGTGGCAATAGCAGCAGACTATAAACAAAATCCGTATACTCTGGCCTATAATGGTGCGATTACCGAAAACGTAAAAGGCAAAGTAAATATTCATCCGGTCACATACAAACTGAATGGTATTGATATTGCCGCTAACGTATACACCCCTGCGAACTACAACCCAAGTCATAAATATCCGGCAGTGGTGGTGGCTCACCCCAATGGCGGCGTGAAAGAGCAAGTTGCCGGCTTGTATGCGCAGCGTTTGGCTGAACAAGGGTACATCACCATTGTTGCGGATGCGGCGTATCAGGGTGCAAGTGGTGGACGACCGCGAAATGTGGACAAGCCTGCGTACCGTATCGAGGATATCCACGGCATGGCGGATTTCATCACTCGATATGCCGGGGTAGATGCCGGCCGTTTAGGTTTGCTCGGCATCTGCGGTGGCGGTGGGTATTCATTGGCCGCAGCGCAAACCGACAAGCGGTTCAAATCGATTGCGACGGTGAGCATGTTCAACTCCGGACGAGTTCGTCGCAATGGCTACAACGATACCCAACTGGACACCATCCAGCAACGCCTGCAGCAGGCTTCGGCTGCCCGTGCCCAGGAAGCGGCCGGCGGTGAAGTTCTCTATTCAGGAGATGCCAATCTGACGGATGAGCAGATCGCCAAACTGCCGTTTGATCTGTACCGACAGGGTTACGAGTACTACTGGAAGACGCATGCCCACCCCAACTCGACCTTCAAGTACACCACGAGCAGTCTGCTGGACCTGATGCGCTTCGACGCCACCGATCACATCGCACTGATC
>JAJFUM010000060.1 GCA_021372415.1 Deltaproteobacteria bacterium
GCTTTTAGCGGTGATGCCGCCGGCCTTCAGGGTGGCGAAATCCCTTGACAGATTCCACCGCCTTTCCTATCCTCACCACGCTTGGAGGTCCGTTCCCGTCAAGAGGGCGGCCGGAATGCCGGGGTTGACAGCCGGTCCTGCATGGGGCAGGACCTTCCCTAAAGCGTGTCAAGGAGGGCAATCCTTTATGTCTCGGATCTGGTTCGGACTGTTCGTCCTTTTGGGAAACGTGGTGCCTTTTGCCTGGTGCGGGGATATCGCGCGGGCGGATGGGTGTATCCTCAGATACAGCCACGCGGCCACTTCCATGTACTCGGCTTACTCGGGGACCGAGACCTTCGCCTCCTGCAGCGCCTGCCAGCAGAAGGTGGCGGAACTGAGGGCCAAGTACCGGGGTTTCTCGGGGACCTGCACCCCGTCGGGCAGCGGGACGGGCGGCAGTTCGGTCCCTAGCGGCGGGACTTGGCAGCAGCAGGTGGCGGCCGGCCTGGCGAACTCTTTTCTCCAGGGTTTTGCCGAAGGCATGAACCAGCCCAAGGATTCGGGACCTTCGCCGGCGGAAGTCGCCGCCCGGGAACAGGCGGCCCGGGAGGAGGCGGCCAGGCGGGCCGCGGCCGAGAAGGCGCGTCGGGAGGCCGAAGAACGGGAGATACAGCGCAGACAATCGCTCGCCGGCTGGAACAAGGTTCAGGAAGCGGAGAAGAACGCCAGGTCCGCAGAGGCCAAGAGGAGCCAGGAAGAGGGTGCACAGCTCCTGACGGCAATCACAGGGGAGGCCCCGACGCTTTCGGATACCGTCGGGGACAGGTCCACCCTGACCCTTGCCCTGCTTGAGCCGGCCGGGACAACCAGAGGGCCGCAACCGACGCGGTATGAGGCCGTCGAGGAGCGGCAGACCTACGATCTCCTGAAGGCCGCCGAGGGCAAGCCTGAGGCGGCGGGGAAAGGGGCCGGGCCGGCCGACGGAAAAGGCGATGCCAGCGCCCTGTCGCAACTGCGGACCCTTGCCGGAGAGAGCAGGCAGGCCGCTGCCGCGGCGAACGACGGGGCTCTCGAAGAGGCCAAGGCAAAACTGGACGCAGCCTGGGACTCGGGTCAGGGAAAGACAACCCTGCCGACAGTGCCGTCCAAGAAACCGGGGAAACAAAAAACCGGGCGCACTCAGGCGGCTTCCCCCGTCAAACCCAAGGTCACGGCCGAAGCGCAGCCGCCGGCGCCAATGGTGCAGAAAGTTTCAGACCAGACGGAAGGGGCGAAACTGCTGGCCCTTATGGAGGCAAGTCCAGCAGCCGCTTCCTATTCCTCTGCCTCCTCTACCCCCGACCGGTCTTCAAGCGGCCTTCCCATACCGCAGGGGTCGTTCCCGAATCCCCCTGATCCCTGCCTCAGCCTCCAGAAAGACCTGGAAAGACTCGGCGCCGATGCGGAGCGGCTGAAAAAGAGACTCTCCCTGATGAACCGTTATGTCCTGTCCGCCAAAAACCAGTTCAACCAGTGGGCCGACGGGGCGGATCAGGCGCTCCGGGACATTGACGACTCGAAAAACAAGGTGATCGGCGATTGCCTGATCGGCCTGTCCTCCCTACGGCTTGGCGATCACCTGGCGGCCATGGAGAAGGCCCAGGCGGATGAGTTGGGCAAGATCACGGACACGATCATCACCGCCAAGGGCGAAGATCCCCTGCGGGTCGGCCGGCTGCGGGCCGCCCAGCAGATGGCCAGGGAAAACCTGAAGCGAATCCGGGACAGGCAGGCGGCACTGACGGCCCAGGACGCCGCCGTCTTCGCGAGCGACATGGATGCCGTCTACTCGAAGGGCGGTCAATACATCATCTCCGCCGAAGGCCTCAAGGAGCAGATCATCACCGCCTCCGTGGCCGTCCTCTCCCTGGATACCTTCAAGAAGTACAGCAACGCCGTCAACCCCTTTGTCAAGTGGTGGAACACCATGAAGTGCGGCGAGGATCTGATCGACCTTGCGTCGTCCCTCTCCCTTCATCTCCTGGACGTGCAGGCCAGCAGAGAGCTTGCCAAGAACCAGGACGTCTACCTCAAGGCCATGGCCGAGCAGGGCCGAAAGTTGAAGGACGACATCGACCAGATCAAGAAGATCAAAGGACAGATCGTGCAATCCTGCAGACCGCAAGCCCCCCCTCTGGAAACAGCCAATCCGGTTACGGGAAGAAAGTGAGAGATCTCATGAAATCGATCAGGACCCTCCTGCGGGGAATGGCGATCCTCTTTACTCTGTTTGCCCTGGTGTCGACCGGGGAGGCGCAGCGCATCGCCGTCCGCCCGGTCGTTCAGCCCCCCGATCCCGTCTGGGATTCGGGCAAGGAGCTGTTCGACAGGGGGGATTTCGTAAAGGCGATCGAGATCTGGACCAACCAGCTCAACTCGGCCCCCCAGGGGCTGCAGGCCGGGACAACGGCCGAGAGGCCCTTTCTGCTGAGCATTGCCTATTTCAGAACCGGCCAGTACGAAAAGGCCGCCGAATGGGGGAAAAGGGCCCTTCCGATCGCCGAAGCGGCGGAGAAGGGCCTGGTGGCGGGCCAGCGCCCGACGTCGCAGGCCCAGGCGGTCCGGCTGGCCCTCACGAGCAAAGTCCCCGGCAACAGGGTCGATTGCCTCCAGGTCATCTGGAGGTCCTATCTGAAGATGAACCAGTTCCCGCTGGTGCTCAAACTCTTTCGGGAAGCCATCGACAAAAACCCGAACGACGAGTTGTTGTTCAGGCTTCTGTCCCAGGCGGCCCTGGAGGCCGGACATCCCGAAGAGGCCCTCGCTCCGGTAAAAAGGGCGGTGGAGTTGAACGCGGCCAACCCCTTCAACCATATCGCCCTCGGGCAGGCCTATCATGCCCTCAGGCAATACGAGGAGGCCCTCAAGGCCTTCAGGGCGGCATTGACGCTCAACCCCGGCCTGGTGCATGTCCATGCCCTGATGGGGCGGGTCTACCTGGAGGGGATGGATTTCCAGAAGGCGGCGGCGGCCTTCACCAGGGCCACCCCCGCCCCTGTCGGGACGGGTCCCGAGAGCCTCAGCCTGAATCTCTGCAATTACTACCTGGGCCGCTACGACGAGGTCCTGGCCAGCACGGGCAGGCTGACCGGTCTGGGGCATGAGCCCTCAAAGGCGCAGGGCTGGCTTGGGGTGCAATCGCTGAACATCGACGCGGAAACGGCGAAGGCCCTGCAGATCGGCGAGATAGAGGGGGTCGTCGTCATATCCCCCGTCTTAAACGGACCTGCGGAAAAGGCGGGCATCCGAAGAGGCGACCTGATCATCTCCATCAACGAGCTGCGGGTCAGGAACGTCGGGGAGCTTACCGAGCGGATCAGGGGCGCTGGCCGGGGCGGTGCGATCCAGGTCGGCCTTTTCCGCATGGGAAAGCCCCTCGAACTGACGGTGACGGCCGGGACGCCGCCCACGCTGGAAGAATTCATGAACCTGCTTTCCCCGGAAGCTGGAAGGGCGACGGCTTTCGCCCTCCTTGGGCTGGCCGAGAGGGCAAAGGGCAACGTTGACGAAGGGGACAGGCTCGCCGAGCAGGCCCTACAATCCCTCAAGACCGTTGATCTGGCTATTCTTGCAGCGGGCCTTTCCAAACTCGACCGCGACCATCCCGAAGCCGCCAGAAAGGTCCTCGAGTCCATGAGGACCGAGATGTCCGTGGTGGTCCTCCACGGACAGGTTGCCCAGGCCGCCGCCTGGCTGAAGGAGGGCAACGTGGAGAAGGCCCGTGAAGCCTATCTCCGGGTGGACATCCCGGTGAAACCCGAATGGAAGCCCCTCTCGGACGACCGCCAGGCCTTCCTCAAGGCGATGCGGCCCAGGGTGCTGGAGTGCATCAAAAACGCCGTCGATTTCGAGAAAAAGGGCAAGCTTCGGGAAGCCCTCGACGCCGTTGCCTGGGCCTCCCTCTTCGCTGCCGATGAAAAGGAGGCCGGAGAGATGAGGAACGCCCTGTTTGCCCTGGCCCGGAAGATGAAGACGCCGCCGGTCCTCTCGGACGAGGCCAGGAATCACTTCGTGAGGGGAAAGCTCCTGCTCAAGGACGGAGATCTGAACGGGGCGCTCAGGGAGTTTCGCTTTGCCCTGGCCCTGGCCCCCTATTCTGAGGAGCTTTACTTCAACACGGCCCTCATCTGCGAGAAACTGAAAGCCTATGGGGAAGCGATCCGCCACATGAGGATCTTTGTGCAGTTCTCATCGGATGAAAAAATGGCCGGGACGGGGAAGGACAGGATCAGCGAATGGGAACTCCTACTGGAAAAGGCGGCCAGGGATCAGGCCGCTTCTCCAGGGTAAAAACCTCACCCTGTTCTTCTCTTGTCCGCCCTAGAGCCAGACCACCAACTGGAGCCAGAAGCGGCCGTCATCGCTGAGGCTATCGACATTCTTCTGATTTTTTATTTCTGTTGGCAAGGCGATGCCTACGAAGTGGGCACCCTTCGTGGGCAGTGCGGTTCTCCAGAGACTCTTTGCAGAACGCCGGCGGATCCGTGCGAGAAGCTCTCCGGTTCCTTCCAGGCTCTCGATGATCAGCCGATCGGTGCTTAGCTGTGTTCCCGGGTTTTGCGGAATTCGATGTCGGGCCACTCCTCCATGGTGAAACCCAGCCGCCACTCGCTGGCGGCCAGGTAGGTCAGGTGGTTGTCGGCATCCCAGGCTAGGTTCGCCTGGCACTTTTTCTCGAACTCCGCGAGCCGCTTCCTGTCGGGACAGGCGACCCAGCGGGCCGCGGCGAATTCGACCGGCTCGTAGGAGGCTTCCACCCCGTACTCGGTCTTGAGGCGGGCCATGGTCACGTCGAACTGGAGGACCCCCACGGCCCCGAGGATGTAGTCATTGGAGATCAGCGGCCGGAAGACCTGGACCGCCCCCTCCTCGGAGAGCTGGGTGAGTCCCTTCTGGAGCTGCTTGATCTTGATGGAGTTCTTGATCCGGACCCGCCGGAAGTGCTCGGGGGCGAAGTTGGGGATGCCGGTGAACTGGAGCGGCTCCCCCTCGGTGAAGGTGTCGCCGATCTGGATCGTCCCGTGGTTGTGGATCCCGATGATGTCCCCGGGCCAGGCCTCCTCCACGTTGGTGCGGTCCTGGGCCATGAAGATCGTGGCGTTGGAAAGGACGATCTCCCGTCCGATCCGGTGGTGGACCACCTTCATCCCCCGGGTGAACTTGCCCGAGCAGATCCTGAAGAAGGCGATCCGGTCCCGGTGGGCCAGGTCCATGTTCGCCTGGATCTTGAAGACGAACCCCGAGAAGGCCTCCTCCATGGGAGAGACCATGCGTGTGGCTGTGGGGCGCTCCCCCGGGGCCGGGGCCATCTCCACGAAGGCGTCCAGGAGCTCCCGGACGCCGAAATTGTTGATCGCACTCCCGAAAAAGACCGGGGTCTGGTTTCCCTTGAGGTACTGGCCGTGGTCGAAGGGGCTCGATGCTCCCTCGATCAGGGCGATCTCCTCCCGGAGCTGCTGGGCCTGGCTCCCCAGGAGCTCGTCCAGCCGGGGATCCTCAAGGTCCGTGATCAGGATCCCCTGCTCCTTGCGGCTGTCCTTCCCGGGTGTGAAGATGTGGAGCGATTGATTGTAGAGGTTGTAGACCCCCTTGAAATCCTTCCCCATCCCGATCGGCCAGGAGAGCGGTGCGCACTCGATCTGGAGCTTGTCTTCGATGTTGGCCAGGACGTCCATGGGCCCGATCCCGTCCCGGTCGAGCTTGTTGATGAAGGTCATGATGGGGGTGTTGCGCATCCGGCAGACCTCCATGAGCTTCTCGGTCTGGGGCTCGACCCCCTTGCCGCTGTCGATGACCATCAGCGCGCTGTCCACGGCCGTGAGGACCCGGTAGGTGTCCTCGGAGAAGTCCTGGTGGCCGGGGGTGTCCAGGAGGTTGATCTCGAAGGCCCCGTAGTGGAACTTCATCACCGACGTGGTGACGGAGATCCCGCGCTCCTTCTCGATCGCCATCCAGTCGCTCGTGGCGTGGCGGCCGGCCTTCCGGGCCTTGACGGCCCCGGCAAGCTGGATCGCCCCGCCGAAGAGGAGGAGCTTTTCGGTCAGCGTCGTCTTCCCGGCGTCGGGATGGCTGATGATCCCGAAGGTCCGGCGCTGGGCGATCTCCTGCTGCTGCCGGCGCGTTCCCTCCGCCGGCACCCGCTCGTCGCTTGCGGCCTCTTCCGCGATGTTGACTCTGTCCAACATGGACTCCGTGACCGTTTCCCTCATGATGCTTCCTGCCAGGCGGCCTTACCGGACCTCTCAGTTCCACGGTCCTGCGGGATCAGGCCCCATGGGACTGACGAATACCGGCGTCCGTCGTGTTTTTGTGAAAAAAAATCCCCAACAGCCTTCGGGCTCCGGGGACTCCGTACCTCTCAAGTAGGTATTTCAATACCCGATTCCAAAATATTTGTCAAGAAATATCACGCCCCTGCAGAAACCGCTCTGTGAAGGGCCTCACATCGGAAAGGCCTGCCGCTATCTTTGCCTGATCGTGGACCCCATGCAATGCGAACCTGGCTGGCCACCTTGGCTCCCAGCCCGCTCCAGAAGAGAGCCCAAGACGTTCCTTTGCACGTGCAGGTCCCTTTGGCCTGGACCGGGCCTGCACCGAGCAGGCCGAGCATTGAGGACAATCACGGCGATGGCAATCCCTTTTTTATGATCCGCTTCTGTCGTTCACGATCGGAAAGGGTGAACGCTTTTGCGGGGCAGGGATACCGGTCTGAAGTGGTCCCTGCCCCGCCACCCGACCTTCGCGGGACAGGGGCCCGGCCTCAGCTGTCCAGATCCTTCTTCATCGTCTCGAACTGCTCCTTGGTGATCTCACCGGCTGCATAGCGCCGTTTCAGGATCTCGATCGGTGTCTCCTTGCCCGGGACGCCGCGATTCCTGGCCCCCGCGCCTTTGGTCAGCCACCAGACAACCGCCACGACCAGGATGATCAGCAGAATCATTCCCATAAACATTCCTCCTCCGGGGTACATCATCGGTCCCCATCCTCCTTCCCATCCGCCACCGGCAATGCATCCGTAGCGGCCGCAGGCGGAAAGCGCAAATACCATGGCGATCGCTGCCGCCCCCATGATCCATCGTTTCATCGTTAAACCTCCCTTACCCTCGGCAGCCCGAGCAGGGCCCGTGCGCCGGCAGGAAACGGAAAACACCCGGTCCGTCAGACGGACCGGGGTAATCCGGATCATCCATTCCCGGAGGCGTCAAGGGCGAGGTCTTTTCCCCCTGCCGCACTGCGCCTCGCCTCCGCCCCAGGGTTGCTTGCAGCATTAATTTAAGCAGTTGCCTTGCGATGTCAATGGATAGGCCCTGGGTGGGCCGCCTTGGGCACCCGGCGGCCATGGCCGGCATCGGCCTACAGGAAAGTGACCGGAAGGGCATGGTCTTGGGACTTAGATCCGAAGAACCTAACCATCTGCTCCCCGACGAAAAAGTCCGTTCCCTGCTGCGCGGTGGGTGGCCGCTGCTGGGCAGGTCACCGAGAAGGGGTGCCCGTGAGCCAGCGCAGGCGCCTGGTCGAGCCGTGATTTTTTTCTTGACTGCCGGGAGATTTGCGATTAAATAGGACAAAAAAGATCATATTTGGTATGAATGTGGACAGAAGACCCCGCAGGGAATGATAGGGAAGGACAGGAGCGATGTTTCAGGTTACGAGGATGGGTGATTACGCCATTCGCGGCATGGTCCATCTGGCCGGACAGCCGGAGGGGGAGACTCGGCATTTGGGGGATATCGCCAGCGACATCGAGGTCCCCCGGCCTCTTCTGGCCAAGATCTTCCAGCAACTAGGCCGGGCGGGGTTGGTCATCTCCCAGCGGGGAGCGGGCGGCGGTTTCTCCCTCGGCCGGCCTGCGGAGAAGATCTCCCTGTTGGAGATCGTGGAAGCGGCCGAGGGGCCGATCAGCCTGAACAGATGCCTGCTGGGGAAGGGGGTCTGCGGCCGGGATGCCTTCTGTACGGTCCATCCGGTTTGGAAAGAGGCCCAGGAGGGGATGCGGAGCGTCCTGGGAAAGGTGACGCTGAAGCATCTGGCCGGGCAGGACAAAGAAGCACCTGCGGAGCCGCGGCGGGAAACGCCGAAAGGCAAAAATCGTTCAAATTAAGGAGGGGATATGGATGTGCTGACCTTGAGCCGATGGCAGTTCGCCGTGACCGCCATGTTCCATTTTATCTTCGTACCTTTAACGCTCGGTCTTTCCCTGCTGGCGGCCTATTTCGAAACACGCTATGTGATCAGCAAGGACCAGACGTGGCTGAAGATGGCCCGGTTCTGGGGGCACCTCTTCCTGATTAATTTTGCCCTGGGGGTGGTGACGGGGATTACCCTGGAATTCCAGTTCGGGATGAATTGGGCAGAATACTCCCGCTACGTCGGTGACCTATTCGGCGCCCCCCTGGCGATCGAGGCCACCCTGGCTTTCTTTATGGAATCGGTCTTCATCGGCGTATGGATCTTTGGCTGGAAAAAGCTTTCCCCCAGAATGCATGCGGCCTCCCTATGGATCGTAGCGATCGCTACCAATCTGTCCGCTCTCTGGATCCTGATCGCCAACGGCTGGATGCAGCAGCCTGTGGGCTATCATCTGGTCACCGACGCGGCTGGAAAGATGCGCGCCGAGATGATCGACTTTGTCGCCCTGTTGCTCAACTCCTACGGGTGGATCAAATTCTTCCATACCGTGACCTCGGGTTATGCGGTGGCCGCCTTTTTCGTCATGGCGATTTCCGCCTGGCATCTACTGCGGAAGAACGAGACGGTATTCTTCCATAGGTCCTTCCGGGCCGGCGCCGTCTTTGGCCTGGCCGCCTGCCTGCTGGTGATGGCGACCGGCGACTTCCACGCCTTCCATATCGCGAAGGTGCAGCCGGCCAAACTGGCGGCCATGGAATCCATCTGGGAGACCGGAAAGGGTCTCCCCCTGAGCTTGGTCCAGTTCCCCGACGAGGCCGGGGAGCGCAACCGGATCGCCTGGCTGGACATCCCGAGGATGGCAAGCTTCCTGGCCTTCCACGATCCCGATGCCGAAGTTAAGGGGCTCAAGGCCTTTCCCAGGGAATTGCGGCCCCCCGTACTGCCCACCTTTATCAGCTTTCGGCTCATGGTGGGGTTGGGGGTGGCGATGACCCTGTTGAGTTTGCTCGGGGTTTATTGGTCCTTCAAAGGAGGGGTCGAGTCGCGAAGCCTGTTTTTGAAGGTCATGCTCTTCGCCCTGCCGCTTCCCTATCTGGCCGGTCAGCTCGGTTGGATCGTCGCGGAGGTGGGACGTCAGCCCTGGATCGTCTACGGCCTTCTCAAGACGTCCGATGCCGTCTCTACCGCGGTTAGCCTGGGGCAGGTGGTGGCTTCGTTGCTGGGCTTTACGGCGCTCTACGGCAGTCTGGCCATCCTGGACATCTATCTCCTGGCGAAAGTTGCCCGCCGGGGGCCGGCCTGAGAGGTTTCCTTTTCATCAGCAAGGAGGGAAGGACAATGGATCTGCAGATTACTTGGTTTGTCCTGTGGGGCGTCCTGTGGGCCGTCTATTTTCTGCTCGACGGATTTGTCCTGGGGACAGGCATGCTCCACAGCATGCTCGGCAGGAGCGATACGGAGCGGCGCGTGCTGCTGCACACCTTGGGACCGGTCTGGAACGGCAACGAGGTATGGTTGATCACCGCCGGAGGGGCCACCTTCGCTGCCTTTCCGACCGCCTATGCCGTGATGTTCAGCTATCTGTATACCCCCCTGCTCCTGTTGCTCTTTGCCCTGATCGTCCGGGGCATCTCCATCGAATTTCGGGACAAGAGCGGAGACGTCCATTGGCGGAGTCTTTTTGACGGCTCGCTGATCCTGGCGAGTTTCGTGATCACCCTTCTTTTCGGGGTGGCCTTCGGCAATCTCTTCCAGGGGCTGCCCATGGACCGATCAGGATATCACGGTACCTTCCTCGGTCTGCTCAATCCTTATGGCCTCCTGACCGGCGTCCTCTTTCTGCTCCTTTTCGCCCTGCATGGGGCGCTCTATGTGAGCGTCAAAACCAGCGACGCCCTGAGCCACAGGGCAGCGGAGATTGCCCGCCGGCTCTGGATGCCGCTCTTGGCCGCCGGGGTGGCATTTTTGGTCTATTCCGGGGTTGCGACCCGCTTTGTGTCCCACTACCTCCAGCGTCCCTGGCTCGTTCCCCTGCCTGTGCTGGCGGTCGCCGCCCTGCTGGCGATTCGGTATTTCCTTTCCCGGAACGCCCTGCCCAGGGCCTTTGCCGCTTCCAGTGTTGCCGTTCTCATGACGGCGTTCACCGGGATCGCCGGGCTCTATCCCACGCTGATTCCCTCCACGATCGATCCGGCCTTCGATCTGACGATCTCCAATTCGTCGTCGAGCCCCTATACGCTGGGGATCATGACCGTTGTTGCCTTTATCCTGGTGCCCGTCGTCATCGCTTACAAGATCTGGGTCTACCGGCTGTTCCGCAGTCGGGTCACGGACAAGGATCTGCTGCCCGATGCGGGAATGTATTGAACCCTATTTCAACGAGGAGGTTGTGCAGAGTATGAAGCAGTTTGTATGCAGTGTCTGTGGTTACGTTTATGAGGGGGCGGAGGCCCCGAACCAGTGCCCCCAGTGCGGGGCGGCCAAGGAAAAGTTTTCCGCCAAGGCGGAGGGAACGCTGGCCTGGGCGGACGGCCATAAGATCGGGGTCGCTGCGGGATGCGATCCCAAGGTTCTCGAAGGGCTCCGGGCGCATTTCACCGGCGAGTGCACCGAGGTGGGGATGTACCTGGCCATGAGCCGTCAGGCTGATCGGGAAGGCTATCCGGAAATCGCCGAGGCGTTCAAGCGTTTCGCCTTCGAGGAGGCTGACCATGCCTCCCGCTTTGCCGAGATGCTGGGCGAAGTGGTCTGGGCCGACACGAAGAAGAATCTGCAGCTTCGGGCCGAGGCGGAATGCGGCGCCTGCCAGGGGAAGAAAGAGATCGCCACCCAGGCCAAGAAACTGGAATACGACGCCATCCACGACAGTGTCCATGAGATGTGTAAGGACGAGGCGCGCCACGGACAGGCCTTTGCCGGCCTGCTGAAACGCTACTTCGGATAACCGCGGCCGGAGCCTGCCCGCGCCTTCCGGTGCGGGCAGGCCCTTTCCCGGCACCGCCCTCCCTTTCCTCAAAATAACCAAGCGTC
>JAJFUM010000075.1 GCA_021372415.1 Deltaproteobacteria bacterium
CCCATCATGCAAGTATGGCGTGGCAACCCTCTGTGAACATTGGATGAAATTGTTTTGCACCGACGGGGACCGGGAAATCCGATGCCTTGGCATTGATTTAGCAGTAACTCGGCGTGAAGGCGATCGTGAAGACTATGATCAATAACGGATAAGGAGGAAGAGGCGATGACAAAGAGGAAGGTTGGGCTGGGGCTTCTGGTAGGTCTGGTCCTGGGGCTTTTCCCCCTGGCCTCGGCAATGGCCGGTTATGTCGATATCGAAAACCAGACGAGCGAAGTTGTCTCCGTGAACACGCGTACAGCTACGGATCATCACGAAACCGTTGTCAAGGCAGGCGAGAAAGGGCGGGAAATTCAGTTCTCCGTGAATGCCATCACGTCAATCCAAACGGGCTGCTGGGCGAAAACGGGGCCCTTCACTTACCTGAAGGCCCTTACGGTGGCGCAGCCCAGCGTGATGAAGGACTATAAGGTGGTCATCAGCGGCGGCAAGAACGGGATATACGATGTGACCTTTACCGAAAACTGCAATTACCTTGTATGCCCTTAACAGCGGGGAAAACCTGACTTGAGCGGGGCCCCGGGACCGGGGCCCCTGCCGGTGAACCGGCTCCCGGTCAGTTCTCCCGGTCCCAGGGGAGCTCGCCGTCGTCGTAAGCCCTCTGGAGGATCTCATGGGCACGCGGCCAATCCTCCGCCGGGACGAGGATCCGGACCTCACCCAGGCCGTCGACGGTGATCGCATAGATCGTCCCCGCGGCCTCGTAGCGCCGCTGCGTGCGGATCCCCTCGCTTTCGAGCCTGCCCGTGATGATTTCCGCCTGGGTCATCCCGGAGGCCCTGGCGACGACCTCCCACCCCTCTTGCTCCGCTTCACCCATCATGGATATCCCTAAGAAACCTTTGAAACTCGGATCAGAAGATCCCGTCCAGCGGCGCCCCGCAACGGGGACAGGCCGAGCCGGCCAGGTCCTGCCGCTCGACGGAAAATCCGTAGCGCCCGATGAGAAGCTGTCCGCAGGCCGCGCAGGCCGTGTTCTCCCCAGCGTCCCCGGGGATGTTCCCGCTGTAGACGTACTTGAGGCCGGCGGCCTTGCCGATCGCGGCGGCGCGGTGGATCGCCTCGGCGGGGGTCGGCCCTTTCTCGGTCATCCGGTAGCGGGGATGGAACCGGCTGATGTGCCAGGGGGTCTCGGGGCCGAGGGAGCGGACGAATCCTGCCAGGTCCCGGAGCTCCCCGTCAGAATCGTTCAGCCCCGGGATGAGGAGCGTCGTCACCTCGACCCAGATCCCCAACTCCTTCATCAGCCGAAGATTCTCCAGGACCGGCTCGAGGCGGCCCCCGCACTGGGTTCTGTAAAATTCGTCGCTGAAGGCCTTCAGGTCCACGTTCGCCGCGTCGAGCCAGGGCGCGGCCATCCGGAGCATCTCCGGCGTCATGTAGCCGTTGGTTACGAAGACGTTCCGGATCCCCTTGGCCTTGGCAAGGACGGCCGTGTCATGGGCAAATTCAAAGTAAACGGTGGGCTCCGTGTAGGTGTAGGCGATGCTCTTGGACCCGCTTCGGAGGGTGGCCTCGACGACCTCCTCGGGAGTCCGCCTGCGGCCGACGATGCGGCCTTCCTCCCGCGGCATCTGGGAAATCTCGTGGTTCTGGCAGAAGGAGCAGCGGAAATTGCACCCCGCCGTGGCGATGGAGTAGGAGCGTGAACCGGGCAGGCAGTGGAACAGGGGCTTCTTTTCGATCGGATCGACGTTCTCGGCGATCAGGGCGCCATAGACGAGGCTGACCAGGATCCCCTCGCGGTTTTCCCGGACCGCGCAGATCCCCCGCTTTCCCGGCTCGATCCGGCAGCGGTGGCTGCAGAGGACGCAGCGGACCTGGCGGTCCTCCTGTTTTTCGTAAAGCAGCGCTTCATGATCCATGTTTGAACTCCCTGACGATCTCTGTGACCGGCCTCGGCCTTTCGGCGTTGAGCGTCACCGATTCCCGGAGGGGTTCCTGGATCGTCTGGAAAGAGAAGGTTACCGGGAAGGAGACGCCCAGAAAGGCCCCGAAGGGGTTGTTCATTACGGGGATCAGCTCCTCCAGGCCGGCGGCGAAATGATAGAAGCCCCAGGGAAGGAAGATGACGCTGCCCCAGTGGAGGCGGATTCCCTGCAGATGGCGGCGGATCATCGCCGCAAGTCCGAACAGGTGGAAGAAGCGGGCGCCCGTGGAGATCGGCGGATTGAAGAGCGTCATCAACAGACCCTGGGCGCCGATGGGAGAAAGACGGTTCATCGCCCCGATGAAGACGCGCCCCCGACAGACGCGGATCGCCTCGGCAATGGCCCGGGCCGGATCTTCGGTGAATTCCAAGGAGGTGATGAGGGTGACGATGTCGAACTCGTTGTCCGAGAAGGGGAGGTCCTCCGCCCGCCCCTGGCGGAGTTCGGCGCGATGGCCGAGCCGCTGTCCGGCCAGATCGAGGAGGAAGGGAGAGGCATCCAGGCCCGTCACGTCGCATCCCTTTTTCCGGAAGAGGGCCAGGTGGTCGCCCGTGCCGCAGCCGATATCGAGGAGACGCTCCCCGGCCCGGGGCACGGTCAGGTCGAGGATGAGACTCTTGATCCTTCCGTCGAGGAAGCGCCCCGCCGGTGTGGTCCGCCACTCGTTATGAACCTTTGTTGCGTCCGATGACATGGCTTGACGACCTCGCCGTCTGTCCCCGATCTTTCGAAAGGGGACCAACCTGTTTCATGGCCCGGGTCCCCGCACCTCGGTCGCGCCGCTGTGATGGCGCGGTTCCCCTTGCGGCTTCTCCTACGGGTGGCGGCCCGGATCAGCCGCCGATCGCCGTCATCTCCTTCACGCACTTCTTGATCAGGCTCTCGTCGCAGGAGATTCCGTGCTTCCGCGGTTTCCTGGCGATCGCCCCGCGGATGAGGGCCCCGATCTGCTCGTCCTGTGCCCCTGCCCGCAAGGGCCCCTTGAGGTCCACCTCGTCGTCGGACAGCAGACAGGTGCGCAGATGGCCATCCGCCGTCAGGCGAAGGCGGTTGCAGCTTTTGCAGAAATGGCGGCTCACGGGGCTGATGAAACCGATCTGCCCCTGGGCGCCCGCCAGACGGTAGAGGCGCGCCGGTCCCGCGCCCTTGTCCCCGCTGCCGCTGACCGGCTCGAGGGTCCCCAGTGCTGCGATCCTTTCCATGACCACGTCGTTGGCCAGGAACTGGCCGTCGTTCTCGACGCCCGCCCGGCCCAGGGGCATCAGTTCGATGAAGCGGACCTGATAGGGGGCGTCCAGGGTCAGCCGGGCGAAGTCCAGGATCTCGTCGTCGTTGAAGCCCTTGATGGCCACGATGTTGACCTTGATCGGCGAAAAGCCCATCCGGCGGACTTTCCGGATCCCCCGGAGGACCGCCTCGATGTCTCCGCCCCGGGTGATCCTGGCGTACTTGTCGGCCTTCAGGGAATCGAGACTGACGTTGATCCGCCGGATCCCCGCCTCGTAGAGCCCCTCCGCGTAGGTTTCCAGGAGGATGCCGTTCGTCGTGAGGCTCACGTCCGTCACCTCCGGGACGGTGCGGAGGGAGGCGATGAAATCCACCACGCCCCTCCGGACGAAGGGCTCGCCGCCGGTAATCCGGACCTTGGTGATCCCTTGACCCGCCGCGATCCGGATGATCCTGAGGATTTCTTCATACCGGAGGATGTCGTCATGGCCGATCAGGGAGAAACCCTCCTTGGGCATGCAGTAGGTGCAGCGGAGGTTGCACCGGTCCGTGACGGAAACCCTCAGATAGTCGATATGCCTGTCGTAACGGTCGATCATGGAGGATCGGACAATCCCTTTCCCTTCTTTCGAATGTGATTCTGCTTTTCCTAACACAGTTTCCTGGGCATGGCAAGCCGTCCGCGTTTCCCCCCATTTCCTCCTTGACAGGCTTCCGTTTCTTTATTAATGATCAAACCTCGTACGGCGGGCGGTCATCGTGATCGTTTCCTGCCCGCAGTTCACAAAAGATAACAGGCGGGAGAGAGTTTCATGGAAAAGATACCCATCACCAGGGCGGGATTTGCCAGATTGAAGCGGGAAATGGAGGTCCTGAAGACCGTATCCATCCCTGAGAATATCAAGGACATCGAGAGAGCCCGGGGGCAGGGGGATCTGTCGGAAAACGCGGAGTATTCGGCCGCCAAGGAGAGGCAGTCCTATCTGCACGGGAAGTTGCAGGAACTGGAGAACAACCTGGCGATGTCCAATGTGATCGACCTGAAGAACCTCTCCTGCGACAAGGTCGTCTTCGGTTCGACCGTGACGATCCAGGACATCAACACCGAAAAGACCATCACCTACCAGCTCGTGGGTCCCCTCGAATCGGATCTGGACCGCAACCGGATCTCGGTCACCTCGCCGATAGGCAAGGCCCTGATCAGCAAGTGCATCGGGGACGAAGTCAGCGTGAACACCCCCGGAGGGATCCGGGAGTTCGAGATCGTCGAGATCTCCTTCCAGGAAGAGGATTAGCCCCTACAAAGCCTTTCAACCTTTGGTGGCTGTGTTGATCCGGGTGATGGCCCGCATTAGGGCCATCCGGGCTTTTTCGAACTCCGCATCCTCCTTGGGCAGCTTGGCAATCTTCTCTTCGGCCCGTTCCCGGGCCTGACGGGCCCTTTCCAGGTCGATCTGGTCCGCCCGTTCGGCCGTTTCCACCAGAACCGTGGCCTTGGAGGCGGTGACTTCGGCATAGCCCGTGTTCACTGCATAGCGGACCTTCTTGTGGTCCTTGGTGAAACTCAACTCTCCCACGTCCACCGAACTCAAAAGGGGAGCGTGCCCCCTCAGGACGCCGAACTCCCCCTCCGTGCCGGGGATGGTCACCTCCTCGACAAGGCCCGTAAAGGCCATCCTCTCGGGGGTCACGATTTCCAGTGTCAATTCGTCAGCCATCTCGGGTCCTCCGGCTACTCGGCGAGCTTCTTCGCCTTTTCCACGACCTCATCGATGCCGCCGACCATGTAGAAGGCCTGTTCAGGCAGGTCGTCGTGCTTCCCATCGAGGATCTCCTTGAACCCCCGGACCGTCTCGGCCACGGTGACGAACTTGCCCTCCGTGCCGGTGAACTGGGCGGCGACGAAGAAGGGCTGGGAGAGGAAGCGCTGAATCTTCCTGGCCCGGCTGACGGTGATCTTGTCGTCTTCCGAGAGCTCGTCCATTCCGAGGATTGCGATGATGTCCTGGAGGTCCTTGTACTTTTGGAGCGTCACCTGGACCTGCCGGGCCACTTGGTAGTGCTCCTGGCCCAGGACGATCGGGTCCAGGATGCGGGAGGTTGAATCCAAGGGGTCCACTGCGGGGTAGATGCCAAGTTCCGCAATCGGTCGAGAGAGAACGACGGTTCCATCGAGGTGGGCAAAGGTCGTCGCCGGCGCCGGATCCGTCAGGTCGTCGGCGGGGACGTAGACGCACTGAACAGCCGTAATGGACCCCTGGGTGGTTGAGGTAATGCGTTCCTGAAGCTCCCCGAGGTCGGTGGCCAGCGTCGGCTGGTACCCGACGGCGGAGGGCATGCGGCCCAGGAGGGCGGAGACATCGGAGCCCGCCTGGGTGAAACGGAAGATGTTGTCGACGAACAGAAGGACGTCCTGTCCCTCCACATCCCGGAAGTATTCGGCCGCCGCCAGGGCCGTCAACGAAACGCGGGCCCGGGCGCCGGGCGGCTCGGTCATCTGGCCGTAGATCAGGGCGGCCTGCTTGATGACCCCCGAGGCCTTCATCTCCAGGTAGAGATCGTTCCCCTCGCGGGTCCGCTCGCCCACACCGGCAAAGACCGAGATCCCGCCGTGGTGCATGGCGATGTTGTGGATCATCTCCATCATGACGACGGTCTTGCCGACGCCGGCGCCGCCAAACATCCCCATCTTACCGCCGCGGGGGAAGGGGACCAGGAGGTCGATGACCTTGACCCCCGTCTCCAGGACGTGGACCGAGGTGTCCTGTTCCAGGAAGGTGGGGGCCTCCCGGTGAATCGGCGCGAGGTGCTTCGCCTCGATGGGCCCCAGACCGTCGACGGGCCGGCCCACCACATTGAGGATCCTTCCGAGGCATTCGGGTCCCACGGGGACGGAGATCGGACCGTCGAGGTCCTTGGCCTGCATCCCGCGGACCAGGCCGTCGGTGATGTCCATGGCGATGCAGCGCACGACGTTGTCCCCCAGGTGCTGGGCGACCTCCACGATCAGGTTGTCCTCCATGTCGTTGATGGTGGGATTGGTGATGGCGATGGCGTTCATGATGTTGGGGAGCTTGCCCTCCTCAAACGTCACATCGACGACCGGCCCGATGACTTGTACAATCCTTCCAATGTTCATACCCGTCTCCTTCATGATCGACATGGCTTCCGGATCTCGGCCGAAAACCTCTCGTGATGATGTGCTCCTATCCTTTGGCCAGTGCCTCGGTTCCGCCCACGATGTCCATCAATTCGGCCGTGATCGCCGATTGCCGGACCTTGTTGTACTTGAGCGTGAGGGTCTGGATCATCTCCTCGCAGTTGCGGGTGGCGTTGTCCATCGCCGCCATCCTGGCGCCGTTCTCCCCAGCGGAGGTCTCCACCAGCGCCCGGTAGATCAGGACGTGGACGTACATCGGCAGGAGCTTCTCCAGCAGGGCCTCCTCGGAGGGCTCGTAGATATAGTCCAGTCGTTTCTCCGGTTCGATCTCCTCCTCGCTGCCGATCGAGGGCAGGGGGAAGAGGCGGACCACTGTCGGCCGGTGCACGGCCACGTTGACGAATTCGTTGTAGACGAGGTAGAGCTCGTCGTACTCCTCGCCGATGAAGGGGGGAATCACGTCTTCCGAGATCCGGACGGCCAAGCCCATGTCGAAGCGGCTGAAGACGTCGGCGCGGGCGTTGATCGTCTGGGCCTTCTTGCGGAAGAAGTCCCGGCCCTTTCGTCCGACCGGGATGACGGCCACCTCACGGCCCTCGGCGAGTTTCTCCCTGACGAACCGTTCCGTGGCCTTGAGGAGATTGTTGTTGAACCCCCCGCACAGGCCCCGATCGGAGGTCATGCAGATCACCCGGATCCGCTTGGGTTCCCGAACCGCGAGAAGCGGATGAGATTTGGCGTCTACCTTGAGGGCCAGGCTGTTCAGGACCTCCATGAACTTCACGGCGTAAGGCCTGAAGTTTTCCATCCGCATCTGAGCGGCCTTGAACTTCGAGGCGGCCACCATGTTCATGGCCCTGGTGATCTGGCGGGTCTTCTGAACGGCGGTGATCTTCCGTTTAATATCCTTGAGTGCGGCCATTCAAACCTGTCCCCTTATAATTGCTTGTCCCTTTTGTGAAGGGTTCACTCCCTGTGACGGGTCCTATTCGGAAACATAGACGGAGTCGAATTCCGTCAGGACGTCCTTGAGCTTCTTGTCGAGCTCTGGGCTGATGATCTTCTTCTCGTCGATCTCCTTCATGATTTCCGGATACTTGGCCTGGACGAAGCTCAGAAGCTGCGGCTCGTAGTTCTTCAGCTTGTCGATGGGATACTTGTCGAGGAAGCCCCGGGTGCCCGCGTAGAGGATGACCACTTCCTGGGCAAGCGACATGGGTTTGAACTGGGGCTGCTTGAGGATTTCGACAAGCCGGACGCCGCGGTCGAGTTGGGCCTGGGTGGCCTTGTCCAGATCGGAGCCGAACTGGGCGAAAGCGGCCAGCTCCCGGTACTGGGCCAAGTCCAGCTTCAGGGTGCCGGCGACCTGCTTCATCGCCTTCACCTGGGCCGCCCCGCCGACCCGGGAGACCGAAAGGCCCACGTTGATCGCCGGGCGGATTCCCGAGAAGAAGAGCGATGGTTCCAGGTAGACCTGGCCGTCGGTGATCGAGATGACGTTCGTCGGGATGTACGCGGAGACGTCGCCCGCCTGCGTTTCGATGATCGGCAACGCCGTCAGCGACCCGCTGCCGAGCTCTTTGCTGACCCGGGCAGCCCGCTCCAGGAGCCTGGAGTGGTTGTAGAAGATGTCGCCGGGGTACGCCTCGCGTCCCGGCGGGCGGCGGAGCAGCAGCGAGATCTGGCGGTAGGCCACGGCCTGCTTGGAGAGGTCGTCGTAGATGATCAGCGCGTCCTGGCCCTTGTCCCGGAAATATTCGCCGATGCTGCAGCCGGCGTAGGCGGCGATGTACTGGAGGGTCGCGGGGTCGCTGGCGCAGGCGGAGACGACGCAGGTATAGGCCATGGCGTCGTGTTTCCTCAGGTTTTCCACGACCTGGGCGACCGTGGATTTCTTCTGGCCGATGGCCACGTAGATGCACTTCACGCCCGTGTCCTTCTGGCGGATGATCGCGTCGATGCCGATCGCGGTCTTGCCGATCTGGCGGTCGCCGATGA
Organism: Deltaproteobacteria bacterium; assembly: GCA_021372415.1. GTDB lineage: Bacteria > Desulfobacterota > Syntrophia > Syntrophales > UBA5619 > JAKAFS01. The sequence goes on from JAJFUM010000075.1 coordinate 8,377, forward strand.
TCAGTTCGCGCTGGCCGCGGCCGATGGGGGTCATGGCGTCGATCGCCTTGAGCCCCGTGTACATCGGCTCGTTGACCGGCTGGCGGAAGACCACGCCGGGGGCGATCATCTCGATCCGGCGGTATTCGGTGGCCTCAATGGGGCCCTTGCCGTCCAGGGGGGCGCCCGTGGCGTCGATGACGCGGCCCAGGACCCCTTCGCCCACTGGGGTCTGGGCGATCTTGCCGGTTCTCTTGACGATGTCGCCCTCCTTGATATGGGTCACCTCGCCAAGGATCGCCACACCGACGTTGTCCGCCTCGAGGTTCAGGACCATCCCCAGGATGCCGCCCGGGAACTCCAGCAACTCCATGGCCATGGCCTTTTCCACCCCGTAGACCCGGGCGATGCCGTCGCCGACGGACAGGACCGTTCCCGTCTCGCTGATATCCAGTTTCTTCTCGTACTCCTTGATCTGCCTGGATATGATCTCACTGATTTCCTCGGCCTTGATGGTTTCCATGCCCTATTGTTCCTCCCCTAAGAGATTCCTGATGTTGCTGAGTTGCGTTTTGATGCTGCCGTCGTAGAGTGTGTCGCCGACCCGCACGACGATGCCCCCGATCAGGGCCGGCTCTTCGATGACGGTCATTTCAACCTGCTTTCCGGTCATGGCCTCCAACCCTTCCTGCAGCCGGCCGGAAAGCTCGGCGGTCAGAGGGAAGGCCGTCTTGACCGTCACCCGGACCTTCCTGAGGGTTTGGTCCATCAATTCACGGTAGCACTCCTCGATGTCGGAGAGGATGCCGATGCGACGCTTGTCGACCAGGAGCTTCAGAAAGTTGGCGGTCATCGGGGAGATCTGGAGCTTGGAGAGGATCTGGTCCACCACCGCCCTCTTGTCCGGCTGATCGAAGACGGGATTGGCCAGAAACTCATTCAAACCCTTGTTCTGCCTGAGGACGGCCGAAAAGCCGGCCAACTCCCGGAAGTACTCTTCGTAGCGCTTTTCCTCGCCCGCGATTTCGAAGAAGGCCCGGGCGTAACGCTTCGCGATGCCGCTCGTGATCAATTCCTGTCCCCCTATAAAAGGTTAACCTCGCCGCCGGTCAACGCTTGCCCGTCACCGTGTCCACATAGTCCCGGACCATCGCCTCGTGATCCGCCTCCCGGATGTGCTTCTTGAGGAGCTCCTCGGCCATCTCGCTGGAAAGCCGGACCGCCTCGGTCCTGAGTTCGAGGGAGGCCTTCTGGAACTCCTGCTCCATCCGGGCCTGGGTGTCTTCCTTCATCTTTTCGGCCGCCTTGCGGGCGTCCTCGATGATCCGTTCTTTCTCGGCCCGTCCCTGGGACTGGATCATGGCGCTGATCTGATCGATCTCTCCGGTCGCCTTGTCGAGTTTGGCAGCGTATTCCTGGAATTTCTTCTGGGCCTCGTCGCGGGCCGAGGCTGCCTCGGCCAGGGCCGTTCGGATGCCTTCCCGCCGTCCGACGAAGAAGTCCTTCGTCTTCTTCGCCAGGAGCCAGTACAGCACGCCGATGAGGGCCAGGAAGTTGAAGAGCCTCCAGACGAAGTCGAACCAGTTGGGACCTTCCTTCTCAGCCCCTCCCGAGGCATAGGCCGCCGTAAGCCAGAGGGTGGTCAGGACGAGGCAGGCGACGAGACAGGCGATGATCCGGCGCCGGGTCCCCTTGGCCGGGGCCTCGGCCTGCTTGTCTTGAATTCCTGAAAGGCCGGGTTTAAGCCCTTTGCTCATCGGATACTCCTTCCCAGGACCTTTTCGGCGATCTCCACGGACAGGCCCTGCGCCTGCTGCGCCAGGACCTGTTTGGCGGAGCCGATTTCCCCCTCCATGCGTTTGTGGAATTCCTCCATCATGCCGGGGATCTGGCCACGGACCGCGTCGATGATGGCCTTGGCCTCCTCGGAACCTTGGCGGACGATCTCGTTCTTCTCGTCGAGGGCCGCCGCCTTGGCCTGGCGCAACTTCTCCTCGTAGGCCGCCATTTTCTCCTCCACGGTCTGCTGGAGACGCTTGACCTCGGCTTCCGATTCGGCAAACCGCTGTTTGCGCTTTTCGATCATGCCGAGGATCGGCTTATAGAGAAGGACGTTCAAGATCCAGATCAGCAGGAGGAAGTTAATGATCTGGATTCCCAGGGAATAATCGAGACTGACCACCGTCCATCACCTCACAGGGGGGTGCATCAAAAAAAGCCGGGTGTAACGAACAACATCACACCCGGCCACTGGCATCCCAATTCTCTGAAATCGTTCCGATGATTTCGGTCAATCCGCGAGATCGACCGCTTTGTCCCTTTTGAGTCCACCCAAAACTCCCGAATCGCCGTATTGGAGATGTAATACAATACCCTTCAGAAACATTTCAGATGTCATTTTACTGTCTGGTTCGGAGTGAACGTTCACCGGCATGGCTTAAATCCGGGCGGCATCCGGAGAAACGGTGTCGCTGAAAATTCGAGCAGATTTTCGGAATCTTACGAACCCCTCAATGACAGTAAACTACGGTCAGTATATGACCACGGGTCACCAAGGTACGGTGACGTCTCTATATCATTCTTTTCAGGCTGTCAAGGAAAAAGACAAAAGGCGGCGCGCCCGCTCCCAGGGCATCACCGCTTTTCCCCGCCCACATTCCTATCCAGAGGCAAGGTATGGACCTCGGCCTCGTTCTGAGTCATATGGCAGGTCCCCTCGAAGAAGGCCCCGTCTTCGATCGAGAAGGTGGCCGTGTTCACGTCGCCCATCAGCCTTCCCGTCGAGTAGATCTTGAGGCTCTTTTTGACGTTGATCGTGCCCCGTATCTCGCCGCTGATCAGGAGATTGTCGACGCGGATATCGGCCTCCAGTTCCGCCCCCTCGCCGATGACCAGGGTGCCATTGCCGAAGATGTCGCCCTTGAAATCGCCGTCGATCCGGACAGAGCCGTTGAACATCAGCTTGCCGGTGAATTCGGCGCCTTTACCCAGAAAGGCCCGGACCTCTTCCTCTTCACGTCTCTTTCGTCCAAGCATGGCATGCCTCCCAATCCCTATGGGTCATGACTGAAGAATATACCTTCTGACACTGATATTCATCAACAACCCGATGGCCGTCATCAGGACCACCATCGAGGACCCGCCGTAACTGAGGAAAGGCAGGGGTATCCCGACGACGGGCAGGATGCCCAGGACCATGCCGATGTTGATGAAGACCTCCCAGAAAATCAGCATGGTGATTCCGAAGGCGACCAGCGCCCCCAGGTAGTCTTTGGAATGAATGACGATCTTCAAACCCCAGAGGATCAGGGACAGGAACATGAATATCAGGACCATGCCGCCCAGGAATCCCCACTCTTCCGCGAAGACGGAGAAGATGAAATCCGTCCGCTGTTCAGGCAGGAACTTGAGCTGGGTTTGGGAACCTTTCAGGAACCCTTTGCCGAAAAAGCCCCCCGAACCCACGGCGATCATCGATTGGATGATGTGATAGCCCGAACCCAGGGGATCCCTCTCGGGGCTGAAGAAGGTCAGGATCCGCTCTTTTTGGTAGTCCTTTAAAAGATACCAGAAAAGGGGCACCAAGACAAGCCCCCCGGTGGAGGCCATGAAGAACGATTTCCATTCCAGACCGACGAAGAAGATGAATGACAGGAAGAGGATCATGAGGATCAGTCCCGTTCCGAGGTCCGGTTGTCTAAGGATGAACAGGAAAGGAATCAGGACGATCAGGAAGGGGGCCCACAACTCCCTGAGCCGCCAGCTCCTGCCCAGCCGGTTTCGGTCGAAGTACTTGGCCAGCGCCAGGATGAGTGTCAACTTCACCAGTTCCGAGGGCTGGAAGGTGAATCCGGCGACGACAATCCACCGCTGTGAACCCCGGGTCGCATAACCGGACATGAACACGATGGCCAGCAGGAGGATGGACAGCAGATAGATCACATAGGCGTGGCGGCCCAGGAAGCGGTAGTCCACGAAAAAGGCCAAGGCCATCCCCGCGACACCGACAAGGATTGACTGGATCTGCCTGAGATAGTAGGGCGTCTGCCGCAAATCCGTGATGCTGAAACCGGCGCTGTAGATGTTGAGCAGACCGATGATGCTCAGGAGCAGGACCAAGACGAAGAGGGTCCAATCGAAATTAATGATGAGACGTCGGTCCAGCTTGATCATGGCCTCAGTTTATCCCTTCGACAATGGCGACTTCCCGAACCTCGGGCGTGGTCGTCTTCTTCTGGGCAAAGTAGGCATCGATGACCTTTCTGGCGACCGGGCCCGCCGCGGACCCCCCATGGCCCGCGTTTTCGAGAATGACGGCCACGGCAATCTCGGGATTCCCGTAGGGGGCAAAACAGGCGAAAAGTGCGTGGTCCCGGTAGTCGGCCGCGATGCGCTTTGCCTTTCTGATCTTTTCCTCTTGGGGGAGTCCGATGACCTGGGCGGTGCCCGTCTTGCCGCAGACATCGGCCTCCTTCCTTCTCAGGGCGGATCCCGTGCCCCCCCGCTCATTGACCACCCCCCAGAGGGCCTGGTTGATCATCTGGATGGTCTGCGGTCGGATCGGCAGGGTACCCATCTTCTCCGGTCCGAATACTTTTACGACACGTCCCTCGGTAGATTCAAGTTGTTTTACGAGCCGGGGTCGGTAGAGGGTGCCGCCGTTGCCCAGGGTCGCGTAGACATGGGCGAGCTGGAGCGGGGTGAGGAGGTTGAACCCCTGGCCGATGGAGATGGAGATCGATTCCCCGGGCTGCCAGGGCTCCCGGAAGCGGGCGAGTTTCCACTGCCGGGTCGGGATCAGCCCACCCTTTTCCCGGGCCAGGTCGACGCCCAGGGGATCGCCGAGCCCGAAGGCCCGGGCGTAGGTCGCGATTTTGTCTGGACCCAGCAGCCTTCCCAGGTTGTAAAAATAGACGTCGCAGGACTCGACGATGGCACGGTGGAGATTCACCTGGCCGTGGCCTTTTGGATTCCAGCAACGGAAGGTCCGGTTTCCCATCTCGAAGGACCCATTGCAGTTGAAGGTGGTCTCCGGCGTGATCAGCCCCTCCTCGAGCGCCGCCACGGCGACGATCGGCTTGTAGGTGGACCCCGGGGGATACTGGCCCGAGATGGCCCTGTTCTCCATGGGATGGCGGCGGTCGGTGGCAAGGCCCTCCCAGTCGCTGGCGGAGATGCCCCCGTTGAAGAGGTTCGGGTCAAAGGAAGGCGAGCTGACCAGAGCCAGGATAGCCCCGCTACGGGGGTCAAGGGCCACCAGGGCCCCCGGCCGCTCGCCGATGGCCTTCCAGGCGGCCTCCTGGAGCGCCGCATCGAGCGTCAGGACCACGTTATCGCCCTGAACGGACGGGATCCTGCCAAGCGAACGGACCTCCTTGCCGGCCACGTTGACCTCCACCTGCTCGGCGCCGCTCTTCCCCCTCAGGTAGGGATCGAGGAACTTTTCAATGCCAAACTTTCCGATGATATCGCCCGGCGTGAACTGTCCGGCCCCGTTTCGGTCCACATCCTCCCGGCTTACCTCACCGGTGAAACCGATGACCTGGGCGGTCATCTCGCCGTTCAGGTACTGACGTATGGGAGTTACCTCGACAAAGACTCCCGGAAGCTCCATGGAGTGGGTCTCCACGACGGCAAGCTTTTCCCTGCTGATGTTCCTTTCGATGACCACGGGGACAAAGGGCTTGAGCTTGCCCGTGAAGGAGGAGGCGAGGGTCGGAAAGGAGAGGGACTGCTCGGCATAGAGTGCCCTGAGCCGATCGAGGGTCTTCTGGACATCCTTGCTGCGGTTGGGGATGAAGACCAGGTCAAAGGAGGGCTGGTTGTCCACGATGACCCGCCTTCCATCATCCATGATCAGGCCGCGCATCGGCTTGACCTTCCTCAGGCGGACGCTGTTGTTCTCGGAGCGCTGCCTCAGTTCGCTCCCCCTGATCACCTGGAGGTACCACAGCCTCATCACGATGAGCACGAGCGCGATCGAGACGATGACGAAGATCACGTTGAATTTGTTCTTGAACTGTCCCGGCTCATACCCGTCGAGTCGGTCGTGTATCTTCTGCATGCCTGAATACCTCAAAACTGCGGAAAAGCCTGAACAGGATCGGGCTCAAGAGTGCCACCACGACGGCCTGCGGGATGAAGACCTTCGGGAGCGTGTAAAGCATATCGGTGGCGAATACGAAGCGATAGAGCAGGACGATCATGAGCCCCTCCAGAAGCGTGCAGAATCCCGCATAGATGGCGATCAGGAGCGGTTTCTCCCCGTATACCGCACCGGCCACGATCATGGAAAGATAAAAGATGGAGATGTAGATCAGGGTGTAAAGGCCGAATATCGCGCTGGTCAGACAGTCGAGGAAGAATCCGAGCATCAGCGAGAGGATCCCGCCCCGGAGGGCGTCGAGGTGGAAACCCGCATAGATCACGATGATGAGCGATATTTCCATGCCGATTCGGCCCAGGGAGAAGAGGTCCAGGATCGTGATCTGGACGATCACCAGAAAGAGCATCAGGAAGGGAAGGGTGAGGTAGTAGATCATGGCACGTTCCCCTGTTCCGTGATCAGGGCCAGGACCTCTTCCAGTCTGCTGAAATCGACTGCCGGCGCCACCTCGATCTTTTGGAAGAGCCCGCCCTCCTTGCGCGAGACCCCGCTGACGACTCCTAGGAGAAGTCCCTTGGGGAACACCCCGGCAAGGCCTGCGGTGACCACCACGTCACCGGGCTGCACCTCCTCCACCCGGGAGATATACTTCATGTTGCAGCCTGACGATCCGGCGCCCTGGAGCATGCCCTGGGCGCGGCTCCTCTGGATGAGGGCATCAATGTTGCTGTTCTCGTCGATCAGCAGGAGAACGCGCGAGGCGTGCCAGGAGGTCTCGATGATCCGCCCCACGACCCCCTTGTCGGCCAAGACGGGGAAACCGACCCTCAGGCCCTCCGATGTCCCCTTGTTGATGAGGATCGTCTTGAACAGGGAAGTGTGTTTCCGGTCGATCACCCTGGCGGCAAGGGTCTGGGTCTGGAAACCGCTCTTGATGTCGAGCAGTCTCTGGAGACGCATCCCCTCCATGTATCCCTCACGGTATTGGTTGAGCTGTTTGGCCAGAAGGGCGTTCTCGCGCCTGAGCTTCCTGTTTTCATCCTCCATGCCGACGAGGAAAAGATACCGCTTCCAGGCGTCATGAAGGGCCGTGAGGGAGGTGTTGATCAGGTTTTCCACAGGGGCCGCCACCTCGAGAACCATCTTCCTTAACAGGCCGGTTTCGGTCAGGTTGACCGCGCTGTAGGAAAGGATGCTCAGAGAGACGATCAGCAGAATCGCCGCCACGGCGATGGATTGATATTTCCTCGGGATCAGCATGCCTCAGCAATCAATCGTTGTCTCACCCCTGGGACGATCCCACGGGTCGCTTGAGCGGACGCGGAGGCGTCAGGGACATTCCGCAGACCTGCAAGGGGGAAACCCACCCCCTCTCAGCATTGAACGGCCGACGACACGGACAGGGGCTAACGAAGCGTTATCCCCTATACCTGAAAGGTTACCTCTTTGAGGACATCCAACTGGTCCAGGGCGATACCGGCCCCTCTGGCCACGGTGGAGAGGGGATCGTCCGCGATCGTGATGGGAAGTCCCGTCTCTTCGCGGATCAGCAGGTCGATATTCCTCAGGAGGGCGCCGCCGCCGGTCAGGACGATCCCCCGATCGACGATGTCGCCGGCCAGCTCGGGGGGCGCGTTCTCCAGGGCGTCCTTGATGGCGTCCACGATGAGGCTGATCGGTTCCATGATCGCTTCCCGGATCTCGTCGGAATTGATCTCCACGATCTTCGGGATCCCGGAGATCAGGTCCCGTCCCTTCACCTCCATCTTGCGGATTTCCAGGCTGGGATCGGGAAAGGCGCAGCCGATCGTGGTTTTGATGATCTCCCCGGATCGTTCCCCGATGAGGAGGCTGTATTTGCGTTTCATGTACTGGACGATTTCTTCGTCGATCTTGTCGCCGGCGACCCGGACGGATTTCGAATAGACGACCCCTGCCAGGGAGATCACCGCCACCTCCGTGGTCCCCCCGCCGATATCCACGATCATCGAACTGATCGGTTCGGTGATCGGCAATCCTGCGCCGATGGCCGCCGCCATTGGTTCCTCGATCAGGTAGATCTCCCTGGCCCCGGCCGATTCCACCGTCTCCCGGACGGCCCTTCGTTCCACCTGGGTGATCCCCGAGGGGATGGAAACAATGATCCTCGGCCGCACCAGGGCGCGGCGGTTGTGGACGCTGAGGATGAAGTGGCGGAGCATCGCTTCGGTGATGTCGAAATCGGCGATGACCCCGTCCCGCATGGGACGGATCGCGACGATATTGCCCGGGGTTCGTCCGAGCATCTTTTTGGCCTCTGCGCCGACGGCCAGAACCTTCTTTTCCCCTTTGGCGTTCTTATGAACGGCGACCACCGAGGGTTCGCTCAAGACGATGCCCTTGTTCTTGACATAGACAAGGGTGTTGGCCGTTCCCAGGTCGATGGCGAGGTCGTTGGAAAACTTTCCTAAAATGAAATCGAAAAGCAAGTTCGTTTCCTCCTGATCATCAGGTAGAATGGCGTCCCCAATAGAAGGGACCCTTCGATTCAGGACCCCCTATATCGTATTTTCCGACCCTTATCAATGCCTTTTTCCAAAAAATCGTTGCATTTTGGGGGTGACTATATTACTAACCCGGTCGGGAAAAGGGGGCCGGGAAAGGGGCCATCGGCCGGTCGGCCGATCGCTTCGGGACAGGGCCTGTTTTCTCTTGACCCAATTATCAAGACGCAGGGGAGAAGACCAAATGCTCGACCTCATGAGAAGGCATGCCAGAAACTGGATGATGAAGGTTATCCTGGGGATCATTATCCTCGTCTTCATCTTCTATTTCGGCTCCATGGGCGGCAAGCAAGTGGCGGAACGGATCGCCCTGCTTGACGGGAAGCCGATCGTATACGCCGATTTTCAGAGGGAATACCACAACCTGACGGAACTGTACCGCCAGCGCTTCGGCCAGGGACTGACGGACGAGATGCTCAAGACCCTGAACCTCAAGCAGCGGGCCTACGATTACCTGATCAACCAGGCCGTGATCCTCAAGAAGGCCGAGGACCTGCACATCCATGTGACCGAGGAGGAGGTGCGGGCGGCGATCCTCGCCTATCCGGGCTTCCAGTACAATGGGGCCTTCGATCAGAGGCTCTACGATCGGAACCTCAGGACCCTCAAGATGACCGCGGAGGAGTTCGAGGAGAACCAGCGGAAGATGATTGCCACCCT
>JAJFUM010000082.1 GCA_021372415.1 Deltaproteobacteria bacterium
GACCAAGGCGGTCCAGGAGGGCTCCGGGCTCGGCCTTTCCGTTGTCCACGGGATCGTCAAGGCCCACCGGGGGGCCGTGACCGTGGAGAGCGAACCGGGCAGGGGCACCACGTTCCATGTCTTTTTCCCGGTGGTGAAGCAGAAGGTCGAAGCAAGGGAGATTCCTGCCCCCCACGCCTCCCCGAGCGGGCACGGCCGGGTCCTGCTGGTGGACGACGAGCAGCTCCTCGCCGAAATGACGGCGGAAATGCTGACGAACGCGGGATACAGGGTGACCGTCATGAACCATCCCATGGATGCCATCGACTGGTACGGCAGCCATGCCTCGGAGGTGGACCTGGTGATCACCGACCAGACCATGCCCGACATGACGGGGCTGAAGATGATCGAGGAGCTCCGGAAGCTGGAGCCGTGCCTCCCGGTCATCCTCTGCACCGGCTACAGCGAATCGGTCACCCGGGAGATCGTTCAAAGCCTGGGCATCAAGCTCGTCATGAAACCGGTCCTGATCCAGGATATGGTCCGGGCGATCAGGACGCTGCTTGCGGAGGGCGGACCCCATGGCTGACATCCTGATCGTCGACGACGAGATCGAGATCGCCCGGCTCATGGCCGACGAATTCCGCGATATGGGCCAGCGGGCCGACATCGCCACGACCATCCGGGGCTGCCGGGAAAAGATCGCCGGCCGCCCCTACGACGTCGTCTTCCTGGATGTCCGCCTTCCCGACGGCAACGGCCTGGAGATCATCGGAGAGATCGCCGCCGGCCCGTCGAATCCCGAGGTGATCATCATGACCGGGTACGGGGATCCCAACGGGGCGGAGCTGGCGATCAGGAACGGCGCCTGGGACTACATCGAAAAACCGGCCTCGCTGAGCGACTTCACCCTGCCCCTGGTCCGGGCGATCCAGTACCGCGAGGCGCAACGCCAGTGCCAGGTCCGGGGGAGGCTGAAGCGGGAGTCGATCATCGGAACCAGTCCCGCCGTAGAGCGCTGCCTGAATCTCGTGGCCCGGGCCGCGGCCATGGACGTCAATGTCCTGATCACCGGCGAAAGCGGGACCGGCAAGGAGCTCTTCGCAAGGGCCATCCACGACAACAGCGGCCGGTCCGACGGCGCGTTCGTCGTCGTCGACTGCGCGTCCCTGCCCGTCAGCATCATCGAGGGGGTCCTGTTCGGCCATGAAAAGGGCGCCTTTACCGGCGCCGATCAGGCCCGGCAGGGATTGATCCAGCAAGCGGACGGGGGGACCCTGTTCCTCGACGAGCTCGGCGAACTGCCGCTGAAGATCCAGAAGGCCTTTCTCCGGGTCCTCCAGGAGGGCACCTTCCGGCCGCTGGGCGGCAAGCGGGAGCTCCGCTCGCACTTCCGGCTGGTCGCGGCCACCAACTGCAACCTGGAAGAGAGGGTCCGCAAGGGCCTGTTCCGCGGGGACCTCCTGTACCGGGTCCGGTCCGTCACGATCGACCTGCCCCCCCTCCGGGAGCGGCGCGAGGACATCAACACCCTGATCTTCCATTACCTCCGCGTGCTCTGCGAGCGCTATCAGATGGACGTCAAGGGCTTTTCCCCCGAGTTCATGGAGGCCATGGGGCAATACTCATGGCCCGGCAACGTCCGCGAGCTCGTCCATACGCTGGAGAGCATCGTGGCGATCGCCGGGCCGCACCCCATCATTTACCCCAAGCATCTGCCCGCGGAGCTCCGCGTCAAACTTCTCAAGCAGAGGATCTCTCCCAAGGAGGCCGCGCCTCCGGCCGAGGAGGGCTCCGGGAGGCTTCCGGACATCGCGGCCTCCCGCCAGGCCGCCGACCGCCGCTACCTGGAGGCCCTCATCGTCCGGACGCGGGGCGACATCCGCGAGATGGTCCGCGTTTCCGGCCTTTCCCGGGCGCAGATCTACAGCCTGCTCAAGAGCCACGGCCTGAACCGCCGGGCATCGCCCTGAGCCCTTTTCCATCCGGTCCGCTGGACGTCCGTCCAGTCTTCCGGACGCATCGGCCCCCTCTCCCCTGCCCGCCTTTCCGAAGACCACCCCAGCCAGTTTTCCGCAACCATTCGACATAAAAGGGAGAACGATCGTATTTAGTCGTTCCGGACGGGATTGGTACGATTGTTGATAAAGGCGGACTCAGAAGAAATTTTTCTGTCCAGCGGCAGGCTGGTGGGGTGTGAAATTCACGACGGAGAAGGAAAGGACGGGAGCAATGGAAACGATGGAAACGGCCGTTCAGGGCATGTCCCCTGCGGCGGAAAGGGAGGGCAAGTATCTGACCTTCGCGCTGGCCGGCGAAGAGTACGGCATCC
>JAJFUM010000094.1 GCA_021372415.1 Deltaproteobacteria bacterium
CTCAGGGGAAAGTTTCCGATCGCGCGCTGGGTGTGGACACCCCAGTAGGCGCCGGCCGGGACCTCCAGGCGGCCCAGGAGATCCTCTTCCTCCCTTATGTCCCGGGTTTCCATCGGCATCGATCCTCTAAAAAAGAAGAGGTTTGACCCAGGAGATCAAACCTCTTCGAAAAAAAGTTGAAGCGTTTATCTCCCTTGAGGTAAGCCCCGCCGGGGCCGTCCTCGCAGGTGTTTACCGTCGCGCTTGCGAACGGCTAGGACTTGTGTGGGACGTCCTCGCCGCGTTTCGTATAATGCGTGTGAAGCAGTTCATGAGACTTGTGCCCCAGCGGTTTCTTCAGGAAGGTCTCGTAGATCTTCGTGATGGACGGGTTCTCATGGGACTGCCGCTTGGCCTGGACCTGACCGTCGTCTTGATACAGGGCGCCGGCCCTGAGCGTGCGGATCTCATTGTTCGTCGGGATCGGCTCGCCGCCGCCGGCGACGCATCCGCCGGGACAGCACATGATCTCGATGAAGGCGTAGTCGGCCTTGCCCTCGCGGATCTTGTCCATCACCTTGCGGGCGTTGCCCAGACCGTGGGCCACGGCCACCTTGACGTCTCCGAGGGCGCCGACCTTGACGGTCGCCTCCTTGACGCCTTCAAGGCCGCGGACCGGGGTAATGTCCAGGCTCGGCAGGTTCTCGCCGGTGACCACGGCATAGACGGTCCGGAGGGCCGCCTCCATGACGCCGCCCGTCGCCCCGAAGATCGTGGCCGCGCCGGTGTACTCGCCCATCGGGGCGTCGTACTCACCGTCCGGGAGATTCAGGAAGTCGATGCCGGCCTCCTTGATCATCCGGGCCAGTTCCCGGGTCGTCAGGACGACATCCACCTCCCGGTAGCCGCTCGCATTCATCTCCGGGCGGGCGGACTCGAACTTCTTGGCCGTGCAGGGCATGATGGAGACCGAGACGATGTTCTTCGGGTCGATCCCGGCGGTCTGGGCGTAGTAGGTCTTGGCCAGGGCGCCGAACATCTGCTGCGGGGACTTGCAGGTGGACAGGTGATCCAGGAGGTCCGGGTAGAAGTGCTCGCAGAACTTGATCCAGCCCGGGCTGCAGGAGGTGATCATGGGGAGTGTCCCCCCTTCCTTGACCCGTTTGAGAAGCTCGTTGCCCTCCTCGATGATCGTCAGGTCCGCCGTGAAATTGGTGTCGAAGACCTTGGCGAAGCCGAGCTGACGCAGGGCCGCGATCATCTTGCCGGTCACCAGGGTTCCCGGGGGAAGGCCGAACTCCTCGCCGAGGGCGGCCCGGATGGCCGGGGCCTCCTGGACGATGACATGCTTGGTGGGATCCTGAAGGGCCTTCCAGACCTCGTCCACCTGGTCCTTCTCGTAGAGGGCGCCGACGGGACAGGCCATGATGCACTGGCCGCAGGCGATGCAGTTCGATTCGGCCAGGGGCAGGTCAAAGGAGGGGACGACCCTCACCTTGCTCCCCCTGTGGGAGGGAGTCAGGACGCTCACGGTCTGGACCGATTCGCAGACGGTGATGCAGCGGTGGCAGTTGATGCACTTGCGGCCGTCGCGGACGATCGAGGGGCTGGAGTGATCGATCATCTTCTCCCTCGAGAACTCGGGGACGTCGAAACGGACGCGCTTCAGGCCGACCGCCTCGGCCACTTTCTGCAGCTCGCAGCTGCCGTTGCGGACGCAGTAGTTGCATTCCGTGGGGTGATTCGCCAGGAGGAGCTCGACGACCATCTTGCGGGCCATGCGGACCCTCTCGGTGTTGGTCTTGACGACCATCCCCTCTGCGACGGGAAAGACGCAGGAGGCGATCAGGCTGCGCTGGCCTTTCACCTCGGTCATGCAGACCCGGCAAGCCCCGGGCCTGTGGTTGATCTCGGTCCAGGCGCAAAGGGTCGGGATCTTGATGCCGATCTTCTTGGCGGCCTCCAGGACGGTGGTGCCGGACTCGACAGTAACCTTTTTATCGTCAATCGTTAAAGTCACTTGGGCCATAGTTTTTCTCCGATCTCTTCTCTATGATCCGTGCGGGCGTGCGGGCAATCCGCACATCCTCCGGAATTTATCAGGGGTTGCCTGCCTGCCGCAGCGACGGGCAGGCACAGTTGCATGCATCTGCCACCAGGGTTTCTCTCCCTGAAGGCCCCCTGGAAGATTAAATCTCCACATCACAACGCAGGCAGCGCGTTGCCTCCTTGACGGCATCGTCCAAGGTGAAGCCCAGCTCCACCTCGACGAAGTTCTTCTTGCGGTCGGGGCCGTGAAGCTCCGGCATCTTCGTCTGCGGGGCCTCTGGGTTGTCCTCGTCGAGCACGAAGGGAATGACGATCTTCTCCTCCTCAGGCTCCTCCCAGGCCGGCTCGCCGTTCTTGGCGCGGATGGCCCCGTCGATGTCGTTGGCAGCCTGATGTCCGGCAGCGATGGCACCGATGACCGTATCAGGCCCCGTCACGGCGTCACCACCGGCGTAGAACTTGGGATTGGTGGTCAGGGAGGCGCTCCCCTTGGCCAGATCGAAGGTGTCCCACTTGTTGACCGTCACGCCGCTCTCCTTCGGGACGAAGGACATGTCTGGCACCTGGCCGATCGCGGCGATGACGGCATCCGCACCGAGCGTGAAATCGGAGCCCTCGATGGCAACGGGCTTCTTCCGGCCGCTCCGGTCGAACTCACCGAGTTTCATCCTCTGGCAGGCGATGCCGCTGACCTTGCCGCCCTTTTCCACGATTTTGACCGGGGCCACGAGGAATTCGATCTTGATCCCTTCCTCCTCGGCCGCCACGATCTCCTCGACGGCCGCAGGCATGTCCTTGCGCTCGCGGCGGTAGAGGATGGTCACGTCCGCACCGAGGCGGGCCGCGCAGCGGGCCGCGTCGATGGCGGAGTTCCCGCCGCCGATGACCGCCACCTTGGAGCCGAGGGTCTTCTTGCCGGATGTCCAGGCATTTTCGTTGGCGTTGAAATCCCGGAGGAATTCGACGCCGCCGTAGACGCCATTGAGGTCCTCGCCTGGGACGCCCATCTTCTGGCTCTTGTGGGCGCCGGGGGCCAGGTAGACATAGTCGAAGTCCTTCTCAACCTTCGCGAAGGGGATGTCCTTGCCCACGCGGGTCTTGCACTTGATCTCCACGCCCAGGGACCGGATTTCGTCGATCTCCTTGGCGATGATGTCGCGGGGCAGACGATAGGCGGGGATCGCCCAGCGGAGCATGCCGCCCGCCTCGGGAAGTTCCTCGAAAACGGTCACCTTGTAACCGCGCAGGGCCAGGTCCCTGGCAGCCGTCAGGCCGGCAGGGCCGGCGCCGACCACGGCGATGGTTTCCTTGCGCGTGACCGCGACCGCCTCGGTCTTGGGACGCGGGGCATTGTCGGAGATGAAGCGCTTGAGGAACTTGATGGCGATCGGCTCATCCATCTTCCCGCGGCGGCACTTGGACTGGCACTTGTGGTCGCATACGCGCCCGCAGACCGACGGGAAGGGGTTCGTCCGGAGCATCACCTTGTAGGCGTCGTCCAGCCGGCCATCGCGGATCAGGGCGATGTAGGAGGGGATGTCCATCCCGACCGGGCAGGTATGCTGGCAGGGCGACTTGAACAGGGCCGAGCAGACAGCCGCCTCGCAGCGATGGTTGTAAATATGGTCTTCATACTCCTTGCGGAAGTAGCGGATCGTGCTCAGGACCGGGTTCGGGGCCGTCTGGCCCAGACCGCAGAGCGAGGCGTCCTTGATGATCGCCGCCATCTCCTCCAGGAGCTCGATGTCGCCGGGCTTGCCCTTGCCGTGGGTGATGTTGGTCAGGATCTCCAGCATCCGCTTGGTCCCCTCGCGGCAGGGGGTGCACTTGCCGCAGGACTCGTCCTGGCAGAAGTCCATGAAGAACCGGGCCATGTCGACGGCGCACTTGTCTTCGTTCATGACGATCAAGCCGCCCGAGCCCATGATGGCGCCCAGCTCGACGATGGTTTCATAATCGACCGAGGCGTTGAGGTGCTGGACCGGGATACAGCCGCCGGAGGGACCGCCCAGCTGGGCGGCCTTGAACTTCTTCCCCTCGGGGATCCCGCCGCCGATGTCGTAGACGATCGAGCCGAGCGTGGTGCCCATCGGGACCTCGACGAGGCCGACGTTGTTCACGTCGCCGGTGAGGGCGAAGACCTTCGTCCCCTTGCTCTTCTCGGTGCCGACGCTGGCGTACCAGGCCCCGCCGCGCAGGATGATCTGCCCGATGTTGGCGAGGGTTTCCACATTATTCAGGATGCTCGGTTTCTGCCAGAGGCCCGCCACGGCGGGGAAGGGGGGGCGGGGGCGGGGCATGCCGCGCTTGCCCTCGATGGAGGTCATCAGGGCCGTTTCCTCGCCGCACACGAAGGCGCCGGCGCCCTGGTAGATCTCCAGCTCGAAGTCGAAGCCGGTGCCCAGGATGTCCTTGCCCAGAAGGCCGTATTCCTTGGCCTGGTTGATGGCGATGTTCAGGCGCTGGATGGCCAGGGGGTATTCGGCACGGCAGTAGATGTACCCCTGATGGGACCCGATCGCCTTGGCGGCGATGACCATGCCCTCAAGCACGGCGTGCGGATCCGCCTCCAGGACGCTGCGGTCCATGAAGGCCCCGGGGTCACCCTCGTCGGCGTTGCACAGGACGTACTTCACGTCACCCGGCGAAGCAGCGGCGAACTTCCACTTCATCCCGGTCGGGAAGCCGGCGCCGCCCCTGCCGCGGAGCCCCGAGTCGAGGACCTCCTTGATGATCTGCTCGGGCGTCATCTCGGTCAGGGCCTTGGCCATGCCGGCGTAACCGTCCCGTGCAATGTACTCCTCGATCTTCTCGGGGTCGATGAGGCCCCGGTTTCTGAGGACCCTCAGGTCCTGCAGGGCGAAGAAGGGAATGTCCTGCATGGTGGGGATGATCCCCTCGGTGATCGGCTCCCGGTAGAGCAGCCTTTCCAGGACACGCCCCTTGACGAGGTGCTCTTCCACCAGTTCCGGGATGTCCGTGGGCTTGATCATCATATAGATGATGCCCTCGGGATAGACGACCATGATGGGTCCCATGGCGCAGAATCCGTTGCAGCCAGTCTCCACCACTTTGATTTCATCGGAGAGCTTTCTGTTCTCCAACTCGGCGACCAAGGCCTTCTTCACCTCGATGCTTCCGGATGCGTGACAGCCTGTTCCTCCGCAGAGCAACAGATGCGAGCGAAAAACTTTCATTGGGATATCATCCTCCTTCACTCATTGATATCGGTTCAGCTTGGTTCCCGGATAGGGAAACGCAGCGCATTACGGGTTACTTCACGACTTCGGAACCTCTCGCCAGGACAAAGGGGGTCTGGATCTCGCCTTCGAGGACATGCCTCTTGAAGATCTGCCTCATCTTGTTGGGATTGACGTACTCGTATTTGATCGGTTCCTGACCGACGATCTCCACCGTCACCAGGGGCTCCCGGCTGCAGAGTCCCATACAACCCGAGGTCGTGACCATGACATCCGACACGCCCGCTTCTTCGATCTCGCTGAGCAGCGAATCCATGACTTCCTTTGCCCCGGAGGCAATCCCGCAGGTGCCCATGTGGACCGTGACCTTCACGCGGTTCTGGCCCTCACGGAGCGCCGTCTCGGCATGGACCTTCTCCTTGATCTTCTTCAAATCTTCGATTTTCAGCTTGGCCATAGTCTTTTACCTCACTAGTTGTATTGGCTGAGTACGTCTTTGAGTTTCGAAGGCTTCATCCTGCCGTGGACATCATTGTCAACGACGACCACTGGCCCCAGGCCGCAGGCCCCCAGGCAGCGGACCGACTCGTAGGTGAACCGCCTGTCGGGCGTCGTTTCGCCTTCCTCCACACCGTATTCTTTTTTGATGGCATCGGCCAGGGCTTTGCCGCCGCGGACGTAGCAGGCCGTTCCCAGGCAGACGCGGACCGTATGGCGGCCGCGGGGGGTCATGGTGAAAAAGGAGTAGAAGGTGACCACGCCGTAGACCCGGCTGAAGGGGAGGCTCAGTTCCTTCGCGATTCGTTTCTGGACTGAGACGGGGAGATATTCAAGGACCACCTGGGCCTCTTCGAGGACAGGGATCAGACATCCCGGTTTCCCCTTGTGCTTGACGATGATCTCATCCAGCTTTGCAACCTGTTCCGCGGTAAACTCTTTCAACAGCTCACCATGTTCCGCATTCATCGATTCTTTCCTCCTTCATATTTATGAGCGCTCATGCATTGGTTCCAATCTCGCTCAGACCTTCCTGAATGTATGCCCTGATAAACTTGATGACCTCCACGGTATTGATCGGAATATCCCCGATTTCCTCCCTGATCTCCCTCGTATCGAGGGTAAAGCTGCGACCGTCGCATCGATGCCGGTAGAGGAAATCAACCCCGGCGTTCCCAACGATCAGGCTGACCAGGGACCCGGTGATGTCCCCCAGCGGTTGCCGGTCGATGTGGCTGAGCCGGAAGGTGACCTTCAGGTTCGTCCCCACCCCTTCCTCCGACCGGATTTCGAACCGGCCGCCGGCCCTCTGGGCGGCATCGGCCAACATGGGAAGTCCCAGGCCGACCCTGCGGACCTTTTTCGTCGTATAGAACGGGTCCATGGCCCTTTCCAGGGTTGCCGGGCTCATGCCCACGCCGTCATCCCCGATCTCGATCGTCAGGAGATCGGCGGTCCTTTGCTCGGTCACGTCGATCGACACCGTTTTGGCCTTGGCCCTGACGGAATTCTCGGCGATGTCGAGGATATGCAGGGCCAACTCAAGCATCAGAAAGCCGCTATACGGCGTCCCTCCTGTCCGGAAAAAGCCATCTTCAGCTCGGCGACCGTCGGGGTTTCCAGGTATATCTCCGTGTACCCCTGGCCGATCTGATCGATCTGATGGGCATCCGAAGAGAGGAGGAAGGGATAGGCCTCCAATTCCGGATATCTCCGGCGTGCGCCTGCAAATCCCAAAGCCCTGGAAACCTCCAGGGCATCGAAGGGCGTCGCCGGATCGACAAAACCGAGTTGACTTATCACACTGAAACACTCCCGGTCAATATGAGAAGCGATTGCAATCCCCCCCAGTTGACGGACTTCACGAATCAGGACGGTCAGGGAAAGATCCGTCGCACCGATCAGGAGTTTTTCATTGAATCCCTCGACTTCATCCAGTTCATTGACGATGGCCTGACAACCGAACCGTTCCTCGTCGTTTTTCCCGGGCAGATGCCGGTAGACGGTCTGCTGAAGGGCCTGCAAAGGCTCAAGGCTGTCAAAGAGCGCGAGCATGTGGACTTCTTCCTGGCTGCTGATTTCCATCCCAGGCAGAATGACCAGCCCCCTGTCCAAGGCCGCCCGCATCACATAGGGGACGTTTTCCGAGGCATTGTGATCGCAAATCGCGATGACTTCAAGCCTCTCCTCCAAAGCCCTGCGGACCAGAGCTGTGGGATACATTTCCAGATCGGCGCAGGGCGAAAGACAGGTGTGCACGTGCAGATCGCAACGGTATGCCCTGATCATATCCCGGAGACGACCCCCCTTCCCGTCAGGCGGGTCCCCCTTCACCCGGACCGATCAAACGATAGACCATCCCTGCCGTCTCGAATGTCGCAAGGTCCGAAACAAGGATGGGAATCTTCTCCTTGATGGCCTTTTCAAGCGTGTCCTCGGCGGGTTCCGAGCCGCGGACCAGAACAATGCCGGCCAGGTCCCTGAGGCTGGCCACGGCCACGATGTTCTGATGGACCTGCCGGGTGATCCAGAGGTCCCCCTCCCGGCTGTTGGCCATCACATCGCTGAGAAGGTCCCCCACATACCCCCCCCGAACTTCCACAGCCAGCTTTTCCTGACCGGATCGGACCTTCAGGTGCAGGGCCTGAACGATGGCTTCAAGATTCATGCGCTTCCTTCTCCTCCCGACGGTCCCTCCTCCCGGGGGATATGGATGATCATCTTCAGGCGGGTCCCCAGCCCCTCCTCGGAGGAGATATGAAAGATGTCTGAATAGGTGCGGATGTTGTGGAGTCCCATCCCCGCGCCGAATCCCATCTCACGGATCCTCTCCGTGGCGGTTGACCAGCCTTCCTGGATGGCCAAGCGGATGTCCGCTATCCCCTGACCCTCATCGACGGCCTCGATGATCACATGGCCGGGAAGGACCTCAAGACAGATCTTTCCCTGTCGCGCATAGGAGACGATATTGATCTCCGATTCATAGCAGACCAGTGCCGCCCTACGGACCACATCTTTGACCAGTCCCATCTCCTTGAGCCTGGACTTGATCTCTCCCGAGACCAGTCCTGCGTCGTCAAAATTGCCGCCATCCACCGGGAAGATCTCCCGGTAGGGCGGGGCTTCACAAACGGATACGGGGGGGTTCATCCACCTTTTCCAAGCAACCGCGAATGCCGTTCTGATACAGACGTCCTGCCGTTTCGAAGAGGATATATTTCGTGGAGAGGACCGGGATGTTCTTGGCTGCCGCCGCTTGCAGGGTTTCGGGCGACGGCCTTTTCCCCCGGACGAGGATGACCGCGGCAATGTCCAGCACATCCGCCGTGCGGATGACCTGCGGATTGGTCAACCCAGTCAGCAGGAGACATCCGGAGACCGCAAAGGCCAGAACATCGCTCATCAGATCGGCGCCGAAGGCCGTCTGGACTTCGATGTCCAAACGGTCTTCACCGACCAGCACCTCGGCATTTAAGATTTCCTTTACCTGGCGAAGGAGCACGCCATTTTCCCTTTCCCCATGGCACGTGGAAGATCAACAGGCGGCATGGGATGCATCGGCCTTTTCGATGGGGCTTCGCAACCCCTTCCCGTAGAGGCGACCGGCCGCTTCGAAGGGCACATAGTCGGTCTTCAGGATGGGGATTTGGAGTTCCTCGGCCAATTGAAGGACCTCCTGGCTTGGGGACTTGCCCCTTACCATCACGATTGCAGCCAGATCGAGGATGTCCGATGTCCTGACAACCTGCGGGCTCGTTATCCTGGTGAGGAGCAGGCTCCCAGGTTTGCCGAAGGCCAGGACATCGCTCATGACATCGGCGACGACGGCTGACTTCACATCAATATCCAAACATGCCCCGCAGACCAAGACATCGGCGTCCAGCAGGGATTTAATATCGTGGAGGGTCATGATCTTCCATACCTTGTGAGATATCCGTTCCAGCTTCCTAAGGGAGTTACGTCCCCAATGATGCCATGGTCCATACGCTGGACCCCTGTGTCGCAAGAAACACCACCAAATAATATAGTTACAGCAAATAAGATGCCAGCGGGCAGGCTGAGGAGTCCCTCCGTCCCTGGCGGCGGCCAATACGGAACATCCACCAGCAGTTATGAACGGCATTTCTGTTGCGTTGGAGGCTCGGGCACTGCAACAGACCGGGGAACCCGAGGTGCTCCGGGCATTGAAAGTGCGATAACCGCACTGAAAAACCAACGGTATCGGACTCAAGACCCGTGTGGGAACGGGATATCCGGGCGTGTATGATCCGCACACCCCGTGCAGTTCGAGAACAAACTGCTGAACCCGAGATCGTCCTCCCCGGAAAGACCCGGGGCCGTTCCGGAATAAATAATAAATGTAGGGAGCAGGGAATCGATCCCAGAGGGTCAGACGCCATGGCATCCCGGTTTGTCAATGAAAATCCATCCCTCACAGCGGTCCCCCAAAACACTGCAGGCCCGCATTTGCCCTCATAAGCATAACATCAATAAAATACAGGCGTTTTGCTATCATACTCAGGAATGGCTGTCAATATCTTTTTAGGGGCGACAGGGCCGTGGGGGCCGGGAGGAGACGCGACAAAAAGTCTTTGCTTCTAAAGCCCATTTGGGTTAGAGAAACCTATGCTTCGCCTGATCGATGAATATCTGAACTTTCTGACCGTTGAAAAAGGGGCTTCCCGCAACACCATAGACGGTTACGGACGGGACCTGAAGCGATATGCGGACTACATCGGCGGTCTGGCCCTTGGAGACATACGGAATATCGGCCCGGACCACGTGATTGCCTTTCTGGCCCAACTGAGGGCGGATGGCCTCGCCGCGGGTTCGACGAACCGCACCCTGGCGGCGCTTCGCGGCTTTCACAAGTACCTGCTCAGGATGGGCCTGCTGGATCGCAACCCTCTGGTCCATATCGAACTGGCGCGCGTCTGGATGCGCCTGCCGGATGTGGTGAGCCGTGAAGAGATGAGCCGCCTCCTTGCCGAACCCGGCACGGCCACGCCGACGGCCCTGCGCGATTCGGCGATGTTGGAACTCATGTATGCGACGGGGATCCGGGTTTCGGAGCTGATCGGCCTGAACGTCAACAGCATCAACTGGCAGGTGGGGTATCTGATCGCCCTGGGAAAGGGCGAGAAAGAGCGGATCGTTCCCATCGGTCGCGTGGCGAACGAATCGGTCAAGCGGTACATCGACCAGGCCCGTCCGATCCTCCTCAAGGGCCGCAGGTGCGACAAGCTGTTTTTGAATCGATCCGGGGGAGGGTTGACCAGGCAGGGATTTTGGAAGATCGTAAAAAAATATGCCCAGCGGGCGAAACTGCTCAAAAAGATACACCCCCACACCTTCCGGCACTCCTTTGCTTCTCACCTGCTCGAGGGAGGGGCGGACCTGCGGTCCGTTCAAGTCATGCTCGGCCATGCCGACATCGCCACCACGCAGATCTACACCCATGTCACGTCTGAAAGGCTGAAGGAAATCCACAAAAAATTCCATCCAAGGGGATGACATTCACGATAGCCTGTTGAAGGGGAGGGCTCGGGAGAGATGGCGTATCAGGAGGATCGGAAAAGGGGGACGGCAAAGAAGGGCCGGACCCGGAGGATCTTGTTGGTGACGGCCACAATTGTCGTCCTGGTCGGGGGGATGCTGGGGGCCGGATTCCTCTATCGGGGCGGAGCCAAGGGAATATACGACGGATGGACCCGGGTTCGAAGCGGGATCGCCTTTCTCGTTTTCAAGGAAAAACCCAAATTCTACGCCCTGATCGTGGAGAAGAACGGCCAGGACTACCGGCTTACCGAACGGGATGTTTTTGAGGTTTCCTACCGCGATGAATTCGTCATCAAGGGGGTGGAGTCGGACGTCCTGTTCGGGGGCGGGGTTACGGTGGATGTGGAGGGATTTGCAGGAAAGGATGCCTTGGGCAAACTCCTCAAGGGAATCGATTTCGTGGATCGGGCTGTTCTCACCGGACGCAACGGCGTGGGAGAAGTCAGGCCGGGCGGGTACCAAATCCAGATCCGTTACAAAGGGGAGATGATGGCCAGCCTTCCGGTCCGGGTCCAGATCACCCCTCAGGACTGGTTGCGATACGCCCGGAGTTCGGGGAATCAAAAGGTCCAGATCGAGTACCTCAAAAGGGCGATCTCGATGAACCGCGAGGACGTCAATGTGCGGAAGATGCTGGCCTCGCTCTATTTGCGCGCCGGCATGACCCAGGAGGCCGTGACCCAGTATTCGGAGATCCTGGCCCTCAAGCCCGATGATCCAACGGCCCTGACGGAACTGGCGAAGGGTTATCTGAAGATGGGCCGGTACGATGAGGTGATCCGGGTGACGAGCCGTGCCCTGAAGGCCAACCCGCAAGACGACGAGGCACATCTGAACATGGGGCTGGCCCTTCTCCAGCAGGGAAACTGGAACAAGGCCATCACGTCATTTCAGGCCGCCCTGAAGATCCGCCCGGACAATCCTGTTGCTGCTTTCAAGCTCGGAGAGGCTTACGAAAGGAGCAAACAGTATCCAAAAGCCCTGGAGCAGTACCGGCTCGTCCTGGAGAAGGTCCCCAAGGCCGATCACGTGGTCGTCGCCCTGGCCGAGGTATACCTGAAAATGGGAAATTACGACGAGGCCATCCGCTGGCATCGGGAGGTCGTCAAGCGACAGCCTAAAAACGCAGCCGCCTATGCCAACCTCGGAGTGGCCTTCGGGGGCAAGGGACAGACCAAAGAGGAGATCGACAGTTACCGGAAGGCCATCGCCCTGAATGCTTCGGACCCCGTCGTTCACTACAACCTGGGGGCGGCCTATGAGAAGGCCAAAAGGGACCCCGAAGCCATGCAGGCGTATCAGAAGGTCCTGGAACTCAAGCCGGACGATCCGGATGCCATCGAGAGGATCGCCGAGCTCTATTTCAGGGCCAAGCGCTACGCAGATGCGATTCCCCTCTACGAGAGGGCGCTCAAGACAAGCCCGCGAAAGGCGGTCATTCACGGGCGTCTCGGTTTCGCCTATGCCGCAACGAAAAAACACGCCCAGTCCATCGAGAATTATCAGAAAGCCCTGAAGATGGGGTCCAAGGACCCCCTGGTCCAGCAGAGCCTGGCCCAGGCCTACCAGGAGTCCGGCAAGACCCGGGAATCTGTCGCGATCTATGAGAAGCTCGCAGCGGCCAAGCCCACCGTCGAGGTCCTCAATCAACTGGCCGATGCTTACCTGAGGGAAAAGTCCTATGACAAGGCCATCCAGACCTACAGGAAGCTCATCGAACTCAAACCGAGACAGGCTGCCTACTATTCGGCTCTGGCCTATGCCTATGGCCTGAAAGGGGACCTGGACCGGCAGATCGAATACTACCGCATGTCCCTCAGGCTCGATTCCGAGGACGACCAGGCCTACATGAACCTCGGGACGGCCTACGAGAAAAAAGGGCTTTACCAGGAGGCCCTGAAGGCCTATACCAGCGCCCACGAGCTGAATCCGGAAGCGGGAGCAGGGCGGAAGATCATGCAGCTGAAGATACGGATCATGCAACAGAAGCAGAAATAATTCTGGAAAAGGAGGTTCAATGCCGTGAAACCTGTCCAGATCGGGTCCCTGGCGATCGGAGGGGGCGCACCCCTGGTACTCATCGCCGGACCCTGTGTCATAGAAGATGAAACGAAGACCCTGGAAATCGCCGACTATCTGAAAGAACTGACGGGCAAGCTTGAGATTCCCCTGATCTTCAAGGCCTCCTACGACAAGGCGAACAGGACCTCGAAAGACGCCTATCGGGGGCCGGGGCTGTTACGGGGACTGGAGATCCTCGGAAAGGTCCGCGAGAATTTCGGGATTCCCGTCCTCTCCGATGTCCACCGGTTCGAGGAGATCGAACCGGCCGCCCGGGTCCTGGATGTCCTGCAGATCCCGGCGTTTCTCTGCCGACAGACCGATTTCGTGGCTGAGGTCGCCAGAAAGGCCAGGGCGGTCAACATCAAGAAGGGCCAGTTCCTCGCCCCCTGGGATGCCGCCCATGTCCTGGAAAAATCGGCGGCGGAGGGCAACCGGAACCTTATCCTGACCGAACGGGGGGCCAGTTTCGGCTACAACAACCTGGTGGTCGATTTCCGAGCTTTTCCGATCCTTCGGCGGTTCGGCTATCCGGTGGTCTTTGATGCGACCCACAGCGTGCAGCTTCCCGGCGGGGCCGGAAATGCCTCGGGGGGGGATCGGCGAATGGTGCCTGCCTTGGCCAGGGCCGCCGTGGCCGCCGGGATCGACGGCCTGTTCTTCGAGGTACACCCCGATCCCGACCGGGCTCTCTGCGACGGCCCCAATTCCCTGGCCCTGGAGAGCCTCCCGGCCCTGTTGACCATGCTCAAGCGGATCGATTCGGTCGTCAGGGAGGGAGCCCCCGAAGATTTCTGCGGGATGGGAGGGACGTGAAATTGGATATGGATGTTCGGCTGCGGAACAAGGTCCTCGGCGTGAAGCTCCTCATCCTTGACGTGGACGGCGTCCTGACGGACGGCAGGATCGTCTTCGACGATGCGGGACTGCAGAGCAAATTTTTCGACGTGAAGGACGGTCATGGCCTGAAGATGCTCATGAGGTGCGGGATCGACGTGGTCCTGTTGACCGGGCGGCTCTCCCGTGTGGTGGAACACCGGGCTGCCGATCTGGGGATCACCGAGGTTCACCAGCGGATCCTGGACAAGGCCGAGGCCCTGGACAAGATCCTCACGCGCCGCAACCTCACGCCGGAGCAGACCGCCTATGTGGGCGACGATGTGGTCGATATCCCGGTGTTCAACCGGGTCGGGTTGGCGGTCGCCGTGGCGGATGCCGTGGCAGAGGCCCGAGCGGCCGCCGATTATGTCACCCGGCATCGGGGCGGAAGAGGGGCGGTCCGTGAGGTCTGCGAGCTGATCCTCAAGGGGCAGGAGCGATGGGCGGATGTCGCGGCGAAATACGGATTTCCGTGGCCGGAGGCCAAAGGCCAAGGATGACCTTTGACCTTTACATCCGAACGTGCCGATGATATAAAACCGCAAAAGGAGCGGCCGCCCGTTAGGCAGGTGCGGCAACGGGCGGGGAGATGAAAAACAGAAGAAAAGCGCTGATCATCTTCGCGGTTCTGGCGGCGATCCTCTGTGGAGCGGTGATATGGGTGATCAGCCTCCTGCAGGAACCGGAAAAGACCCTCCAGAAGGTCATGTCGGACAAGGTCGATCTCCAGGTCCGCAACGTCCGTTATACGGAGGTCGGGGACTCCGGCATGAGATGGGAGATCGTGGCGGACACGGCCCGGTACCTAAAGAAGGAAAACCTGGCCCTCTTCGAGAAGGTCATGGTCAAACTCGTGATGAAGGACGGAAAGACCTACGTCATGAACGGGGACCGGGGAAAGTTCAATACCGAATCGCGGGATATGGAGATCGAGGGGAATGTCGTGATCGAATCCGAAGACAGCGGTCGTTTCACGGCGGATCGGCTCAGATACCGGGAGGCGGAAAAAAAGGTCGAGACGGAAGGCCCCGTGGTGATGGAAAGGGGCGGGATCCGGGTCAGCGGCGTGGGGATGATCTATACCTTGGGTGAAAAGAAGGTCTCCCTTCTGTCGCAGGTCAACGCGCGCATAACAGGGAAGATAGGGAGATAAGGTGATGCCGGAAAGGTTCTTCAAGGTATGGATGTCTCTTGGGCTCATCATGGTCCTTATGGGATCGCCTCTGGATGCTCAGTGCCAGTCGAAGCCCGGTGAGGCTAAGGGCAAGGCGCAGGCCGTCAAGAAGGAGGAACCGATCCAGATCGTGTCGGACCGTCTGGATGCCTATCACGAGAAGAGAATGGTCGTGTTTTCCGGCAACGCCGTGGCGACGCAGGGCGAGCGGACGATCAAGGCGGATACCCTGACGATCTATTATAAGGAGGAGGACAATCAGAAAAAGAGCACCGGCCGGACAGTCGGCGACGCCGAAGTGGGGAACCTGGAGCGTGTCGAGGCAAAGGGCCATGTCACGATCACGGAACCCAATCGGATCGTGACCGGAGACGATGCGGTCTTCGAGCAGGACATCCAGAAGATTACCATGACGGGAAACGCCGTCCTGCGGGAAGGGGCCAACGTCGTCCGGGGGGACAAGGTCACCGTGTTCCTCAATGAGAACAGGGGGGTTGTGGAAAGTGCGCAAAACCGTCGCGTGACGGCCACGATCTATCCCGCTCAGTCGCAGGACAAACAGGAAAAGAAGCGGTAGCATCCGTCCTTCTGGACATGCCTTATCGATGACTTCATGGGAAAACTGACGGCGACGGGCCTGATCAAAAGCTACAGCGGCAGGAAGGTGGTCAATCGGGTCGATCTGGAGATCAATCCGGGTGAGGTGGTGGGCCTTCTGGGACCCAACGGGGCCGGTAAGACGACGACCTTTTATATGATCGTCGGACTCATCAAGCCCGATGCCGGAACGATTTCCCTCAACGGTGAGGACATCAGCCGATGCCCGATGTATGTCAGGGCCAGGAAAGGACTGAACTACCTTCCCCAGGAGCCCTCTGTCTTCAGGAAGCTGACGGTGCGTGAAAATATCATGGCGATTCTCGAGACGTTGCCCCTGACCGGTGTGGAAAGGCAGGATCGTCTGCGGATGCTCCTGGGAGAGCTTGATCTGACGGCATTGTCGGAAAGCAGGGCCTATTCCCTGTCCGGAGGGGAGAGACGGCGGGTGGAGATAACCCGAGCGCTTGTCACGGAACCGAAGTACATCCTCCTCGACGAACCCTTTGCGGGGATTGACCCGCTGGCGGTCGCCGACATCAGCAAGATCATCGGCCAGCTCAAGCTGAAGGGAATCGGGGTGGTCATCTCCGACCACAACGTCCGCGAGACCCTCTCCGTATGCGACCGCGCCTATATCGTCAACGAGGGGACGATTCTCGTGGAGGGGACGCCGGACCGGATCGCCTCGTCGGAGATCGCCAGGAAAATCTATTTCGGGGATGACTTTAAATTCTAAGCCAAGAGGGGTTAAAGGTCAGTGGATCCATGGCATTTGAACTTAAGCAGAACCTGAAACTTTCCCAACAGTTGATCATGACGCCGCAACTCCAGCAGGCGATCAAGCTGCTCCAGTTGTCGCGTCTGGAACTGGTGGAAACGGTCAACCAGGAGATGGAGGAGAACCCCCTCCTGGAAGAAGTCACCTCGGATGAGGATCCCGAGACCGAAAGCAAAATCGAACCCCAGGAGGGCGATCAGACCGTTCAGGAAGAGGCCAAGACCCTTGACCGGACCGGCGAGTTGACCGGGGAAGGGGACGGCCGGGAGGAATTCGACTGGGACAATTACCTGGAAGACTACGGTCCGATGGGCGTCACCTATGACCGGGCCGAGGGAACCGCACCCGCCTGGGACAACCTCCTTGTGGGAAAATCGTCGCTGACGGATCACCTGATGTGGCAGCTCCGGCTTTCCCCGCTGAACGACGATGAAAAACGGGTCGGCGAGCAGATCATCGGCAACCTGGACCAGAACGGCTACCTGGTGGCCACCTTAGAGGAGGTCGCGGCCCAGGAGCGGGTCGAGACCGACTTTGTGGAGGGGGTCCTCAAGAAGGTTCAGGAATTGGATCCGCCCGGAATCGCCGCGCGCGATCTTCGAGAGTGTCTGCTCATCCAGGCCAGAACCCTGGGCGATGTGAGGACGCTGGTCGAAAAGATCATCGTGGGTCATCTGAAGGACCTGGAGATCAAGAATTACGAGCAGATCGCCAGAAAACTGAAGACCCCGCTCGACGATGTCCTGGCGGCCATCCTCATCATCACCAACATGGATCCGAAACCCGGCAGCGTTTACAACGAGGAGCGCGTTCAGTCGATCGTCCCGGACGTCTATGTCATCCGGAGCGGTGACGACTACAAGATCGTTCTCAACGATGACGGTCTGCCCAGACTTCGTATCAGCAATTTCTACCGCGAGGTCATGAGCGGCATGAATGCCGGCGAAAAGGCGGAAAACGGACGGAGGTACATCAAGGAGCGTGTCCAGTCGGCGACCTGGCTCATCAAAAGCATTCAACAACGGCAGAAGACGATCTACCGCGTTTCCGAAAGCATCGTCCGCCATCAGAGGGACTTCTTCGACCGGGGGATCGGATTCCTCAGACCCCTGATCCTGCGCGACATCGCCGACGATGTGGAGATGCACGAATCCACGATCAGCCGGGTGGTGACCAACAAGTACATGCATACCCCCCGGGGGATCTTTGAACTCAAGTACTTCTTCGGAAGCAGCATCCATAGAAGCGGAGGCGAGGACGTGGCCTCCAAGAGCGTTCAGGAGGAGATCCGCAAGATCATCAGCGAAGAGAATTCCCGTAAACCTTTCAGCGATCAGGAGATTGTCGAACTTCTCCAGAAATCCTCGGGCATATCCATTGCGCGTCGGACCGTGGCCAAGTACAGAGAGGTGATGGGTGTCCTGCCCTCCTCGAGGCGGAAAAAATATTTTTAAAAAATCGTTGACATTTCTATAAGCTGTCCGTATAGTCCGCGGCTTTGCCGCTCCAGATGGCCGTTTATCCGGTCTATGCAGGGGTAATCAGAAGAGGGAGGAGAGGATCATGAAGATTTCTTTAACCTTCAGGAACGTGGAAGGGGAAACCTGGCAGAAGGAGTACGTGGAGGAAAGGCTCGGTAAACTGAAAAAGTACATTGACAACCCCGTTGACGCCCATGTCATCCTCTCGGTGGAGAAATTCAGGAATACCGCGGAAATCAACCTGCTGTCCAACGGCCTGAACATCCGCAGCAGGGAAGAAGAAAAGGATATGAATCTGGCCATCGACAACGCCATAGAAAAGATCGAACGGCAACTCAAGAAACGCAAGGAGAAGATCCGCGGCCATAAGAGCGCGGCCGGCAGGGCCGGGGAAGCGGGCGGCGAGGCCGGTGCCGAGGAGGGAGAGGAATCCCCGGAGTCCAAGGTTGTCGAGACGCGCCAGATCGTCCTGAAACCCATGTCCATCGACGATGCGGTCCTGGAGATGGAAACCACGAAAAACCGGTTCGTGATCTACCGGGACTCCTCAACGGAGAACGTGAGCGTCATCTACCGTCGTGACGACGGGAAATTCGCACTCATGGAGGTCAGCCGTTGAAGTTCGAGGAATCGGTCATGAGGATTACGGAGATCCTCAAGAAGGAATATGTTCTTGAGGAATTGAAGGCCAAGAACAAGCGGGACGTCCTGGCGGAATTGGCCGGGGTCTTTGTCAGGGCGGGGATCAGCAAAGAGCCGGATGCGATGGTTTCGGTCCTGCTGGATAGGGAAAAGCTCGGCAGCACCGGCATCGGTGAAGGGATCGCCATTCCCCACGGCAAGATCGGCGGACTCGATGAGATGGTGATCGCCTTCGGCAGGAGCCGGGAGGGAATCGAATTCGATGCGATGGACTCCAAACCGGTCCATCTCTTTTTTCTGCTCATGGCCCCCGAGCAATCATCCGGCCAGCATCTCAAGGCCCTGGCGAAAATCTCACGGATGCTGAAGGACGGCGCCTTCAGGAAGGCCCTGCTGGAGGCCCCCGCGCACGAAGATCTCTTCAGGGTCATCGTCGAAAAGGACGAAGAGGTGTGACGACGGCCGGGAACCTCCCGGTCCTTGGCCCATAGGGAAAAGCCTCTCCTGTCCGGATCTTGGGACGGGGAGCCGGATGAAACCGCTAAGCGTGAAAGACCTGATGGCCTTTGGCGATCGTTTGGGGATGACCCAATGCATCGATCCTGGAGGCGGTTTGGCAACTGTCGGACGGGTGTCCCAGGTGGTCCGGTGGGGGAATCCCTGCGGGGCCATTCCCCCCGAGTCCATCGTCCTTCTGGAGCGCACAGCGTCCGACCGCCGTCCGGAGAGGTCTTGGCCTTCCGTTGCCGCATGGTCCGACCGGAACATCACCTGTGCGGCCCTCTGCGGCACCGAGGCCATGCCCCCTTTCCTCGTTGAACGTTCGGCCATGGCGGGGGTGCCTTTCTTCCTATCCCGCTACAGCGCGGCCCTCCTGCAAAGCCGGCTGATCGGCCTGATCCGTGAGATCGGCTTGAGGCGCGTGGTCGTCCACGGCGTTCTGGTCCGGGTATCGGGACTGGGTGTCCTGATCACCGGTGCAAGCGGCGCCGGCAAGACCCTCTGCGGCCTCGCACTCGTTGCCCGGGGGGGCTTCTGGGTCGCCGATGATGTCGTGGTCCTGGAGGGCCGGGGGGAGAGACTCTTCGGACGGGGTCATGACAGGACACGGAGACTGATCGCCCTGCGCGGACAGGGGGTGATGGGGGTGGAAAGCCTGATGGGCACCGGGGTCCTGTGCGACGAGACCCGCGTGGATGTCGTTGTCGGGCTTAGAGGGAACAGCGATTGCGGCGGGACTGACCTGGATGGTCGGAGCGGATCGGTTCGGGAGATCGTCGGTGTCCGGCTTCCCTTCCTGGATGTGAAGGCCCGGAGGGATGCCGCCCGAACGGCGGAGCGGGTGCTGGAGCGGATCAAAGGCCTCGCTGCGGCTTAGCGGAGGGATTGAAGTCAGGTTCGAATTACAGACGATGGATTCCGGAACGGAGAGGACACCGGCCGCCGAAGGGACCGGCGGTGTGGAATCCGACAGGGAGATGAGCGATGGCCAACCCACTTCGCGTGGTGATCATTACCGGAATGTCCGGCTCGGGTAAAAGCACCGCCCTCAGGGCGCTTGAGGACATCGGATTCTTCTGCGTGGACAACCTGCCCGTGGTCCTCCTGCCCAAGTTCCTGGAGATCCAATCCGAACCGACCAAGGAGATCACGCAGGTCGCCATGGTCATGGACCTGCGTGAAAAGGGACTCCTGGCGAGATACCCGCGAATCTTCACCCGGCTCAACGAAAAAGGCTATCGGATCGAGATCCTTTTCTTCGATGCCTCGGACGAGTCCATCCTTCACCGGTTCAGCGAGACCAGGCGAAGCCATCCCCTCGCCCCCCGCGGTTCCCTGATGGACGGCATCACCCAGGAGCGGGAGAAGCTGGCCCCCTTGAAGCGGATGGCCGACAAGGTGATCGACACCTCCTCCTGCAACGTCCACCAGCTGAAGGATGTGGTCCAGCGATACTTTCTTGGGGCTACGCCGGAAAAGAGGCTCGTCGTCAACGTCACCTCCTTCGGTTACCGTTACGGGCTGCCGGTCGACGCGGACATTGTCCTGGACGTCCGCTTCCTGCCCAATCCCTATTTTGTGGAGGGGCTGCGCGCCCTCAACGGCCACGATTCCAAGGTCCGCGATTACGTCCTGGAATCGGAAGGCGGAAAGATTTTCGTCGGGAAGCTCGTGGACCTGATGGCCTTCCTCATCCCCCTGTACGAAAACGAGGGGAAATCCCGAATCAACATCGCCCTGGGTTGCACGGGCGGACACCACCGTTCGGTGGTGATGGCCAACCATCTGGCTGCCTATTTCACCGACAAGGGCTATTTCGTGAACATCGCCCACCGCGATATCAGCAAGTCCTGATCTAGAGGCCGGCGGACAATTTCTTCGTGACGTTGTCCTGGATCCAGTGGGGATCCCACCATTCCCTCGGATCTACGAACTGGCCGTTGATCGCCACCCCGAAGTGGAGATGGTCTCCACCGGCCAGTCCTGTGGCCCCCGAAGTTCCGATGACCTCGCCCCGCTTGACCGTTTGATCCGGGCGGACCTGGATGGCGCTCATGTGGGCGTAGACC
>JAJFUM010000116.1 GCA_021372415.1 Deltaproteobacteria bacterium
TGCTAGCTATCAACAATAGGGCGAAAAGTCAATGCCTTTTGGGGGGAGAGCGGCGCCTTGACCGAGACCGCGCACCAGTTAATCCACCGCAATTCCCCAGATATCGCGGGCATATTCCGCAACGGCGCGGTCACTGGAGAATTTACCCATGCGGGCCACATTGATGAGGGCCTTTCTGGCCCACGCCTCCGGATCCACGTACAGGTCGGCGGCCCTTCTCTGCACCTCAATATAGGAAGACAGATCGGCCAGATGGAAGTATGGGTCGCCCTCCTCGAGGATCCTCCCCCTTATCCACCGGAACCGCTCTGGTTCGGCCGGGCAGAAACGATCCTCCGTCAAGGCGTCCATGATTCGGCGGATCTCGGGGTGATCACGGCAATACTCCCGGGGCCGGTAGCCCCCTGTCTGGATCAACGCTTCAATCCGTTCGGCCGTCATCCCGAAGGTGAAGAGGTTGTCCGCCCCGACCTCTTGGCGGATCTCGATATTGGCCCCGTCGAGGGTGCCGACGGTCAGGGCCCCGTTCAACGAGAACTTCATGTTGCCGGTTCCTGATGCCTCCGTACCGGCCATGGAGATCTGTTCGCTCAGATCCGCAGCCGGGATGATTTTCTCGGCCATGGAAACGCGGTAATCGGGGACGAAGACCACCGTCAACCATTTCCCGGCCCGGGTGTCCCGGTTCACCACTGCCCCCACGTCATGGATGAGCTTGATGATCTGTTTGGCATGCCAGTAGCCTGGCGCGGCCTTGCCGGCAAAGACGAATACCCTGGGGACCGG
Organism: Deltaproteobacteria bacterium; assembly: GCA_021372415.1. Lineage (GTDB taxonomy): Bacteria > Desulfobacterota > Syntrophia > Syntrophales > UBA5619 > JAKAFS01. The sequence continues at coordinate 787 of JAJFUM010000116.1, forward strand.
AGGGTCGATCCCGTCCTCCAGGATTGAGAGGTACTCATGGACGATGTGCATGACCTTGAGCAGTTGCCGCTTGTACTCGTGGATCCGTTTGGCCTGGATGTCGAAAAGTGCCTCAGGATCAACCCGGATCCCCGTCTTGGAGAAGATGACGGCCGCCAGGCGCTCCTTGTTGCGCCTCTTAACCTCCCGAAAAGCCCTCCGAAAGCCGCTGTCTTCGACATTCCCTTCAAGGAGGCGGAGGGCTTCCAGGCGGGTGATCCAACCATCTCCGATGACTCCGGTGATCAGGGCAGCCAGTTCCGGATTCGCCTTGAGAAGCCAGCGACGTTGGGTCACCCCGTTGGTCTTGTTGGTAAAACGCTCGGGCCACAGCTCGAAGAAATCGGGCACGAGCCGGTGTTTCACCAGCTCCGTGTGGAGGGCCGACACTCCGTTGACGGAATGGGAACCAACGATGGCCAGGTGGGCCATGCGGATCCGCTTTACCGCCCCTTCCTCCACGAGCGAGGTCCTCTGCAGCCGATCGGGGTCATCCGGCCAGCGGCATTTCACCGCATCGAGGAAACGCCGGTTGATTTCATAGATGATCTGCATATGGCGCGGGGCCATCTGTTCCAGCATGCCGACCGGCCATTTCTCCAGGGCCTCCGGGAGAAGCGTGTGGTTGGTGTAGGCCAGGGTTCCCACGGTGATCTCCCAGGCCGCCTCCCAGGGCACCTCGTATTCGTCCACAAGAAGCCGCATCAGTTCCGCGACCGCCAGCGACGGGTGGGTATCGTTCATCTGGATCGCCACCTTGCTGGGAAAGAGACTGAAATCCGAATGGTTTTTCAGATAGCGCCTCACGATGTCCCGAAGGGCGCAGCAGACCAGAAAAATCTCCTGCAGCAGGCGCAGCTCCCGGCCGGCCTGAAAGGTATCGGCCGGATAGAGGACCCTGGAGATCGTCTCGACGGCGATCTTCTGTTCGACCGCCTTGAAATAATCCCCTTCATTGAAGATCTTCATGTCGAATTCGGACGAGGCACAGGCCTTGTACAGGCGGAGGGAATTGACGGTGCGACCGCCATAGCCCACGATGGGAATGTCGTGGGGAACCCCGACGACAACCTTCCAGTCCATCCACATGGGGTTGTAATGTCCGCGGCGATCGACCGCATGTTCGATCCGCCCCCCGAAGGGGACCAGACAGGCCTCCTGAGGTTTGGCGATCTCCCAGGGGCTCTGGCCGGACCACGTGGGTTCGGGTTTCTCCCGCTGATAGCCGTCCTCGATCTCCTGGGTGAACAGACCGTAATCGTAATAAATCCCGTAGGCGCAGCCGGCGATTCCCAAGGTGGCCATGGAGTCCAGAAAACAGGCGGCCAAACGCCCGAGGCCTCCGTTTCCGAAAGGCGCATCCCGTTCCTGCTCCCTCACCTCTTCCAGGTCGCTCCCAAACTCTTCGAGGAGTTCCCGGCAGGCATTGTAGATCTGCAGGTTGTACAGGGTATTGCCCAGGGATCTGCCCAGGAGAAACTCCATGGACAGGTAGTAGACCCTTTTGGCGTCCGGGTCCGCCCCGGCATCCCGCATCCGGTCGGTGATCAGGTCACGGACGGCCAATCCGAGCGACCGGTACAGGTCTCCAGGGCTCTTGGGGGAGCCCTCTCCTCCCAGGGTATAGCGGAAATGCCACTCCAGGGCCCTGCGCAAAGAGGCCTTCGACACCCCGGTATCCCCGGCGATCCTACCCATAGACGACCTCAACCTTTTCCAGATAAGACCGGAGCGACTCGACCCCTTCCCGGATCTCCCCGGCTTTGCCCTCCTTGGCCGCTGTCTCGATGACCTTCCCAATCTCGGTGATCGGGGCGAAACCGTACCCCCCGCCCGACCCCTTCATGCCGTGCCCCAGGGTGCGGATCGTTTCGAAGTCGGCCCTTTCAAGGGCCTCCAAGATCTGGAGGATGTCCTGGGTGCGGTTTTCCAGATAGCCAGGAATCAATTCCGCGAGGTCCGGATCGATCTTCACCACGATTTTCTCCCCCGCATTCTCAACCATAATGTCTCTCCTCCCCTATCTCCGTCCGGTCCAGACGACGGCCCCTCAGACCGTCGGGCGATCTTCCGTCTGCCTGACGATCATTTCCAGAAGCGTGACCTTGCTGATCGGTTTGGGCAGGTGGACGTCGCAACCGGCGCCGAGACTCCGGTCGATGTCCTCCTTGAGTGCAGAGGCCGTCAGGGCCACGATTGGAAGCCGCCGGAGGCCGCCTCCCCTCTCCTTCTCCCATTTCCGGATTTCCCGGGTGGCGGTGTAACCGTCCATGACGGGCATCTGCATGTCCATCAGCACCAGATCGTAGGAGCGGCTCTTCACCTTCTCCAGGGCCTCCTGGCCGTTCATGGCCAGATCGAGCTGGTACGGGGTCTTCTTCAGGTAGGCCTGGATGAGAATCCGGTTGTCCTTGGAATCCTCGACCAGCAGAATGCTCAGGGGACGCTGATCCGGCTGTCCCGCAACGGCCCGGTCGAGTGGACGGGCCTCCGCGACTGGGGTTGGCCTTTCCTCCGCACGGCTCCCGGACAGTGCGACCTGGATGGCATGCTGGAGATCTTTGCGCTTGATCGGTTTGATCAGATTCCATGAGATCCCCAGTTCCTTGGCCCGCTTCAGATCCCCGGAACGGACGTCCGAAGTCAGGAGGATGAGGCTCGTCCCCTGCAACCGCGGATCTGCACGGACCGCCTTGGCCACCTCGAGCCCGTCCATCCCGGGCATCCGCCTGTCCAGGAGGACCAGTTGAAAAGGGGCACCCCTCTGCCAGGCGTCCCTCATCTCCCTCAGGGCCGCCTCGCCGCTGTCTGCGGTGATGACCGGCACATTCCAGCGGGACAGGGTCTCGACCAGGATCAGGCGGTTGGTGGCGTTGTCGTCCACCACGAGGGTCCTGACCCCCTCGAATCCCACATCCGGAGCCGGAGCAACAGATTCCCCCGGGGTCTGCAACCCGAAGCAGGCAGTGAAGGCGAAGTCGCTCCCCCTGCCGAGCTCGCTCTGGACCGCGATCCGTCCCCCCATGAGCTCGACCAGCCGCTGCGAGATGGTCAGCCCCAGTCCGCTGCCCCCGTATTTCCTCGTCACCGAGGAGTCGACCTGGGTGAAACTGTTGAAAACATTTGATAGCTTGTCCCCAGGGATGCCGATCCCCGTATCCTTCACGGAAAAACGGATCCAGCAGATTCCCGCTTCTTCCTCGCCGTCGGGCCGAGCGTTTTCGCCCCGCGAGACATCGAGGAGGACCTCGCCCTTCTCGGTGAACTTGATGGCGTTTCCCATGAGGTTGAGCAGGACCTGCCGAAGCCGCAAGGGGTCCCCCACCAACCGTTGGGGCACCTCGGGCGCGACCCGGCAGATGAGTTCGATCTTCTTCTGCTCAGCCTTCAGGACCATGATGTCGCAGACTTTCTCGACCAGATCGCCGAGATCGAAGTTGACCGACTCCAGCTCCAGATGGCCGGCTTCCACCTTCGAGAGGTCCAGGATGTCGTTGATGAGGGTCAGCAGGTTCTCGCCCGCGGAGCGGAAGATGCGGACGTACTGCTTCTGCTCCATGCTCAAGGGGCTTTCCCAGAGCAGGTCGGCCATGCCGATGATGGCGTTCATGGGGGTGCGGATCTCGTGGCTCATCCCGGCCAGGAACTCGCTCTTGGCGCGGTTCGCCGTATCGGCGACCTCTTTGGCCGCCTGGAGTTCCGCTTCGACCCGTTTGCGTTTGGTGATATCGCTCCCCACCGAGATGAACTTGGTCAATTTCCCGCCCTTGTCGAAGATGGGCGTCACGGTCAGGGAGATCCAGTAATGGCTGCCGTCCTTTCTATAGTTGACGATTTCCTCGGCGAAGCCTCGTTTCTCTCCGAGCAGTCTCCGGATCCTGTCCTGGGCCTGAGGGTCGGTCAGGGGACCCTCAAGGACGTTCCGGGGCATCTTCCCCGCGATCTCATCCAGCCCGTAACCGGTCAGGCGGGTGAACCCGTCGTTGACCCATTCGATCCGGCCCTGGGCGTCGGTGATGAGGACGGCATTGTCGGTCTTGCTGGCCACCAGTGAGAGTTTCGCGAGCTCTTCCAGGGCCTCCTTCATCTTCGTGATGTCTTCCTTGACGGCGATATAGTGGGTGATCGTCCCCGTGGAATCCTTCACAGGGGATATGGAAGCGGATTCCCAGTAATACTCGCCATTCTTCTTCCGGTTACGGAACTCACCCCGCCATTCCCTTCCGGAGGCAATGGTCGCCCAGAGTTCCTGATACAGGCTGGGCGGCTGCTCTCCGGACTTCAGGATACGGGGATTACGGCCGATGGCCTCCTCCGAAGTATAGCCCGTCACCTGGGTGAATTTCGGATTGACGTATTCAATGTTCCCCTTGAGATCGGTGATCACGATCGTAACGGGACTCTGCTCCACGGCGCGGGAGAGCTTGCGGAGGGACTCCCCCACCTCTTTCCATTTGGTGAGGTCGCTGCCGATCCCCAGAAACCCGGTGATCGTTCCCCGGTCATCCCTCAACGCCGTCACGGACAGACGCACCGGAAACCGGCTCCCGTCCTTGCGGACATAGGTCCACTCCCGTTCCTCCGTCACGCCTCTGCGCGCCATGGCGACGAAGGCCTCGAATCCCGGCGCCACGGCCTGCCCGAATTCCCGGCTCAGGGACTCGGCGTGCCGCTCCACCTCACCGGCGTCGTGGAACCACATCGGTGTGGCCCTGCCGACGACCTCCTCGGCCCGGTAGCCCAGCCATCTTTCAGCCGCGGCGTTGAACGTCCGGATCACCCCATCGGAGGTCGCTGAGATGATCGAGTAATTGGCGCTGTCGAGAATGGCCCGCTGCAGGACCGTCAGGTCCCGGAGCACCGATTCCACGCGCTTGGCCTCGGTGATGTCGCGGACGACGCCCACGAAGAGATCTCCCGCCGCCAACTTCACCCTCCCCACGGAAAGGTGGAGGTTCAGGATCGTACCGTCCTTTCTCAGGCCCGTTACCTCCACCACTCCCCCGATCATCTTGGCCCGTCCGGTCTGCAGGACGTTCCGTATATACCCGTCGTGACGCCCCCGGTGGGGTTCGGGCACCAGGATGCTCACGTTCTTCCCGACCATCTCTTCGGCCCCGTATCCGAAGATGCGTTCCGCCGCGGGGTTGAAGAACCCGATCAGCCCATTTTCGTCGACCGTCAGGACGCCCTCGGCGATGTGGTTCAGGATCGTCCGGGTCCGTTCCTCGTTCTCTTGGAGGGTACGGTCCATCCGTTCGCCTCGTTCCACCTCGCAGCGATGTTCCGCACTCACCGCCTCCAGAGCGACGGTCTTTCGCAGGAGTTCCTCCTGCCTGGCCTTCAGGTCCCGGCCGTACCGCCGCAATCTGCGGTTGACGATGAGGATATAGAGGATCGCCACCG
>JAJFUM010000141.1 GCA_021372415.1 Deltaproteobacteria bacterium
ACCTGATGCGGCTGTTTTCCATCGAAAAGGATGTCCTTGAACTTTCCGCGCAGGAGTTGACGTCCCTGCAATACGGGCATCGTCCCTGCCGCCTGGAAACCCTTGAAAGGGTATTCGACCAATGCCATCAGGTGCCCATCCTGCTGCACATCAAGGAAGACGAGGCGCTTTCCCCGATAAGGGACATCATTGAAAGATCCGGCCAGCCCCTGAATGTGGTGTGGGGGGTTGTGTCCCTCCATGCCGTTCCTCTGGTAAAAAGAAGGGACCCCGGTGCTTCCATTCTTGCCTTTGTCCCTTCGCCTGAAAGTATAGACGGCTTTGTCGCCGAGGGCGTCAATATCGTCAGGCTCTGGGACTCATGGATCACTAAAGAAAGAATCGACGGGATCCATCAGCACGGAAGACTCGTAGCGGCCATGACCGGCCATCGGGGAGAGAAGGTGGGTGACACCACCGCCGACAGGCTTCTTGAATTGAGAACCCTTGGAATCGATTGGGTGCTGGTCAACGATGTCGAACTCGCCGAGAGAACCTTGAAGCATCCATGTGGGGCTGCTCCGGGGAGGCCGGCCGAGTGATCATAGCGACCTCCCCCCTGCCCTATCGCAATCCACTTAACAATAACTATCTGGAACAGATCGCCCAGGCCAGAAGGGACGGCTTTTCCGCCTATGAACTTCATGCATGCCGTCGGGGACAGCGTCTTTCCGAAGAGGGCCTGGCCGCACTGTCTAAAACGGGCATGACTTTTTCCGTCCATGCCAATTACATGGACAACAACCTTTCCAGCTGCGATCCGGTTGTGCGGAAGGCCGGCGTCGGGCAGATCAAGGCGGATATCCTCTTTGCCAAGGCGGTGAAGGCCGGATTGGTGGTGGTGCATCCGGGTTGCCGTGACGGGGGAAGCGAGGCGGAGGCCTTCGAGAGCCTGAATCAATCGCTTCGGGAACTCCTCCCCTTCGCCTGCCAACATCACATCGTCCTGGCCCTGGAAAACATGGATGGGAGTGGGAACAAACTGTGTTCAACTCATCACGATTTGGGAGAGATTCTCGTACTTCATCCAGCGCTAAAACTGACGATTGATTTTGCACATATCGGAATGACCCATCAGGACATCATGCCGTTTTTAAGCGACTTCCGGGATCGGATTGCCCATTTTCACATCTCCGGATTTGCAGAGGGAAAACCGCACCCGGAGGTTCCCCTGCAGGCAAGTCAGATCGATTTCGGACCCTATCTCCATCGAATCCGGGATTGGGACATGATGATCACCATCGAAATATCCGATCGTCGTGGAGCGATAAAGGGCAGGGATGTCATCGAGGCTTGTTTCCTCGGGACATCAGGGTAAAAAAAGATTTTTCAGCGTTGAAATAAAACTCTTCAGGGTGTTCGACTTTCTTCTCTTGGCCAGATAGATCAAGTCAATATTCAGGAACAAATCGTCCAGGATCTCGATGTTTCGATATTTCCCCTCCTTGACATCCTCTTCAATCGCGTAATAGGGGAAGAAAGAACCTCCCAAGCCAAGATGGACCATCTGCTTGATGGCCGACACGTTTTCACAGTGAATACAATCCCCCAGGGGGATGTTCCTTCTGTGGAACTCATTGACGATATACTCGCGCGTGACGGACCAGCGCTCGGGCAAAACGAGGGGATAGTTGGCCAGTTCGGTCAACCGAATCTGATCATTCATCTTGGGATCCGAGCTGATGAAATGGAACCTGGGTTTGAGGATCTGCTTGTAGATGATATTGTCCGGATAGGCAATCCGTCCAATCATGCCCACATGGCACTCGTAATTCAGAACTTTTTTCAATATCTCCCTGGCGATGTCCGTATTGATCTGGAGTTCCAATCCCGGGTTCTTCTCCTTAAGGGAGAGAACGATTTTCGGTACAATATATTGGGCGATTGAAGGTGCGCATCCGATCCGGATGATTCCGGAGGATGGCGAACCCTTTTCTTCAAGCTTTATATTCAGCTCGTCGGCGAGTGAGAATATTTTTTTGGCATAGGTGAAGGCGAGCTTCCCCTCCTCCGTCAGGTTGAAACTGTTTTTGCCCCGCTTGATCAGAGGGATGTCATACTGACGCTCCAGCTGCTGGACATGCAGACTGAGCGTCGATTGAGAGACGTTCATCTCGCGGGCCGCAAGTGTGAAACTTTTATACCTGGCAACAGAGTAGAACGCTTTCAGTCTTGTAAAATTCATATCTTGCCGGACATTCCTTTTCTGGTCCGTCGAGTCGCTGTCCTCAGTTCCCCTCCTCACAGAGGGGAGGACGGGACGGTCGGTGTTGGCGCAATCGCGTGACGCCCCCTCTGCCGCTTCTGCGCCAGCCGGGCCTGGACGACCACCACGACAGGGGCTGTGCGGTGGCCGATGACACTCAACATTAACATCTGCCGTATAAAACGCCAAGGGGAATCATGACGGCTCTCTTCAACGCCCGGGCGATGCCGATCTGAAAAGGACCACGCCCGTAAGGGAGTGTAAGGGCCCCGCTATTTCATGGTGGACATTTCACGGCCGTCACACCAAGATCCCCTTGACAGGACTGCGGTCTTTTCAGTATCTTCATCGACACAAAACGAACCGATATCCGCAGTTTGCGAATCCGACGGGCAGATCGATGAATTTCACCCATCTGAAGGCATTCTACAGCGTGGCCGCGTGCAACGGCTTCACCCAGGCGGCCCAGATGCTGAACATCTCCCAATCCACCCTGAGCCTGCAGGTGCAGAGCCTGGAAAAGAGATATTGCCTCGCCCTGATCAAGAGAAACAAGCGGACCTTTGAACTCACCGAGGAGGGCAAGGTCGTCTTTGAATTCGCCCGGCAGATCTTTGCCCTGGCGGACAATCTGGACAGCGTCGTTGAGGACCTCAAGGGCAGCAGGCTGAAGATCGGTTCGACGCCCACGCTTGCCCACTTTATCATGCCCGGGGTGATCATGGCCCTCAAAGCGAAGAACCCCCGGCTGAAATATGAACTCTATACCGGCCTCTCCCGGGAATTGCTGACAAAGGTGAGCAATTTCGAATATCACGCGGCCCTGATCGGGCGGATCGATTATCCGGACAACATCATCAGCCAGAACATCGCCGAACCGAAGCTCTATTTCATTTCCTCCGTACCCATGGGGGAGACGATCCGTCTGGCGGACCTGTCCGACCATCCGATTATTCTGCCCGAACAGGGTTCGGCCACGCGGGACTACATCATCCGCGAGTTCGAACGGAGGGGGATCCCCCTGAACATCTGCATGGACTGCGAAAACTCCGAGGCGATCCGCAACATGGTCCATCTGGGCATGGGCGGAGCCTTTTTCCCGCTCTACGGGATCCGGGACGACTTGAGGGAGGGGAAATACCACCGCAGTGCCATCGAAGAAGATCTGCATCTGAAGCTCGATGTGGTTTACCTGAAGGAGAGAAGGTCCATGAAGGTCATCCGGGATTTCGTTGCCGCCCTGCGCAACCGGGACTTTTAATCTTTAGATGGGGGTATTGAAACTTTGAATTTGCAAAAAGGGTGGGCTTGGGCAAGAGTGGTCCGCAACGACAGGGGCCCTTTGCGCATCCGGGGGAATCGGACGGTACAGGGCCCGATCATTCTTGAGGAGCCATGGATCGATGATTTCTCTGGACAAGGCCGGCAGCAGGATTGCCATCTTCCTGGTCGACGGTATGAGGCCGGATGGACTGCTGGCCGCCGACACACCTTTTTTGGATCATCTTCTCACGAGAGGCGCCTATACCTACCGGGAGAGGACCGTTATGCCATCCACGACGCTGACCTGCCACACCTCCCTCTTCTTCAGCGTTCCCCCTGAAGTCCACGGTATCCTGGACAACACCTGGAAGCCGTTTCCCCAAAGGATCCCCAGCCTGTTCGACATCATCCGTGAAGCGAACCTGGCGGCCGCATCCTTCTTCAACTGGGAACCATTGCGCGACCTCTGGCAGCCGGGCTCCCCGGTGGCTTCCTTTTTCCTCAAGGATACCCCGGAAGACGGAGGACGGACCGATCGCGAAGTGACGGCCCTGGCGCTTTCCTGGCTACAGGCCCATGATTGGGCCCTGAGCTTTGTCTATCTGCACAACACCGACAAGACGGGTCATGCCGCCGGGTGGATGTCGGAAGCCTACCTCGATGCCATCGCCAATGCCGATCGCTGCATCGAGAGCATCTGCAGCATCCTGCCGAAAGACACCCTGGTGATCGTCACCAGCGATCACGGGGGGCATGATCACACGCATCACACCGATCTTTCTGAGGATATGACCGTTCCGCTGATCCTGCAGGGCCCGGGCATCCCGAAAGGTCTGGAGATCAGCCAGAACGTGAGCATCATGGACGTTGCACCGACGGCGGTCCGCTTTCTGGGGCTTGGGCAGCCGGAGGGTTGGCAGGGCAAGGGAATCGTTTTTTAGCGAAAGACTTCCGGAGATGCGGGCTTGAACGGGGCATTGCTGGACATCAAGGGGCTCAAGACCTATTTCCATACCTACGAGGGCGTCAGCCGCGCCGTGGATGGGGTGGACCTGGACGTCCTGCGGGGGGAGACGGTCGGCATCGTGGGTGAATCGGGATGCGGGAAAAGCGTGACCGCCCTGTCGATCATGAGGCTGGTGCCCGATCCGCCTGGCCGGATCGTCGGCGGTCAGATCCTCTTCCAGGGGGAAAACCTTCTGGACCTGGACATGCCGGCCATGCGGAAGATACGGGGGAACAAGATCTCCATGATCTTCCAGGAACCGATGACTTCCCTCAATCCCCTTTTTACCGTAGGTTTCCAGATTTCGGAGGCCCTGCAGCTCCACAAGAATCTGTCCAAGCGGGCGGCCCTGGAGCGGTCCGTCGAGGTCCTGCGGATGGTGGGCATTCCCTCGCCGGACAAGAGGGTGCACGATTACCCCCACCATCTGAGCGGCGGCATGCGCCAGCGGGTTATGATCGCCATGGCCATTGCCTGTGAGCCGGCGCTCATCATTGCCGATGAGCCGACGACGGCTCTCGACGTGACCATCCAGGCGCAGATCCTGGACATCATGCGCGGCCTCAAAGAGAAAACAGGGGCTTCCATCCTGCTGATAACGCACAACCTCGGGGTCGTGGCCGATGCCGCCGAGAAGGTGATCGTCATGTACGCGGGGAAGATTGTGGAGCAGGCCGGCGTCGAAGAGATCTTCGCCGATCCGCGTCACCCCTACACGACGGCCCTGCTCAGGGCGATTCCCCATCCCGATGAGCAGACCCAGAGCAAGCAGGGCCTTTACGTCATTCCCGGGATGGTACCCAGTCCGGCCCATCTGCCTCCGGGATGCAAATTTCACAACCGGTGTGCCTCGGCCTTCGAGAGGTGCGTTCGGGAGGAACCGCCGCTGGAGCCGGTCGCGCAAGGGCATCTGGTGCGTTGCTGGCTCCACAAGAGGGGTGTATGAACGAACGATGAATGACAAGCCCTTATTGGCCGTCGAAAACCTGAAGAAACACTACCCCGTGACAGCGGGGGTCTTTTCCCGGGTCGTGGATCATGTGCGGGCCGTGGACGGCGTGGACCTGAATCTTTTCGGAGGCGAGACCCTGGGACTGGTCGGCGAGTCGGGTTGCGGAAAGTCCACCCTTGGGAAACTGATCCTGCGTCTGGAAGATCCGACGGGGGGGCGTATCCTTTTCGAGGGGGAGGACTTTCTGGCGCTCAAGAAGGAGCGTCTCCGCAGGACGAGGCGCAAGATGCAGATGATCTTTCAGGACCCCTACTCTTCGCTGGACCCCCGAAAATCGGTGGGGCACATCATTGGGGAACCCTATGTCATTCACGAGGTGATGGGGGCCGGACAAAGGCGCGAGAGGGTCCAGGCGCTGATGCAGGAGGTCGGGCTGCGCCCGGAATACATCAACCGTTACCCTCACGAATTTTCGGGGGGGCAGCGGCAGCGGATCGCGATTGCCCGCGCCTTGGCCCTGAATCCAGGCCTCATTGTCTGCGACGAGCCCGTCTCCGCCCTGGACGTGTCCATCCAGTCCCAGATCCTCAACCTCCTGTGTGAACTTCAGAAAAAGCACCGCCTGACCTATCTGTTCATCGCCCACGACTGGGGTGTCGTCAAGTACATCAGCGACCGGATTGCCGTCATGTACCTGGGGCGGATCGTGGAATGGGGGTCGGGCGGGTCGATCCATAACAACCCGTTGCATCCCTACACGCAGGCCCTCGTCTCGGCCGTGCCGATCCCCGATCCCAAGAAACAGCGGGCCAAATCGCAAATCCGTCTCGAAGGGGACGTCCCCAGCCCGCTCCATCCGCCTGCGGGGTGCCATTTCCACCCGCGCTGCAACCGGGCCATGCCCGTCTGCCGTGAGGAGGTTCCCTCCCTGGTCCAGACCCAGGAGGGACATTGGGTGCGTTGTTTCCTCTATTCATCGTAACCGGCGCGTCGGAAGAACCGACGCCGTCACCTTTATCAAGAAGGAGGTTCGGCATGGCAGCAAGGAAGAAGCATGTATCGGGCATCACCAGGAGAAGCTTCCTCAAGGGCGCCACGGTTTCGGCAGTCATGGGTCCCTGGGTCCTCCGGAATGCCTTTGCGGCCGGGGCACCAAAGCAGGAACTGGTCGTGGCCTGGAGCGCCAGCAACACCGTGGGATGGGACTTCCATAGATTGTCCATGAAGACCCAGGAGATGGGGATCGTCGATTCCTGCTTCGAGGGGCTGCTCGGGTGGGACAAGGCGAAGGCCGATCCGAAGCTGATTGCCCCGAGCCTCGCGGAGACCTGGGAGGTTTCCAAGGACAAGACGGAATGGACCTTCAAGCTCCGCGACAAGGTCCGGTGGCATAAGAATTACGGCGTCGACTGGGGGACCTTTTCCGCGGAGGACTGCGAATATTCCCTTAAGCTGGGCATGTCGGGCAAGGGGAAGGAGTTCCTGGAGGGCATCAAGGACTGCAAGGCCCTCGACCGGCGGACCTTCAAGGTCTTCCTGGAGCGTCCCATGGATCCTATCAGCGTCAAGATGATGCTCAGCAACTACCGAGAAGGGCGCATCGTCTGCAAGAAGGCGGTGGAACAGCTGGGGCCCGATTACCCCTTCAAGCCCGTCGGGACAGGGTTCCTGAAACTCTCCAGGGTGTCACCGGATACCTTCTCTGAATGGGTGGCCAACGAGGAGTACTGGCGGGGCAAGCCGGGGCTCGCCTCGGTCCGGCATCTTTACATCAAGGACCTCAGCAGCCGCGAGATGGCCTTTCAGAAGGGCGAGGCGCACCTGATCCAGGGGCAGATGAGCCAGAAATGGTACGAACGGGCGGGCGAGCTGAAGGATGCCGAGCCCATGGTCATTGCCCCGGGCCTCATCCTGGTCCTCCATATCAATACGACGCGGAAACCCTTCACGGACATCCGGGTCCGTCAGGCCCTGATGTACGCCATCGATCGCGAAGGACTGCGCCGGTTCATCGGCAAGGACGTCACCAAACCCGTGTTCTCCGTCGTCCCCTCCGATTACCTGGGCAGCGCCAAGGATGTGGAACAGTACAACTTCAATCTGGACAAGGCCAAACAACTGCTCGAGAAGGCGGGTTATCCCAAGGGCTTCGAGGTGGAGGTCCAGATCAGCGAACTGGACGACTACCTCCGGCCCATGCAGGTGCTCCAGCAGATGGTCAAGAAGGTGGGGATCGATCTCAAACTGAAGGTGGTCACGCATTCAGCCTATCATTCCCTGACCCGCAAGGACGTCAACCCCCTGGTCATCTACGGCACTTCCCGTCTGCCGGTGGCGGGGCAGATCCTCAACCCCTTCTACCACTCCAACGCCATCGTGGGGACGCCGACGGGGATCACCAACTTCTCCCACTATACGGGCGTAGACAAGGAACTCGACGCTGCGACGAATGAGGTGGATGTGGACAAGAAGGTGGGTTACTGGGAACAAGCCCAGAAGAAGATCCTTGGGGATGCCGTGGCCTTCCCCCTCTACATCTACATGCAGTGCTGGGTGAAGAAGACCTGGGTCGATTTGGGTTATAAGTTCGAGTCGAACCTGGAGTACTCGCCTCTGCTGTCATACAAAACGAAGATTCTTCCCCGCTAAGGGGGCACGGGATATGTGGGCTTACATGACCCGAAAATTGCTGCTGCTGATTCCGACGGCCTTTGTGGTCCTGGTCATCCTGTTTTTGATGCTGAGGGTGGTCCCTGGTGACCCGGCCATGGCTGCCCTGGGAAGCGAGGCCTCGGAACAGGCAATCCAGGCGTTGCGTGCGGAGCTGGGGCTGGATCAGCCCCTCTACGTCCAGTTCATCCGATACGTGGGGGGCATCCTTCAGGGTGACCTGGGGCGCTCCCTTGTGACGCGGACGCCCATCAGCAAGGAGATCGCCACGGCCCTTCCCTACACCATGAGCTATGCCGTCAGCTCGCTGGTGGTGGCCATCGTCCTGGGTATCCTCTTCGGCGTTGTGACCGCCGTGAAGAGAAACACGATCATCGACTACCTGGGCAGGATCTTCTCCCTGGCGGGCCTGTCCTTTCCGGAATTCTACCTCGGTCTGCTTCTGATGCTGCTTTTGGCGGTGCATTGGGATCTCCTGCCCGCCGTCGGGGCCGGTGATTTCGACAACCCGAAAGAGCTGATCCGCCATCTCATCCTGCCCAGCCTCACCGGTGGGCTGATCATGACGGCCTACATCACACGGCTGACCCGTTCCTCCATGCTGGACGTCATCCGGGAGGACTACATCGCGACGGCACGTGCCAAGGGGTTGCAGGAATCGACGGTCATCCTCCGACACGCCCTGAAGAACGCCCTGATTTCCATCGTCACGATCGTCGGCATGTATTTCGGCCTCCACTTTGCCGGGTCGATCATGGTCGAGATCATTTTCGCCCGACCGGGGATGGGAAAGCTGCTTTTGAGCGCCATCAAGCAGAACGACTACAACGTCGTTCAATCGGTCATCTTTGTCTACTGCGTGATCATCATGGTCGTCAACCTGATCACCGACGTGATCTACGGCTGGATCGACCCGAGGATTGTATACAAGTAAGGCCTATGAACGAGAACGCAACCATAACCGCCCCTGAAGAAATCTCGATCCGCCGGCGCCGATGGGAGGCGATCAAGAGCAACCGGACGACGCTGATCGGTCTTTTCCTGACGATCGCCGTCATCGTCGTGACCGTGCTGGCGCCGGTCGTCGCTCCCTACGATCCAGACGAACAGTTCCTGGACCAGACACTCGAAAAGCCGGGGGGAAATTTTCTGCTCGGGACGGACCAATTCGGCCGGGACCTCCTCTCCCGGATCCTTTTCGGATCGCGGACGTCGGTCACAGTCGGCATCACTTCGATCCTCTTGGCCGCGATCATCGGCGTTCCCGTCGGCATTCTCGCGGGATACCGGGGCCGCTGGATGGATCAGATGATCTCGAGAATCGTCGATACGATCATGTCCTTTCCCACCCTGCTGATCGGCATTCTGGTCGTGGCGGCCCTGGGACCGGGACTTTATAAGGTGGCGGTGGCCATCGGCGTGGCCTTCATCCCCCGTTTCATCCGGCTGGCCCGGGGATCGACCCTGGCGATCAAGGAGAAGGGATATGTCCTGTCGGCCAAGAGCATCGGCGCCAGCGATGCCCGCATCATCTTCGTGCACTGTCTGCCCAACATCCTCGGCGAGATTACCGTGATGGCAACCCTGTGGGTAGCCGTGGCCATCCGCGTGGAGGCGAGCCTCAGCTTCCTGGGGATCGGCGTTCAGCCGCCCATGGCCTCCTGGGGCGCGATGGTCGGCACCGGCGTGGACAATCTCTTCACCGCGCCCTGGATATCCCTCTTCCCGGGCCTGGCGATCCTGCTGGCGATCTTCTCCTTCAACCTGCTGGGCGACGGGATCCGGGACGTGGTGGATCCGAAACTTTCTTCCTGACGGGTTTCGAGACCCCGGTGATCTCCCTGCCGTTCTCCTTTTGGTAGAGAAGGCATCGGTTGGGGCTAGCATGGGTGGAAGGACCGTCAGCGCCGGTGTGTGTATAACAGGGCTGTCCGTACGGCGACCGCGACGGGTCTGGGAAGGCAACGGGGGAGGGCGGCTGTTCGACGACCGATCAGGCCTGCTGCATGTCCGCCGAGATCGCCTGGACGGCCTCCACGATCTGGACCATGACCTTGCTCATCTCCTCGGAGGTCATCCCCAGTTTTTCCATGACCTCGTGATCCATGGCGTACTGCATGCCGTCGACGCCGGCGCCCATGCCGCTCATGAGGGCGATGACATCGGCCATGTGGACGATATAGGCCAGCCGACTTCCGTCGGACGCGGCGGGGCTGTGGTGGTAGCGGATGGCCGTCGCCAGGTTGTCGGGGACCTTCCAGTTTGTGCAGAGCTCGGCGGCGATCTCCCCGTGATCGAACCCCAGAATCGCCTTCTCGGCGCTGAGAAAGGTCTCCTTTCCGTCGGCCAGGAAGGTCGTGAAGAGGGCCCTTCTCTCCAGGATGTAGGGATCCAGGACGAGCTTGCCCACATCGTGGATCAGGCCGGCGGAAAAGGCGTCATTCGCCATGTCGGGATTTTTCGAGCCGGCGATGATCTTCGACCCGAAGGCCACCCCCAGGGAATGCTGCCAGAGGTCCCCCGATTCCAGGCCGTATCCTTCCATCCTGCTGGCCAGTGCCTTGGTGCTCCAGGCCATGACGATGAGTTCCTCCAGGACTTTCAGTCCCAGGATCGTCGAGGCGTGCTGGATGGAGGAAACGTTGCCGCTCATGCCGTAGTAGGAGGAATTGGCCATCCTCAGGACACGCGTGGCGATGGCCTGATCCATCTCCATCACGGCGGCCAGGTCTTCGAAGCTCGCGTTCGGGTCCTTGATGATCTTGTGGGCTTTGATCGTGGTCTGGGGCATGGGGGGGAGATCCTTGGCCGCCTGGAGGATCCGCTTGATCAGCTTCTCGCCGCTGGGCAGCCCCCCTGGCTCCGCGGCCTCGGGGATTCCGGCGGTTGCCGCTGTTGCTGCGGTCTCCGCGTTTCCCGTGCCCCTATTCGCCATTTCCCGTTGCGGGGCGGGCGGCGCCCCGGAAGGCCGTGAGCGCAGATCCAGCGTGATCATGGCCTTGCAGCTCGGGCAGGGAAAGGCGATGCTGTCCTTCTTGGGAAGTCTTTCGTCCGGGATGTTGAACGACCTGTGGCATGCGGAACATACGACTTTCAAGGCGTGCCTCCTTCCGATGGGATCTCAGGTGATCTTGATTTTTCCTGCATCGATATCCAGAACCATGCACCGCATCTTGTTACCGCCCGTCTCTTCCAGCGTGATCGGGAGGCTGGCCTGCCTCAGGATTTCTTTAGTCGTTTGGACGACGTTCTTTTGAGAGGTATGATCCGCATGGTTTCCCATCATGACGGCCCCGCCGGCGATGGCCACGGAAAAGGGGGCCAGGCCCCCTTGCTCGCTGATCTCGGTCAAAGCCTGGGGAATGGCCGTATTGGCATACATGAAGCTGTTGGTTGGTTTGAGGCCACCCGAATGGGCGGCCAGGAAATGAAGGCCCGTTGCGATCCGGCGGGCACTGTCGTAGATGATGACGCCTATTCCCGAACCGATGCGGTCGATCTTCAACAGCCCGGAACTGGCCACGACGCAACGAAGCAGAGGGACGCTGATCTCCGACATGGGCACGGCACCTCGCAGGATCGGGAGCGATTCGCTACATGGATGAGGGCCCTTCTATGTGGGTGGAGGGTATGAAAAAAGATCAGCGGTGTCAAGGGGTTTTTATGGACGCCCTTTCTGGGTCCCGGTTGGAGCCCGGGGGGAATCCGGTGCGGCCGCGGCCAAGGTTCTCCCGGGCCCAGGCAACACGGGAGGCGGCGTTGGCAAAGACGTCGGCCGGGGCCTCGTCCGTCTTGTCGAGGCGTGTCCGGAGTCCCGCCTGGTTGGCGATCTGGATGGCGAGGCCGGGTCGGGCATTCAGCTCCAGGAGGACCGGGCCGATGTCCCGGTCGAGGACGAAATCGGCCCCGAGGTAACCGAGGCCGGTCATCTCCGTGGCCCGGGCGGCCATGAGAAGGATCCGCTCCCAATGGGGGATCGGGATCCCGCCCACGGGATGGTCCGTGTCGGGGTGCCGGGTCACGATGCGCGACTGGTGGACTGCTGTCATGGTCATGCCGCCGGCCAGGTCGATTCCGGCCCCGATTGCCCCGCGGTGGAGGTTGGCCTTGCCGTCCGAGGCCTTTGTGGGGAGCCTTACCATGGCCATGATGGGGACGCCCCGGTAGATGATCACCCGGATGTCCGGCACCCCCTCCTGGTACGTGACATCGGTGAATACGGGATCGGGATGGATGAGCGACTCGATGATGGCCCTGTCCTCCATTCCTTCCAGGGAGAAGATCCCCGACAGGATCGAGGCGATGTGATAGGCGAAGTCCTCCCAGGCAATGACCTGGCCGCTCTGGGTGACATACCCGCCTTCCTTCCGATCCCGGACGAGGATGATGCCGCTGCCTCCGGAGCCCCGGGCCGGCTTGAGGACGAATTCACGGTGATGTTCGAGGATTGCGGGGAGTCCCGCGATGCTGCCGTGGTTCTCGATCACGAAGAAGACCTTCGGACTGGGGATCCCGAAGTCCTCGGCGAGCCGCTTGGTCTGCACCTTGTCGTCCACCAGCGGGAAGGCGGAGCGGGCGTTCCGGGCCATGATGTAGCCGGCATTCCGCAGATTCATGCCGAGGACCCCGGCCTCACGCATCTGTCGAAAACCCTGGAGGATCATGGGCCCCCCCCAGGCTCCGGAAACGGAGCAGTTCCGAGAGGCGGTATCCCGTGTAGCGGCCCAGAAGGATCTGGAGGGCCGCCACGGTCAGGATCAGTTCTGGATAGACGAAGAAGGTGAGCTGCAGGGGCTCCCAGCTGATGATTCCGTAGGTAGCCACCGCCACGGCCACGCTCCCGGCCGCGGTCACAAAGGCCTCCCGCGTTCCCGACTCCTCGATGATAATGAAGAACCGCTCGATTGTCATGGTGAGGATCACGAAGGGGATCAGCCCCACGGCCATGAATTCCCTGAGGCCCAGACGGTTCCCCACCAGGGCCAGAACCGTGAAGCATCCGATCACCAGGGTCAGGATCACCGAGAGCCGTGGGACCAGGAGGAGCCGGAGCCGGTCCAGGTAGGAACGAGCGGCATAGCCGACCAGCAGGACGCCGCAGAAGAGGATCACCCCGTAGGACGTTCCAGTGTTCCGGAAGGCGAGTGCGATCAGGAGGGGCATGAAGATCCCGAAGGTCGGCAGGCCGACGACATTGCGCAAAGCCGAGATGATCAGGGCCCCGATCGGCACCAGAATGAGGATCCGGAATGTCCCCTGGAACTCCGGCGGCAGCTGCAGCAGGGAAAACCGGTCCAGAAAATGAGGGGAGCGGACAATCCGCTCGTAGAGGAGCTTCCACTGACTGATGACCTGCCGGCTGATGTTCCAGCGGATGGCGGAAACCTCTGCCCCGGAGGTCCGGACCGCCGGTGTAGGGGCCACTGCCAGTGGGAGGAGCCACGTCGATGGCGGATAGACCTCCCCCGTCTCGGGGTTCAGGTTCTGCCAGGAGCGGCCGACCCATGCTTCGATCCACCTCATTGGGGAGGTCTGTATCCCCTCGGCCAGTCGGAGCCCTTCGACGGCCCTGGCCGGCAGGTCCGAGGCCCGCAGGACCGCGAGGGCCGCATCCGTCCGATCGTAGCGGTTCTGAATCGCATGCCAGCGGCGGGCCGCCTCGCTGTCCATTTCCTTGGGCGTTTTTCCATTCAGGAGGGCCATGGCGGCCCGGAAGCGGGTTGCCGGCGCCTGCGAAATCCACGGACGGGCCGTCTCCTCGGCCAGCCGCCGGTCTTCGGGGCCCAGGGCCGCCGGGTAGGGGGACAGTAGCGGCGATTGCCTCGCCAGATCCCTCTGTGGACGGGTGTGAATCGTGGCCCGGTAGGTCAGCTCGGAGACTCCCGCAATGTTTGTACCCGTCCAGCGGCCTGCCCGGTTCGGACCGTCACTCATCATGCTGAAGGCGTAGTCCCCGGAGTGGACCTGCTCGTCCACGATCATGGCCCCGGTGTGCTCGGCGGGGAGGGCGAGTGCCAGGAACGGGTTGCCCTCCTTCGGCGTGAGGTAAACGTCTATGAAAAGTTGCCAGGTCTGTCCGGCCGCCAGGGGCCTGAGAGGGTACCCCAGCCAGGCGACGCGGTACGTGATGAGCAGGCAGGTCAGAAGGATGAGAGCGTTGGCCAGGATGAGGGCGGGGCGTCTCACTTCGGCAGGACCTCCGGACAGGACGGTTTGGTGCAGAATGAGGTGTCGCATTCAACGACGAAATCGCGCATCAGGGTATTGCGTCCGATGAGAAGGGGGTACTTGACGTTGGAACGGTCGACGAGGTTCACCTGAGTCCGGATGCGCCGGTTGCCGATGCACATCTCCAGGACCACCACCGGACGCCGGGTCTTCGCGGTGGCGCTCTTGACGGTTTTCCACTTGACGATCGGCAGGCTGATGGCCCGTCCCCCGTACTGGGGCGGCAGGTTGAACTCCACCGTCTGGCCCTTGACGACGAGGTTGCGGGCGTCCAGGGAGGAGACGGCCGCCCCTGTGTCGATCCTGGCGGGCAGCTGCACACCCCAGGGGAGGAGGACGACGTTTTCGACGGCGCCGATCCGGATCTTGTCCTTGGCCTCCACGGCATCACCTCCTGCGGCGATCAAAAGGAGAACCGACAGGAGGACCGCACGGAGCGGTCCCCCGACGACGGCCCGGGACAGAACGGACGTTCCTGGCTTCTCCGATGATCCGAACGGCGGAACATCGAAGAGAGACTGTTCTGCAGGGAAGCGCGACATCATCGCAGACCTCCATGGAGGTATTAAAAGACGGTTTCGCCGGACGACTTCACTGCTCCTAGTATAGCAGACGGCCGGATGGCTTTACAGAAATATTCCACTACCTTGACCAGTCTCCGGGCGGCGGCCGGGGCCGGAGGACAGGCTTAGAGGAGGAGCAGGCAGAGGGCGGCCAGGAGGACCATGGCCGCTGCCGTCCCCTCGATGCCGATAAAGGGGATAAGCAGGAGGCTTCCCGCGAGCGACCCCAGGCATCCCCCGATCAGGTCTGCCGCGTAGAGGGGCCCGATGACGCGACGCTGGTCCCGGACGCCCCGGATGCCCGCGTAGGCGATGAAACCGGCGACGATAAAGCCGGCGGCCGCAAGGAGCACGCCGGTCTGGACGAGGGGAGGCGCCGCGTCCAGACCGGCACCCCAGTACAGGGCCGCGCCCAGCG
>JAJFUM010000100.1 GCA_021372415.1 Deltaproteobacteria bacterium
GCCTTCACAGAGGCCCATGCCGGCGGGATCGGCTTTCTGAACCTGGCCATTTTCAACCTGCCCGCCTGGGGGCCCGAGACGGACCGGCTCGATACCGGGGCATTCTACGAGGGGGACCTGCCGCTCTACCGCCGCTTCGTCCATCCCCAGGGCTGGAACCGGGGCGAGGTCCGGCGGTTCCTGGAGGGGGAGTTCAAGAAGGCGCCCGCGATCGCACAGATCCTCCGGCGCGATCCGCCCTATTTCACCTCGAACCACGCCCCCTTCCTGACCATGGCCGCGGCACGCCAACCGCGGCGATGATTAGGCCCCGGCCGGCCGCTCGATGAGCCCGAGGGCCTTCTCCTTGCTGAAGCCGGTCACGCGGTCCCCGGCGAGGGTCAGGACGCCCTTGCGGTGGAGCTCCGTCAGGACCTCCCGGATTTCGTCCGTTTCCCGGCCCGTGAGCTCGGCCAATTCCGCGGCCGGGTCCTGGTCGGCCGCAAGCGGCCAGGTCCTGAAGAAGTAGAGGACCGCCGTGAGTCGGATCCACGCCTGGGTCAACTCGTCAATGGCTTCGTTGGTGTGCCGGATCCGGTTGGAGAGCTCCCGGAGCATAAACAGGGAGACGTCGCCGTCCTCCCGGAGGATGCCCTGGAGGATCTCTCCGCTGAGGATGGCGATGTGGCTCGGCTCGAGGCAGACCGCCGAGGTGGTGCGGGGGGCGCCGATCAGCGCGGCCATTTCGCCGAAGTACTGGCCTGGGCCCATCTCCGCCAGGACCTTCCTGATCTTTCCCGCGTTCTTCTCGATCCGGACACGGCCGCTCAGGATGTAGAAGACGTTCTGGCCGATGTCTCCCTCGTGGAAGACGTATTCGTTCTGGGCGAAGAGGCGGCCAAACTTCCTGAAGAGCCGTTCATCGGTTGTCTGGCTGCCCCTGCGGGAAGTCAGGAAGGCCTTGCCTAGAAGGAGCATGTCCCGCCTCTGATAGGAGTGGATCAACTCCGCGCAGAACAGGAGGATCAGCGCCGCGTAGAAGACCCAGACGACGAGGATGACGACCGCCTCCAGGGAGCCGAAGATCACGTCGTAGCGGGTGTAGTTGGCCACGTACCAGGTGAAGAACTGTTTGGCTGTCTCCATCAGGGCCGAGAAGATCGCGCTGCCGACCAGGGCGCTGGTCCAGGTGACTTTGGCCGCGGGGATCACCTTGTAGACGACGGTGAAGAAGATCACGGTGATCAGGTAGGGCAGGAGGTAGCGGAAGAGCATCTCCTGGAGCACCGGGAGGGCCGGGAGGTAGAGGAGCCCCCCCTCGCTGAAGAAAGGCTGTTGGGCGAGAATTGTCGTGGCGTAGGTGATCCCGACGCTGGCCATGCCGATCGCCCAGCCGAGCGGGATCATGGAGATGGCCAGAAGCTTCGAAACAAAGTAGTTCCGGTAGGTTCTTGAGCGGAAGATGAGGTTCAGGGCCGTCTCGATGGTGTTGAAGATCATGGCCGAGAACCAGATCAGGCTGATGATTCCCACCCAGCCCAAGAGGTCCTTCTTCCGCGCAATCCGGGCGAACTGGGTGAGCAGTTCCCCCGAGAAGGAGGGGATGAAGTGCCGGATCCCCTCGATCAGTTGCTTCTGCAGTACCGGATCGCCGCCGAAGAGGTTGTTGATCAGCAGGAGCGTCAGAATGAACAGAGGGATGATCGAGAGGATCGCGTACAGGGCGATGGCGGCGGCTTGGTTCGCGTCTCCGTTCGTCCGGTAGTTGCCGACGGTGTCCCGGAGGATGTCCCATACGGAGGCCAGGCCGAATCGGAGTCGACCCCGCCCCGCCGCTGGCCGGGATGGAGGATTCTGATCCGTCATGGTCGTCACCTGTCCTTGGGGGAAGTCCTCAGTAACAACCCTTCATCACCTCCTGCAGGGCCTCCAGGGCCGCGTCGATCTCGGCCGCGCCGATCCCGTAATGGGTGAGCATCCGGAAGCGGGCGGGTCCCGTGTGGGAGACGCGGACCCCTTTGGCGGCCAGGCGTTCCAGGAATGCCTCGTCCGTAAAACGACGGTCCACCACGTCGACGTAAAGGATGTTCGTCAGGACCCGGGTGGGGTCGGTGGCCAGTCCCGGGATCTTGCTGATTCCCTCGGCCAGACGGCGGGCATTGGCGTGGTCCTCGGCGAGGCGGTCGGTCATGGATTCCAGGGCGACGATGCCGGCGGCCGCGATGATCCCGGCCTGGCGCATCCCGCCGCCCAGCATTTTGCGGATTCGGCGCGCCCTTGTGATGAAGTCCCGGCTTCCGCAGATCACCGAGCCCACCGGTGCGGAGAGCCCTTTGGAAAGGCAGAGATTCAGGGAATCGACCCCCCGAGTCAACTTCTTGACGTTCACCCCGAGGGCCACGGCGGCGTTGAAGATCCGGGCCCCGTCAAGGTGCAGCAAAAGCCTGTGCTGCTTGGCGAGCGCGGCGACGGAGGCCATGTATTCGACGCTCAGCGGGGCGCCGTAGCAGCGGTTGTGGGTGTTCTCCAGGCAGATCAGCCTTGTCCGGGGGAAATGGATGTTCTCGGCGCGGATGGCTGCCTCGATGTCCGCAAGCCTGAGGGTTCCGTCCGGCTGGTTGGGGATCGTATGGGGGAAGATCCCGCCCAGGGCGGACATCCCGCCTGCCTCGTTGAGGAAAATGTGCGAGCTGTCCCCGAGGATCACCTCTTCGCCCCGGGCGCAGTGGGTCAGGACCGACAGAATATTGCCCATCGTGCCGCTGACGACCAGGAGCGCCGCTTCCTTACCTGTCCGCTCGGCGGCCATGGCCTCCAAACGGTTGACGGTGGGGTCCTCGCCGAAGACGTCGTCGCCCACCTCGGCGCTGAAGATCGCCTCCCGCATGGCAGGGGTTGGAAGTGTTACGGTATCGCTGCGCAGATCGATGAGGCTCATCGCCGTCCTCCAGATTCAGGGGAATTGGGCAAGGGGCATTCAGCCGCCCGACGGCCGTTATGGTCCCATAGTCGCCGGGTTTAGTCAAGCCATTCAGGGAACAACGGCTGGCTGCCCCAAAGGCCCGCCGGTGCGAGGCTTGCCGCCCTTCACGGAGAGGGGGAAGGGGGGAGGGCATCATAATTGCAATGACACTGGTCCAGGTGGTCTTCTCTACCGGATGTTTTTGGAGGAGAAAATAAGAAAAGATTTCGGAATTGCTTAGTAAAAGTCCTTCCGCGACAAAGGGTGGACAGGTGTCGATATTTTGACACCAGACAGACAAGGAGCGATCAAGGGGCATGGAGATCAAGACGAACGGCAGCAGGGTGGGAGAACTGTACAGGAAGGTCAATGTTACGAATTTCTTCGAAAAATCGACTGTAAAGCAGTTTGCTGAGGAATTGCGCGCCCAGTTGGGGCCGCGGACGGCTGAGGCCTCCCCGGTGGTTCCCGAGCACCTGAAGGCTTCCCCGGTGAAGACCGAATCATCGTGGCCCGATTCGTCGCAGATCCGATCGCTGGCCGCGGAGACGCGGTCCTCCGGCGCGGTTGCCGAAGCAGGGGAAGCCGGATCCGCCGGGACCGACCCGGTCCGCCGGGACCCCGTCCATTCCGAGCCCATAAGGGACGGGGCGACGGAAGGCACGCCGGTGAAGAGAGGACCCTCGAAGGGCGAACCGGTCCAGCCCGCACCATATCGGAGGTTCACGCAACCGGTCCTGCTGGTGAAGAACGAACCGGTCCCCATCGATCCGCCAGGGACCGACTCCCCAAAGATCGAGCCGATGAAAATCAAGCCGATGGACGTCGGCTTCCTGAAGACCGAGCTCCTGAAGGGGTCTCCAGCACCGACCGATCCGTCGCCCGCCGAAACGGCGAAGACCGCCGGGATCACCGAGCCGATCGAGTACACCGTCAAGGAGGGGGATACCCTCTGGAAGATCGGCAGGCAGCTCTTCAAGACCGACCCCTATCGAATCGCCCGGGACAACGGGATCACCAACCCCAACCTGATCCGTCCCGGTCAGAAATTGATCATCAATCCTCCGCCGTCCAAGTCCGCGCCGCCCAGCCTGAGCGGCGAAGTGACGGCCAGCTGGTACGGTGCGGACCATCAGAACCGGCTCACGGCCAGCGGCCAGCGTTTCGACATGAACCAGAACACCCTGGCCCACAAGACGCTGCCCCTGGGGACCAAGGTCCGACTGGTCAATCCGGAAAACGGGAGGTTCACCGAGGGGATCGTGAACGACCGGGGGCCTTACATCAACGGACGGGACGTTGATCTTTCTTACGCCATGGCCAAGAAACTCGGATTCGTGAACAAGGGAGTCACCAAGCTCGACATCGAGACGATTTGAGGCCGGTCTGGTGCG
Organism: Deltaproteobacteria bacterium; assembly: GCA_021372415.1. Taxonomy (GTDB): domain Bacteria; phylum Desulfobacterota; class Syntrophia; order Syntrophales; family UBA5619; genus JAKAFS01. The sequence continues at coordinate 4,336 of JAJFUM010000100.1, forward strand.
TGAGGATCGCCCCCAAACCTCGAGACGGCTTCGGCGGCCGGCTGGGCTGCCTCCGTCCTGGGTCGGCGAGGGTCCGATGCGGGGGATCGTTCAGGGAGCACTGTCCGGTATGCCTGGACTTTTTCCATCATGACAGGACTTCGTCCGACCCTGCCGGATGGAAAACGCCCCATTCCATCGTTGCGGGATGGCCTCTGGTTTCAGTCTGGATCAACAAAGAAACCATGTATCCCATTGCTTATCAACAGAGGAGGTGAAACAGAGGTCCTTTGGCATATCTATTGCGGTAGCCATGGCTATAGAGGTCATGGGACCGTCGGAGGATCCAAGAGCTTTTTCCAATGCATCGCTGTTCATTGCCCCTTCGGGATTTCCGTTCCGGCATCCAGTGGACCATCACAACGGCTTGGGACCGTCTTCGCGGAAAAGAGAATAAGCGAGGATCGGTTCGGCCCAGGGACAGCGGCATTCGAGAGGCTGATGCGGTTTGACGTTAACCGGATCCGATCGGGATATGCGGACAAGAACTAGAAACACCACGGTAGGTTTGGATGTAATCCTTGCCCTGGAGAATGCCATCCTCCAGGCGGATTTGCAGATGTGCCGGAGCATCCTTCAGGAGATCGCCGTCGACTATGGAGAGGACGTGCTGATCTCCCAGGTGATCGAGCCGGTCCTGATCGATCTCGGAGCTCTGTTGAAATGCCAGGAAGTCTCCCTGGCCCAGTCTGACCAGATTTTCATGATCATCGACGACCTGTTGCACCTCTATCAATCCACCTCGCAGAGCGGAAAGTCAGACAAGAAAAGCGACCCTTGTCAGGCGCGACATCAGGATGACTGCCATCAGCCGTGCCGAAGAATCGTCTCAACTGGGCAACGCTGAACAGGAGAAGGCATTGTCGTCAAGGGGCGTTGCGTCGGGTCAATGGGGTCGGCGTGTCGCGGTGATGAAGGGATCAGGGAGAAACACGGATGAACCTTCCCAGGAAGGGGTGGGCCATCCGCGCGAAGGGTAACAACGCCCCATGCCGGGGAGGAGAGGTAAATGGGAAACATACTCATCGTTGACGACGAGCGCAGCATCCGCATGACCACCAAGGCCTTTCTGGAGATGGAGGGCCATACGGTGGAGACGGCCGAGGATGCGGTATCCGCCATGGTCATCTTTGATCAACGACCGCCGGATGTGGTCTTGACCGATATCATCCTGCCCGAGGTTTCCGGCATGTATCTCCTGCGGAGGATCCGGGAGCGATCGGCTGACGTCCAGGTCATCATGATGACGGGGGAACCGACCTTGGAGACGGCCTCCGAATCCCTACGACTGGGCGCCGTGGATTACCTGCAGAAACCCGTCAACAAGGAGGAGCTTCTCAAGTCCGTGCGGTACGCCCTGGAGGTCAAGAAGCTCAGGGACGACAAGGTACGCCTCGAGAAGGAGAACCAGAACTATTTGAATCACCTCGAACAACTGGTCGAGATGCGCACCCATGCCTTGGCCGCGAGCGAGGAGGTGCTCAGGCATCGCGCCGAGGAGCTCTCGATCCTGAACCGGTTGGCCCGATCGGTGAACGAGAGCGTCACCCTGGAGGACGCCGTCCAGTGCGGATTGCGCGAGATCGTGAATGCCGCTCGACCCGACTTGGCCGTCTTCTTCCAACTGGTGGGAAACAATCTCGTCCTCAAAGGGCGGTTCCCCGATGCGCAGAAGCTGGTCTGGCCGATCGAGGATCCCCATACGGTGGATGACTGTCTCTGCGGGCAGGCGGTCCGGGAGGGCAAAGCGGTCTATTCTTCCGACATCCTCGCGGACTCCCGCTGCACCCTGGCGGAGTGCCGCAAGGCGGGATTCCGCTCCTTTGCCGCCCTGCCGCTGGGAAGCGGATCGGAAACCATCGGCGTATTGGGGATCGCCTCCACACAGCAGAGGGACTTCCAGGCGCGGGCATCCTTTCTCGAGGCCTTGGCCAACGAGATGTCCATTGGGCTGAAGAAGAGCCTTCTGTACGAGCAGGTGCACCTCCATGCCATGGAACTCAAGGAGAGCCTCAACCGGATCAGGGAGGGGGAGGCCGAGCGGCGCATGCTGGAGCGACACTTGCGCCAATCCCAGAAGATGGAAGCCATCGGGACCCTGGCCAGCGGTATTGCCCATGACTTCAACAACATCTTGGGGGCAGTCATCGGATACGCCGAAATCGCCCTGCTGCATTCACCAATCGGATCCAAGTCTCGCAAGAGCATCGAAATGGTGCTGTCCGCCGGCGGGCGGGCCAGGGATCTGGTCAACCAGATCCTGGCCTTCAGCCGGCAGAGCGAAGAAGAACGGAAACCGGTCCAGATCGATCATATCCTGCAGGAAGTCTTGCGCTTCATGAGGGCGTCTCTGCCGGCCACGATTGAGATCCGCAAGGAGATCGCTTCCGATGTGGAGAGCATCATGGCCGATCCGATCCAGATCCAGCAGGTCCTCATGAACCTGTGCACCAACGCCCTCCACGCCATGGAGGGAATGGGCGGCACATTGGATGTCGAACTCGCCTCGGTCACTCTGACCTCTGAAGACGCCCAGATACTGCCGGATCTCAAGCCTGGACCCTATGTCAGGATTACGGTCAAAGACACGGGGCATGGGATGAGCGAGGCCACCCTGTCCAAGATCTTCGATCCCTATTTTACGACCAAGGCCAAAGGGGTCGGCACGGGGCTCGGTCTGACCGTGGTGCACGGCATCGTCAAGAAATATGGCGGGGCTATCCGGGTCCAGAGCGAACTCGGGAAAGGGTCGACGTTCCATCTCTATTTCCCCGCCGTCCCGAAAGAGGCCGCGTCGGAAGCACGGCCCATCGATCAGATGCCCACCGGGCACGAACGCATTCTCCTGATCGACGACGAGCAGGTCCTGGTGGACATAGGCAAAGAGATGCTGGAGTATCTGGGATATAGTGTGGAAACCCGCACCAGCAGCGTGGATGCCCTGAGCCTGTTCGTGGCCGATCCCTTCCGGTTCGACCTGGTCATCACCGACATGACCATGCCCAACATGACGGGGGAGAAGTTGGCCGTTGAGCTCAGGAAGATCCGGGCAGACATCCCCATCGTGATCTGCACCGGTTACAGCGAGGGGCTTTTGGAGGAGAGGATCAGGACCGTTGGCATCAGCGCCTTGGTGATGAAACCCATCCTCATGGCCCAACTGGCCTCGGCCATACGCGAGGCATTGGATCGGAGATCGCCTCAGGCTACCGGTGATGCGGCCGGATTCGCCCCCTGCTCAATCCCCGCTTCTTCATTCGAAGGACAGGTTAAAGCAGTGTAGGAGTTGGGTCCATGCCTGGGAAAAATGTTTTGATGATCGCGATTGGCATCCTTTGGCTGGGGGCGGTGGCCTCAGCGGCGAACGCCCAGACCCGCCTGCGGATCGCCTATCCCATTTTTCCCCCTTTCCACTGGGTCAAGGAGAACGGGATGATGACGGGGTTCTTCTATGACATCGCCACCGAGGCCCTCCAGAAGAGAATGGGCGTCAAGTTGGTCTGGACGTCCTATCCCTGGATCCGTTGCCAGGAGTCTCTGAAGAATGGGACGGAAGACGCCGTGATCACCGTGCCCACCGAGGAGCGTGCCGCCTATACCGTCACGCACCGGGACGCTTTTTATCACAAATCGCTCAACCTCTTCACCTATGCGAACCACCCGCGCCTGGAACAGATCGGGAAGGTCCGCCGGATCGCCGATCTCAGGGACGGCGGCTTCTCTGTGATCACCTATAGCGGAAACGGGTGGCACAAGGTCCATGTTCAACCCCTGGGGATCAAGACCTATGAGACCGGTTATATGAAAAATGTATGGACGATGCTGGCCCAGCGGCGTGGGGATACGGTGATCGAGTGGCCGCCGGGGGCTTGGCCGGACATCAAGCGGGCCGGGGTCACCGACAGGGTTGTGGATACCGCCATTGTGCTCTCCACGATGCCCTTTCACCTGTTGATCCGAAAGGACTATCCCCGGACGGACCTCTTGAGCGGGTTCAACGGGGTCATCAGGACGATGAAGGCCGACGGCACCATGAAAAGGATCCTGTCGAGGTATTACTGATTCGGCCGGGAATACATCCGGTTTCGGCCGGTTTAGGGACGGGGATATGAAAACCAAAAGGATCATGATCGCCTGCGGCGCTCTGCTGTTCGTCGCCTTTTCCCTTTTCGTTGGGTTCTATCAGGGTCACCTCTACGACAGGGCCATGGTTCAGATCCGCGACCATGCCAATATCGTCGCCAGTTCACTCTGGACCTTCGAGAAAGCCAGCCCGACGGCTTACCTGACGCTGGCCGCCAAGGCCAACGACTATGACCGCATCGTGGTCAGAAACGATCAGGGAGACATTTTTCTTGATATCCCGGGTCCACGGCCGATCCTGTCGGACAGGGTCCTCCGATCGGTCAATCTGATTCCCCTCTACTGGCTGGAGACCGCCGTCGAATTCGAGGGGAAACGGATCGGGACCATTTTCGCCCTCTGGCCCTGCCGGGCGATCTATCTGCACTTCTACATCCTGTTCTGCATCCTCCTGATCATGCCGGGCATCTGGTTTTTTCTAAAACTTCTGGACTCCAACCGGACCCTGGAGAGCCGGGTGAGGGAGCGAACCGCCGAGCTCGAGAGGGAAAACATGGAGCGCCAGCGTGCGGAGGAAGGGTTGCGCAAATACGAGCGGATCGTCTCCGTCTCCCAGGATCTGATGGCCCTGGTCCGTCGCGGTTACGTCTACGAGGCCGTCAACGAGAGCTTCCTGAAGGCGCACCGAAAAACGAACGATCAGATCGTGGGACGGACGATACCGGAGGTCCTGGGGCCGGTCTTCATGGAGAAGATCCAGCAGCGGATCGACCGGGCCTTTTCCGGCCAGACGGTTCGCTATCAGGAACAGCTGGACCTTGCGGGCCAGGGCCCGCGCATTGTGGACGTCACCTATTTCCCCGTCTTCGATGACCAGGGAAACGTGGAAGGGGTCGTGCTCAACGCCCGGGATATCACCGAGACGCGCAAGCTCGAAGAGCAGTTGATGCAGTCCCAGAGGATCGAATCCATCGGCACCCTGGCCGGCGGCGTGGCCCACGAGATCAACAACCCCATCAACGGCATCATGAACTATGCCCAGTTGATCCTGGATTCTCTGGACAAGGGAAACCCGGCCGGGACCTTCGCCCAGGAGATCCTGCACGAAACCCAGCGGATCGCCAAGATCGTCCGGAACCTGCTGACCTTTGCCCGGCACGAGAAACAGTCCCATAGCCCGGCGCGGCTTTCTGACATCGTCTCGGCGGTCCTTTCCCTGATCCAGACGGTGATGCGCCACGACCAGATCACCCTGGAAGTGGTCATTCCCGAGGACTTGCCCAAGTTCAAATGCCGCAGTCAGCAGATCCAACAGGTGCTGATGAACCTCCTGACCAACGCCCGGGACTCCCTCAACGAGCGTTATCCGGGCTTCAGCCCGGACAAGAAGATCCGGCTGGTCGCCGAGTTGATCCACAAGGAGGGACGACGTTACATCCGAACCACGGTGGAGGACCACGGGGTCGGCATCCCCCTTGAGATCCGGGACCGGATCTTCGATCCCTTCTTCACGACCAAGCCCAAAGAGACCGGGACGGGATTGGGACTCTCCATCAGCTACGGCATCGTCAGGGACCACGGCGGGGAATTGATCGTGGAAAGCGAACCGGGGCAGTACGCCCGGTTCCACATGGACCTGTGCGTGGACAATGGATGGGCGCTTCCGGAAAAGGAGAAGAACAGCAACGGGAAGTGACCGGTCCGGATTGCTGCCCGATCGTCGCCGGTTGTTGACTTTGTCCTTCCGAAGTGATTTTATGGATTCCTAGGGCCAAGAGGGGATTCCCCTCAGGATCATTCCGGCGAAGACCCGGCCGGAACGGTCTCCTCCATGGCCCTCTGTTCAGGGAGCTTTCCAAGTGCAGGGTCCGGAAAAGAGGAGGGGATGATCGCCAGAATCGTCGCTTTTGTGGCGGGACATGCGGGTCTGCAGCGTCCGAAGGCCGTCCGGATCCTGGCGCTCGGCATGGGCTTCTGCGGATTTTTCGTCGTCATCCCCCTCCTCCTGGGCCTTGCGGGGCATGCGGTGGCCCGTTCCGCTGGCCTGGTCATCCCGCGGTCCGTCGAAATCCCGCTTGGCCTCGGTGCCGCGATTTCGGGCCTTTGCCTCCTCCTTTGGGCGGTCTGGGCTTTCTGGTTCGTCGGCGGGGGCACCCCGGCGCCCTTCGCGTCCCCCCTGCGCCTAGTGACGGAGGGGCCTTTTCGCTACACCCGCAACCCGATCATGCTCAGCGGTATCCTCTTCTACTTCGGCGTCGGGACCCTCTGGGATCGGTGGGTCACCGGCCTGGTCATGTTCGCGATCGGCGGTCTGCTGGGCACGCTCTATCACAAGGGCATCGAGGAAAAGGAACTGCTCGCCCGCTTCGGCGTCCAGTACGAGGCATACCGGAGGCGGACCTCCTTTCTGATCCCCCTGCCGCCGAAGCCGAAGAGGGACTGAATGAGCGGAAACAGGGGCATCCGCCCACATACGGACCGTTTTCCCGGTTGGCTGGCGGGGTGGATGGAGGCCGGGGGGATTCCACTCTGGGGAGCGGCGGATCTTCGGGGGTTTTCCACACCGCGGGATGAGGCGGGAGAGGGTTTCCCCTTTGCCCTCGCTTGGGCTGTTCCCATGGATCCCCGCATCATGGCGGGGCTCCGGAACGGTCCCACCGAGGCCTATGCCGACGAGTACAGCAGGGTGAACGCCTTGATCAACAGGCAGGCCGAGGCTCTGGCGACCGAGATTCAGTGCAGGGGGTATCGCGCACGACCCCTGGCCGCCTCAGACCGGACGGACTCAGTCGGAATCCGGGGTGACTTCCCACACAAGACCGCGGCCACCCGTGCGGGCCTGGGCTGGGTCGGCCGCCACTGCCAGCTTGTCACCCGCCCCTTCGGACCCTGGGTTCGTCTGGGCACGGTCTTCACCGACCTGAGACTTTCCTGTGGGCCGCCCGTCGAGCGGCATTTCTGCGGCCGTTGCAGGCTTTGCGTCGAGGCCTGTCCGGCCGGGGCCCTGACGGGAAACCCTTGGACGCCGGGGCTGCCGCGAGAGGCGATCCTCGACGCCGGGGCCTGCGATCGATGGAAGAAGGAACACTACTTCCAATACCACGGGGGCTACAACTGCGGGATCTGCTCGGCTGCCTGCCCGTACGGCCTGAGGCTTCTGAAAAGGGAATGACCGGAAAAGGCCGAGAGGAACCTGACGGCTCTGGCCGGTCCTCCCTTCTTTTCGTCCCTGCCCAAAACACTGAGACTCAACAGGATCACTCGGCGGCATTCGGTGACCGTCTCTACGAGGGGCTTCTAATATAGAACTCCGGCGAGAGTTCCCTCGGGTAAGTTTTGTTTCCCGATCAGAGGAGAACCTTGCCTACACGGTTGGCACCCCTGCCAACCCCGTGGGCGGTCCTGCTGGGCGGGGAAACGTCAGAAAATTTGAAATGTCCCTTCATGTCTTCAGGACAGCTCCGATCATGTCCTGCCGAAACATTAGCGGTCCTGAGGATAAGCCCAATAACCGCCAGGAGGGAGAAGCATGAAAAGGATCATCATCAGAACCATTCAGCCCCTTGATTATCCGGTGTCCCTGTGGCAAACTCATCCCAGCCTGATCCTCGGGAGACATCAATCGAGATCCCCTGCAGGACGGAGACCACACGATCTAGGAGGAGAAAAACATGCCGGAATTTGGTTCGCCCTTCTCTGGGCTGGCTAGCAACAGGAAACTCACGAAGCCGGAGTTGATCCGGGCCATCCGTTTCATGGTGGCCGCGGAGTACGAGGCCATCCAGCTCTATATGCAGCTCGCCGAATCGACGGACAACAAACTCGCCGTCGACGTCCTCAAGGACATCGCCGATGAGGAACGGGTTCACGCCGGCGAGTTCTTGCGGCTCCTCAGGGAACTGGCCCCGGACGAGGTCAAGTTCTATGCCGAGGGGGCCGAAGAGGTCGAGGAGGAGATCGCCAAGCGGGCCAAGAAGGTCAAAGGAAAGGCGAAGAAGGCCTAGCAACGGATGCCGGGCCTTTGTCCCGGCGGGCTTCTGAAAGAGGGTTGCAAAAGCCGTGGCCCTGGGGTAGGTTGCGGCCATGAAACCCACCGGCCCTTTCCGTTGGATCCCGCTCGTCTTCGTTGCCGTCGTCTGCATGATCCTTGCTGCCTGCGGCTCCGATGAGCAGCGGCTTCCCGCAGCCGGAACCCCGGCCTCGGTTGGCGGTAGTGCCGATGCGAAGGCCAGTCAGGGTGTCCCCGCCTATGGGGACATCCTGGTCGAGGGGTCTATCGGCGATGCCTCGAACCTCATTCCGCTCCTCTCGTCCGATGCCACCTCCCATGGGATCGCCGAGATGGTCTTCAACGGCCTGGTCAAGTACGACAAGGACCTCAACGTCGTGGGCGACCTGGCCGAGTCCTGGGAGATCTCCAGGGGCGGCCTCGTCATCACCTTCCACCTGCGAAAGGGCGTGCGCTGGCACGACGGACAGCCCTTCACTGCGGCGGACGTCCTGTATACGTACCAAGTCACGATCAATCCGAAGACCCCCACCGCCTATGCCGGGGACTTCCTCAAGGTGAAGAGGGCCGAGGTTCTGGACGATTACACCTTCCGGGTCACCTACGACAAACCCTTTGCCCCGGCCTTGATGAGTTGGTCGGTCGGGATCCTTCCAAGGCACCTCCTGGAGGGGCAGGACATCACCACCTCCCCCTTGGGCCGTCGCCCCGTGGGGACTGGGCCTTACCAATTCAAGGAGTGGGTCACGGGACAGAAGATCGTCCTGGCCTCGAATCCGGACTACTTCGAGGGCCGGCCTTACATCGACGGTTATATCCTGCGGATTATCCCCGACAGCGCGACGATGTTCCTGGAGCTGCGGGCCAACGGAATCGACCGGATGGGTCTCACGCCGCTCCAGTACACGCGCCAGACCGAGAGCAACGTCTTCAGGAAGAACTACCAGAAGTTCCGCTACCTCTCCTTCGCGTATACCTATCTTGGCTACAACCTGAAGAGCCCTCTTTTTTCCGACAAACGGGTCCGCCAGGCGATTGCCCATGCCGTCAATCGCCAGGAGATCATCGACGGCGTCCTCCTGGGACTGGGGAAGCCGGCCACCGGCCCCTACAAGCCCGGGACCTGGGCCTACAACCCGAACGTCAAGGCATACCCCTACGACCCGACCAGGGCCAGGGCCCTCCTGGCCGAGGCGGGGTGGAAGGACGCCGACGGCGACGGGATCCTTGAGAAGGACGGACGTCCCTTCGAGTTCGAGATCCTCACCAACCAGGGAAACGAGGTCCGGGCCAAGTGCGCCGAGATCATCCAGCGCCGGCTCGCCGAGATCGGCATCCGGGTGAAGATCCGGATCGTCGAATGGGCGGCCTTCGTCAACGACTTTATCAACAAGCGCAGATTCGACGCCACGATCCTGGGCTGGACGATCCCGATGGAACCAGACCTGTTCGACGTCTGGCATTCGAGCAAGACCGGGCCCCAGGAGTTGAACTTCGTCTCCTACCGGAACGACGAGGTGGACAGCCTGATCGTCAAGGCCCGGGAGACCTTTGACCAGAAGATCCGCAAGCGCTGCTACGACCGGATCCAGGAGATCCTCGCCGAGGAGCAGCCGTATCTGTTTCTCTATGTGCCCGACGCCCTGCCGATCATCCACGCCCGCTTCAGGGGCGTGGAGGTGGCGCCGATCGGCATCGGCTGGAACCAGATCCAGTGGTACGTCCCCAAGGAGGAGCAGAAGCTCGTCATGACCCGCTGATCCCAACGGACCTTCGGCAGACCCTTCCCTTTTTGACGGTGATTACGATTCCCTCCATGAGCATCTTCACGGGGTGCCTCCTTGTTTGAGACCCCAAGAGGGCATTCAGGGGTTCAATGATAGGGAATCACGCCGATTCTGCTGTAATATGCCCTGGGGAGAAACCATACTGAAATCCGGCAGTAACTCATTCTGCGTTCGAAGGATTTCAGGCGTTCATGAATCTTTTTCGACCCTGCAACGTCTCGCTTGGCTGCACCGGCGAAATTAGCTACGCTTCTCTCCACTGATTATGCGAATTCGCACCCCCAAAATCCATCCCCGGACACAGGGCTAACTGAGTTACCACCCAAAATCTCCGGACGCCTGCCCTATCGGAGGGGCCGTTCCGCACAATATGACCCCGGAGACCCATTGACCTCGGGGGATAATCGGTC
>JAJFUM010000147.1 GCA_021372415.1 Deltaproteobacteria bacterium
CAAAATCAGCGGGCTTCCGGATTCAGGCATCCGGCTTCAGGATTTTCGAAGGAAATATTCCTTTTAAAAATCCCTATTCCGGAATCTGGAGTCCGAATCCCTTCCTGGACGAAACAGACGAAATAGACCAAATGGACCAGATAGACCAGATTGGAGGGTTTTATGGCTAAGAAAGGACTCTTGATTGCGCTGGCCGTGGTGGCCGTCATCGCCGTTTCGCTCTACGGGTTCGTGAAGGGGACCTACAACGACTTCGTCAGCCTCGACGAGAAGGTCAAATCCTCCTGGGCCCAGGTGGAAAACCAGCTCCAGCGGCGCTACGACCTGATCCCGAACCTCGTGGAGACGGTCAAGGGCTATGCAAAGCACGAGAGGGAGGTCCTGACGGAAGTGACGAACGCCCGGGCCAGGGTGGGCGGCGCCGGGACCATCCCGGACAAGATCCAGGCGAACAACGAACTGAGCTCGGCCCTGAGCCGCCTGCTCGTCGTGGTGGAGAACTACCCCGACCTCAAGGCGAACCAGAACTTCCTGAAGCTGCAGGACGAACTGGCCGGGACGGAAAACCGGATCGCCACGGAGCGAAGACGCTACAACGAGGCGGTCCAGGCCTACAACGTGCGGGTCCGCAGCTTCCCCGCGAACCTGCTGGCGGGGATGTTCGGCTTCGGCCAGGCGGCCTTCTTCGAGGCGCCCGCGGCGGCCAAGACGGCGCCGCAAGTCAAGTTCTAGTGATTGGTTGATGAGTGACGAGTGATCAGGAAGAGAAGGATTTTCCCTTCTTTCTTTCCCAATCAACCAATTACCCAATCAACCCGTTACTATCTGTGATGAGCAGCGTATGAAGAAACGGATTGTTGCCCTGTTGCTGGTCGTCCTGCTCGTTTTCGCCGGGTGCGAGGTGACGACCTGGAAGGAGTTCGAGTCGAAGGAAGGCGGGTTCTCGGTCCAGATGCCGGGCCCGCCGACCGAGAAGCGCCAGACCTTCAACACGCAGGTGGGCTCCGTGGACGCCCGCTTTTTCACGGTCGAGTCGGACCGGGGCGCCTCGGTGTTCATGGTCGTCTATGGCGACTACCCCGAGGCCCTGATGGCCGCCGAGGACAAGACCATTCTCCTCGACGCGGCGCGAGACGGGGCGGTCGGGAATATACAGGGAACCCTGCTGAGCGAGCGGGCCATCTCGATCGGCGGCCACCCCGGGCGGGAGCTCCAGGTCCAGTCCTCCGACGGGAAGCTTGCCCTGCAGATCCGCATCTACCTGGTCGGCAGCAGGCAATACCAGGTCGTAATGGTGTCCCCGAAAGCGACCCCCTCGACGGCGGACCGGGACCGGTTCTTCGACTCCTTCAAGCTCAAGGGGAATTAAGGAGAAGTGATTCGTTGACCGGTAATTGGTAATTCGGGAACAGGACGAGATCCTCTTCCTCTGTTTACCCGATTACCCAATTTCCCATTACCCATTTACTCTTCTTTGGCGGGCCACGAGTACACGGGCGGTCGGCGCTCGAAGACGCTCCCGTCGGGCATGACCTCCACGTCCTCGCCGCCGATCCGCCGGATCTTCGTCAGGTTGGCGGGCACCTGCCGGCTCTTCGCCGCGGCGACGGCCTCCTCGACAGTCCTGAACCGCGAGACATCCACGAGCGTCATGATCTGGGGCAGGACCATCCCGATCTTCCCTTCCTCATAGTCCCGCAGGGCCTTCGAAGGCCTCAGCCAGAGGTGCTCCGTCAGCTCCACGCCGTCGTGGACGACGGCCTGATCGGCCGGGGCCTCGGCCACGAAGAAGCGCACGTCGTAGCGCAGGGGCAGAGGCTCGGGAGTGATCCAGTGTGAAAAGTAGTGAAGGCGGTCGAGCGGCAGGACGAGGTCTTCCTGCTCGAGCATCCGGGTGAATTTCATCTCGCCCCGGTTGATCTGCCTTCGGTAGCCGCAGAACCGCCTGCGCTCCTCTTCCGTCCGGATGGTCACGGGGGAGCCGTCCCGGCGCAGGGCGATGAGCATCCCCACCTCCTCGAAGCTCTCACGGATGCCCGCGACCCAGGCGCCCAGGGCCTTTTCGGGCCGGGACATGTCGGGCAGGATCGCGGAGGCCCGCTCCCGGTCGAGGCCGCGGCAGAAGCGCTCGATGCCGGGTTCGAAGTCCTCGGGGTCGAGGATGCCGCCCGGTTATA
>JAJFUM010000161.1 GCA_021372415.1 Deltaproteobacteria bacterium
TCCCACTCACGATTTGAGGTCCAGCACCTCCATATCCACATTACCTCCGGGTGAGGTAGAAGCGGAGGGTGCCCTTTCAGGCCCCCTCCGCTCTCCGAATTTATAAACAGCAGGGGGATGATTTCACATCGTCATCCCAAAATTGCCAGATGGCTCCGAATGGATTCCCCACAAGTAACTTGTGCCGACAGCAAAATAAGGGTTCACGAAACATTACGTCCCGCAGACTAATTAGAAAACGAACGGGGCTGGATAGGGCTGACCAAAGGCCCGACCAGCGCGAACCGTTTTAAACGGCTTCAGATAGCGTTTCCCTTGGCGGGTGTTTAATTTCTTCCCTCCGCCACCAGCATCCATGAACTTGACATCTTCTTCGACCAGTTCGAGAATCGAAACGTCCCCGGGTGCTCCAACTTGCAGAGTCCCGAGTTTATCAACCTTGCCAATGAGTTTGGCTGGAATCTGGGTGGTCATGGCCACAACTTGTTCGAGCGAAAGTCCCATGTGGAGAAACTTACTCATAACCCACGGCAACTGGACTCGGCCTGGAGAATTTGCACTGTATACGTGTACATCAGAGCTGAGAGTGTCTGGCAAAATCCCCTGCGCCATGGCCGGTTCCGCGATAGCAAAATCAAAACTGCCTGCTCCGTGCGCTACATCAAAGATCACCCCTCGTTCTTTTGCCGCTCGCGCTGCGGGAAGAACCTTCCCGTCTTTCATAATGCCAGTCCCGTTTCCGGTGAAACAGTGCGTAAGGACATCCCCTGGGCGCAGAAGCTCGAGTAAATCAGACATCTCCCCCGGCCCGAGTCCGATGTGGCACATGACGCGTGCTCCTTTTACACCCGAGAGTTCCGCTGCCTTAATGGCTCGCTTTAGCGGTTCCAATCCGTTTTCTCCCACAATGCTCTTTTCCATGCGCACCTTCACACCAAGAAGTACGTCCGGATTTTCTGCCAGGGTCTTTGCGGCCAGATCAACGTTAACATAATTGATGTTGAGGCATTCGGTAACCGGGAACCCGGCAAGCCCGATACAGGAGATGTGAACATAGGCGTAGATACGACTGCGGCACTTAGGAATGATGTAATGCTTGAAGGCCGAGAAGTTGTTGCCTCCAGTATCTCCGGTATCTACGTATGTAGTGGCACCCGAATATGGAACCAGTTCGTCTGCGGGGATGCCGATGGCAGATAACTCGGGACATACATGGGCGTGGTAGTCGATGAGTCCTGGCAGGACGAGCCTCCCACCCGCGTCGATTACCTGCTTCCCCATACTGGCGGGGATTTCTGGTTCGAGTGCCGCAACAACAGCGTTTCGGATACCGACGTCCCTCCGGGCGCGAAGATTCTGACTTGGATCTAGTACTTCACCTCCTCGGATGACAAGATCGAATTTATCATCGTTGCTGAAAGCCTGCCCAAGATTTGGAAAACCGACCATAACTGCTGAAGCTGCCATCCCGTAAATAAAATTGCGTCGCGTCAATTCTTTCATCATCGTTTCCTCCTTCTTCGTTTGTAATTAAAAAAAGAGAGTTGATTGACACCTTTCCGCTTTTTTCTCATAACCATGTTCGTGGATTGATTGATAATTGATTGATATTATTGATCATGAATTGATTTATTCTTTCAGAAAGATCTTCAGGTGTAAGTTGATAAGAACTTGCTTTTGACAGTATGGACTATGGGCGTGCAGTTTTCTCATGTCAAGGGATAATCCATCGAAAAATGGGGAAGAGCGGCAATACCTTATCTAATGAATACCGTTCGAAAAGGCGCGCTCTTTTCAAAAAGGCCTGATGCCACACTTCAGGAAGCAGTTGTGCTGTCACCGATTACATTTTGCTTTGTCAACGAATATCCTTTTCTCAACATCCTGAAGCAGGAGGGCGATTATCTCATCTACGGCCGGACGTTCGAACTGACCCAGGACGGGACGTTTACGAGTCTCACCCCGGAATTACCGGCGATGCTTCAATGACGGTTCCACCCGGACGGCGACAAAATCCGTATTGAAAGGACCCACTTCAATGGGCTTGAGGGTCACGGTCTGTTTGGCGGAACAGCGTCCCCAACTGACGTCGGCGACAAAGCGCTTGGCGGCCGCGCACCTGGGCTTGATGGTGATCGTTTCCTTGCCCAGGTCATAGAAGATGAGTTCCCCTCGGAAGGATTTCACGCGGCGGGCTTCCAGGGTGATGGTGGAAGGCCTCTCATGGGGAATGGACTTGGAGCTGAGCCCCTGCTGATAACAGGGGCAGGGCTTCCCGAAGGCTTGGCTGTGGGTTGAAAAAGGGTTCCCCCAGGCCTGGCCGGCAAGAAAGATTGCAACGATCCAAATCAGGCTGCGCATGAGGAGAATATAGGATGATCCGGGGAATAGTTCAAACGGTAATCGAGGGCGCAATCAAGCGCTCCACGGCATCCGGCCATGCCGGGGAAAGGATCGCCGATCGGGAGTACTTCCTGCACTATGGTTTCACGTCCCGGCCACCTGGTAGAGGATTTTTTCGCCCTTCGGCCAGGACACAAAAGTTCTCATCGATTACGTTTTTCCGTCTCCGGATATCTTTTGCCTGACAAATTCTATTGCGGGCTTTCCCCCACAACTTTCAACGTATTGTTAAAATACATTTTCTGAATCCTTTCCGCATTTTCATGGAAATCATCGACGCCATGTTTCTGTATATACAGGAGATTAAAGCATTTCATATTATGATATCTATAGTTTCCGAATTTTTCTGTCGGCATCAATCTGTCGCAGGGACATTCCGCGCATTCAAAACAGAATGTGATATTTTGACTTTCCGCGCATTTATATATTCCGCATTGCTTTCCTCCCGACGAAGGAGACGGGCAGTGCCCATTATTTTCCCTGCATCCCTTGCATGGCAGGACCTCTTTAGGAAAGCCTTTTTCGATCAGCATTTTCATGATGTTGGGATCGTTCGATGAGGCGAGGCACTGACTGCAGCAAGTACCGCAGGGACCAACCATGTTTAAATATCGATTCATCATCTCCCTCCTTACGATGTGTGCTTCATTTCTCTCTCGGGCGCTTTTCCGATCCGTTGCAGGAGCCAGGTTCGGCATTCACACTTTCCCCACGGCCTTGAAGAAGGTGTAGCAAAACGTCCCATCCGGCCCGGTCGTTCGATACAGATCTTTGATCCCTTTGTCGAACGTAGCGGGATCGATGATACCCTTCTCGATGGCCGATTGACGTACACCCTCGATCATCGCTGTGAATGTCTTCCTTGTAAATCCATCGACCAGCGCCGGTTTGCTCGAATCGACATAGACCATGCGGGGGGATACCCGGACTTCACTATAGCCGGCAGCCACCAGCAACGGATACAGCGACCTTCCGATCAGCGCGTTTCCACCCGCGCGCGACTGCAATTCGACCTGGCAGTGAATCGCGGCATGAGCGGCTTCGCTGTCGGGATGGAAGTAGGCGGATCCGTGGTCGCCTTCAATGACCGTGATCGTTCCCCCGGCTCGCAAATATCCTCCCAGCTTCCGCAAGGCCGCGCCCGGCTCTTTCAGGTGCTCCAGAACAAAGCAAACAAAGACATGGTCAAAAGACTGTGGCCCAAAAGGCAGATGGAAGATGTCTCCCTGCTGGACCCGGACATTGGCCAGCCCTGCCGACATGACCTTCTGTTTGGCTTCCGCGACTGAAGTCTCTGAGATGTCGACGGAGGTAATCAAGGCTCCGGGGCTGTTCCTGGCCAGGGTCACGGTTTGTGCGCCGACCCCGCAACCGGCCTCCAGAACACGGCTTCCAGCCGGGAATACCGTATCGGAATGCAGCAAATCGACCAACGTGGTCGCCTGGTCCTGCAGACGGATGTTCTCCCGTGGGTCATACCCGTGAACATATGCTTGCGTCATGTCTTCTTCCTTCTCTCAGCCGAACATTGAAAGGATCAGGGTCTTCCGGTTCCTCTCTTGTATTCGTAATCCTGCACAATTGGCGAAAGTTATCAAGCAAACCTTTCAGGAGGCATGCTGATCGTCCGAATGCCAACAAAATTGGCGGCTGCCGCAGAAAGCTTTTATGAAAAATGCAGCAATTTCATAAACATAATATTGGCACGGGAAGTGCAATCATCAAAAAAGCAAGGCAAGTCATTATGATTGACTCGCAACGGCTTTTTTGACAAGTACTTACCAAATATCACCAAAAGGAGACGCGCATGAAAACAAGGATGGCAGCAATAGTCGGTCTGGCGGTTGTCTTTAGCATCATGATGGTATCCGTTTCCCAGGCCGTGGATAACGGCAACGGTACGATCACGCTCGGCGAACTCGTCTGGCTGAAAAAGGCAAATTGTTTTTCAAATATGAATTGGAGTTCCGCCTATTCGGCGGCAACCAACCTCCAGAACGGCGCCTGCGGACTGACCGACGGTTCCACCGCCGGTCAATGGCGCCTTCCCACAGCGGACGAATTGCAGACTTTGTTCAATGCTAACGATCCGTTTGATGGCTCACTGTCAAACTGGTTCTGGTCATCGACGGCCTGCACATTGGGTATCGGCGGTTATTATGCATTGAGCCCAGGGACCCACAGGAGCGTGAATGCGACGCCAGACTCGACCGGGTATTACGTCCTCCCGGTGCGTGCAAAATAGATTACGGGGAGGTCCACCTTGATATCGCGGATCGATCACGTATCCATCGCGGTGAGGGACCAGAAGAAGGCGGAACGATTCTTCCGGGAGGTCCTGGGGGCCGTGGCCGGCGCCGGGATGGACGACCCCAAGACCCGGTTCTTCTGGCAGATCTTCTCCCTGGGTGACCTGTCGCGCCTGGAGATCATCTCTCCCACCGGGGAGGGGAGCTTTCTGGACGGTTTCCTGAAGGACCGGGAAGGTGGGGTCCACCACATCACCCTCCAGACCCCGGACCTCGGCAGGGCCATGGCCCGCCTCGAAGCGGAGGGCATCCCCTTCTTCGGCCACAACGAATACCCCGGCGGCATCTGGAAGGAGATCTTTATCCACCCCCGCCATGCCTTCGGCGTCCTGATCCAGATCGCGGAATTCAAGGCCTCCGACTGGATCTCGGAGGCGGTCAAGCTCCCCGCCGGGACAAAATGGCAGGTTGAGAAGACAGAGGCCGGCGCGACCCTCACCGTGGCCCATCCTGGCGGCGGCAAGGTCTCCCTGGACCTGGACCGGGAAGAGCTTGTAAAACTCCTGGAAGCGCTGGAGCGGGCCTCGGCGTAGCGATCGCCTCCCCTGCGGCGCCCCACGGTAGCGAACCATCCAGAGAAATACCCATCCCTCAGGCCGGGTCAGGGGCCCCTTCGGGCCGCCCGGCGGCGTCCTCACCGGCCTGATGCTGCGGCCCATCGTCCTGCCCGGACAGATCCGGTCTGGGCTTCATAAACCGCGAGGCCTCCGTCGCCGGGACAGGCCGGCTCAGCAGGAAGCCCTGCATCCCGTCGCACTGCAGCTTCCTGAGGAAGATCATCTGCTCCTGCGTCTCGACCCCTTCCGCCAGAACCGTCAGCTTCAGCGAGTGCGCCATGGCGACGATGGCCTTGGCGATCGCCGCGTCGTCCGGGTTGGTGTCCACGTCCCGGATGAAGGAACGGTCAATCTTGAGCAAGTGAAGGGGCAGCCGCCGCAGGTAGCCCAGGGAGGAGTAGCCGGTGCCGTAATCATCCATGGCGATGCGCAGGCCCATGTCGCTCAACTCCCGGAGTATGGCGACGGTGGCATCGGTGTTCTGCATGAGGATGCTCTCGGTGATCTCGAGGGCCAGATACTGGGGATCAAGTCCCGAATCGACCAGGGCCGAGATGATGTCCTCCCGGATGCTCTGATGCTTGAACTGCTGGGCAGAGAGGTTGACGGAGATGTGGAGCCGTTTCAGTCCGGCCTGTTGCCACGCCTTGGCCTGCATGCAAGCCGTCCGGAGGGCCCAGCGGCCGATAGGCAGGATCAGCCCCGTCTCCTCCGCCAGCGGGACGAACTCCGCCGGGGAGATCATCCCCCGCACCGGGTGATTCCACCGGATCAGAGACTCCATCCCGACAATCCGGCCGGTCCGCAGGTCCATCTGGGGCTGGTAGTGGAGCACAAACTCGTTCCGCTCCAGCGCACGGCGCAGGCTGTTCTCCAGGGAGAGCTTCCGGACGGCGGCCTCGTTCATCGACTGCTTGTAGAACTGGAAGTTGTTCTTCATCTGGCCCTTGGCATGGTACATGGCCGAGTCCGCGTTCTTGAGCATCGTGTCGCCGTCTGTCCCGTCGAAGGGACAGATGGTGATGCCGATGCTCGCCCCGATGAAGACCTCCCGTCCTTCCAGGTAGAAGGGCTTTGCCATCCTCGCGAGGATCCTCCCGGCCACCTTCGCGGCGTCCTCGGCGTTGAGGATCTCCGGCAGGATGATGGCGAACTCGTCGCCCCCGAAACGGGCCACGGTGAAATTCGGATCGTCCTCGGCACCGTAGCGGGAGAGGGAATCGCCCTTCCGGACGCTCATTTTGAGCCGCTTGCCGACCTCCTGCAGGAGGAGATCGCCCACTGAATGGCCGAAGATGTCGTTGATCCGTTTGAAGTCGTCCAGATCCAGGAACAGGAGGGCCAGCAGGTGGTCGTGGCGGAGGGCCTGGTGGATCGACATGTCGAGCCGGTCCTGAAAGAGCTTCCGGTTCGGGAGATTCGTCAGGCCGTCGTAATATGCCATGCGGGCAATCTGCTCCTCCGCCCGCTTTCGCTCCGTGATGTCCTGGCCCACGCAGATCAGGCCCAGGGGGTCGCCGTCGCCGTCGTTCATCACCGCCGTGGAGAAGGAGACGGGGATCGCCCGCCCGTCCCGGGCCAGGCAGACCTTCTCCTCGGTGCGTGCGCCGGACAGCGTGTTCCAATCCAGTTTCTCTGACCACCTCCGGCTGCCCAGAATCATGGCGATGGGCCTGCCGACGAGCTCTGCCTCCTCATAGCCCAGCAGACGGCAGGCCGCCCCATTGACGATGAGGATGTTCCCCTCCGGGGAGACGACGATCAGGACGTCGTTCATGCTCCGGATGATGTTCTCCACGTACTCCCTGGAAACGGTCGTCCGCTCCAGATCTTCGGCCATCCGGTTGAAACCGTCGACGAGCATCCGGATCTCGCCCGTCGCCTCGATGTCGATGCGTGTGGAAAGATCCCCCTTGGCCAGGCGGTCGGCCGCATGGCCCAACTCCGAGATCGGATCGAGGATCGTCTTTCTCGAGGCGATGAACAGGACGATCCCCAGGGCCAGGGCGACCAGAAGGTTCATCGCCGAGACGAAGCCGATTGTCCGGATAATCTGGTTCCGGATGCTGTGCTCCGACAGGCAGACGGTGACGGTACCGATCGTGTCGGTGCCGGTCCGGATCGGGACGACCACTTCCTGGCTCGGCTCACCCCTCTTGACGGCGTCGATGATGTCCTGAAGCTCGCTCTCCTTGGCCATTCCCGCCAGGATGCGCCTGAGCCGCGGCGATTGGTAATTGATGCTCGCATATTGGGACGTAACGGGCTTTCCACCCGCATCACGGACAACGGCGTAGAGGATGTCCTCGTCCTTGTTCGCCTGGTTCACGATGGAATCGAGTTGGATCTGGTCCTTCAGAATCAGCGGGTCCTGGCTGAGCTTGGCGATGTAGGAGGCGAAACTCTGCCCCTTGGTCGCCAGGGAGCGCTTCAGCATCATGCCTTCACTGACGGCAATGACGACGCTCAGGACGCAGGTGCCCGCCAGAAGGATGAGGGAGATCTCCCAGATGAATTGGTAACGGATGCTGTGTTGGAATCTCTGTCCGAACATGGGCCGCTGGTCTTCGCCGGCCGGGGCCGGCATATGGGGTCGGTCATTCCGCCTTCCGCGTCGCAGTCTTCATGAATCTCCCGGAAACCGGACACCCTGCCGCCTCGGCAGGATCTTTCCCGGGAGCCGGTTCTCTATAGGCTATTCGACGACTTTTGTCACTCTTTTCATGAAGGCATCCGGCATCTGAAACCCTCCGGCCCTGACCGTTTTCATGTTGAGGATAAGGTCCGCCTTCCGGTCCGTTTCGATGGGGATCGACGAGGGCCTAGCGCCCCGCAGGACCCTGGCCGCCTTCTGTCCCGAGAGGCGGCCGTTGCGGTAGGGATTCGCGCACACCCCGAAGAGCGCCCCTTCGTTGACCACATCGGAGAGGGACGTGATGGTTGGCACCTTCTCCTTCCCCGCCATATCGACGACTGCCGGAACGACGGCGCCGACAATGCTGCTGCCGGTAAGAAACAAGGCGTCCACGGTCGGGACGATCCCGGTAAGCGTCGGGGCCACCTCCTCCTTTCGGGTCACGATGACCGGAAGGACCTTGATCCGATATTTCGCCTGGACCTTCTGGAGCTCCATCAACTGGATCTCTGTCTGTTTTTCTCCCGGCGTATAGAGGACCGCCAGCCGCTTGACCGGAGCGACCTCCTTGAGGACGCGTACCAGCGACGACATGGGGATCCGCGTGCTGGCACCGGTCGTGTTGTTCCCCGAGCTCTTCCATCCCGTGGCGATCCCCGCTGCAACGGGATCGTAAACCGTGCTGAAGACCACCGGCACGTCCCCGATCCCCTTCACGACGGCCAGCGTGGCCACGGTCCCGACGGTCAGGATCAGCTCCGGCTTCGCCTCAGCCAACCGCCGGACCGAATCCGCCAGCTTCGCCCTGCTCTCTTCGGCGACCTCCAGGATGAAGCTGACCGCTGACTCGCCGAACCCCTCCTTCCTGAGCTGATCGAGAATCCCCGCCCGGGTTTCAAGATAGCGCGTCTCTGCGCTCCAGATCAGCATGCCGACCTTCCTGTCCGCCTGGGCATTCTGGACCGGCAGATGGACGGCCAGGCAAAGCACGACCAGGAGCCACCACCCCGGAACGGTTCTACGGTTCATCGTTCACCCCCATCCCCTTGAACACGCCAAAGATCCCCGGCCCCGGCAACCGCCCCAAGGCAGGTTGCGGGATCGCCCCCCCGGTGCGAACCGTTGCTGCATCTATGATATCGGCAAAATGGGATTTAACTTGATCCGGATTGACGTTTAGCGGGAACAAAAAAAACCCCTCGACTGGATGCTTCGATCCAATGAGGGGAAAACGAGAGCCGCCGATGCCGTCTCGTCTTTTACTGGAGTCACATGCTCAAATCTTGGCCTTCTTCGGGTGATCATCACCACCAAGGCCCTGCGATGTCCTTGTCAAATAAATCCAGTGATATGACTCAATACGAACATCGCAGCATCTCGTTTGATCTTAGAATAATACCGACATCCCCGAATGTCAAGGGGCATCCCCTCCCCGGCGACGTCCCGACTGCCCCTACCCAAGCGGCCAGACATTTATAAAATTACTTTTATTACAATATGTTATGACATTTCCCGCAATCGGAATCCCGGTCCTGAAGGGGGCAAGAAAAGGCTTTGCATCCCCTCGATTTTGGTGTAGCATTCCCCCCGTTTTGCCGGCGCGGATACTGCGGATGGCCGCCGTCGTTGGACGGACACCGGCCGGGACGGAAGGAAAGTGAATTGACGTTGATTTGTACGAAACCGGCCTCTGGCCGTGTGGTAAAGATCCACCGTTCCAATCGCCCGAAACCGAAAAATTTTCCGGCCCCGAAAAGGTTCCTGAGCACCTATCTCCACTGGTTCATCCTGCTGACGCTTCTGACCGCGCTGCCCGTCTTCGGAAGCGAGCCCCCCCATCCCGCCCCCGTACGGACGGTCACTGTCGTGGCCGATGACAACTCCCCCCCTTACCTCTTCCGGGACGCGAACGGCCGCCTCCAGGGAATCCTGGCGGATGAGTGGCGACTCTGGGAAGAGAAGACGGGGGTCAAGGTCTATCTGTGGGGGATGGCCTGGGACAAGGCCCTCAAGGCCATGGGCCGGGGCGACGCCGAGGTGATCGACACGATCTTCAAGACCCCCGGGAGGGAACAGAACCTGGCGTTCACCGAGCCCTACGCCACCCTGGACGTCGCCGTCTTCTTTCACAAGAGCATCAGCGGTATCGTGGATGTCGAGTCTCTGCAGGGGTTTACCGTCGGCGTCAAGTCGGAGGACGCCTGCATCGAGTTCCTGACGAAAAACGGCATCAACACCCTGCAGGAGTACCCCAGCTACGAGACCCTCATGCAGGCCGCCGCGGGACAAAAGATCAAGGTCTTCTGCATGGACGTCCCAGCCGCCCATTACTACCTCTACAGGCTGAAGCTCGAAAAGGAGTACCGGCAGACCGCCCCTCTCTACCAGGGCCAGTTCCACCGGGCAGTCCCGAATGGAAGGACGGACCTGCTGAAGCTCGTCGAAACCGGTTTTTCGAAGATTTCCGCGGCGGAATACGAAGCGATCCGGAACCGGTGGATCGGCTCCCCGATTCCTATTCACCTCCATAATCTGATCTACCTGTTCTATGCGATGGGACTGATCGTGGCCTTGGGCGGCGGTCTCCTCATGTGGAACCGCTCCCTCAGGCGAAACGTGGCGATCAAGACTGCGAGGCTCCGCAGGACCATCAGCGCCCTCCAGAAAAGTGAGGTGAAGTACCGGGAACTGTTGGAGAATGCCAACAGCATCATCCTACGGCTGGATACCTTCGGCCGGGTCACGTTCTTCAACGAGTTCGCCCAGAAGTTTTTCGGGTTCGACGAGAAGGAAATCCTGGGCAGGGACCTGTTCGGTACCATCCTGCCGGAGACTGGAGACGGCCCGGATCCGGGCCGTGCCATGGTCGAGGCGATCGTGAGCCATCCCGACCGTTACGCCAACCATGTCATGAAGAACATCCGCCACGACGGACAGAAGGTCTGGATCGCCTGGACGGACAAGCTCGTCTACGGCAGCGATGGCCAGCTCAAGGAGATCCTTTGCATCGGAAACGATATCACCGAACGCCGTCTCTCCGAACAGGAGGCCACGGACTGGAAACAACGCTTCGAGATCATCGCCGCCGCCGCGGGGCAGGTCGTCTACGACCTGAATATCGCCGACCGGCTCGTCACCTGGAGCGGGAGCACCGAGAAGGTCCTGGGGTATCCCCTTTCGGAAATTACCGGCGACCTTGAGCTGTGGGAGTCCCTGATCGAACCCTGTGACCTTGAGGAAACGCTCCGGCGTCTGGAGAGCTCCCTGAAGGAGGGGACTCCCTTCCTGGCCGAATACGGGTTCCGCCACAAGGACGGCCGCTACGTCCGGATGATGGACAAGGGTTACGTGATGCTCGACCCGGCGGGGAAGCCCGAGCGGATGATCGGCATCATGCAGGACGTGACCGACCTTCGGCGCATGGAACGGGAGCGGGAGCAGCTCGAGGAGCGCCTGCGCCGGGCGGAAAAAATGGAGGCCATGGGGACCCTCGCGGGGGGTGTGGCCCACGACCTCAACAACGTCCTAGGGGTCCTGGTGGGATACTCGGAGCTCCTGGCGGAGAAGATCCCGGAAGGGAACCCTTTGCGGCGCTATGTTCTGAACATCCTCAATTCCGGAGAGAAAGGAGCCGCGATCATCCAAGACCTCCTGACCATGGCCAGGAGGGGTGTCGCCGTCTCGGAGGTGGTGAATCTCAATGCGGTTATCACCGACTACCTGAGAACGCTGGAGTTCGAGCGGCTTGCGGCACATCACCGGAATGTGGACTTCGAAACCCGGCTCGCCGACGACCTGCTCTCCATCAAGGGTTCCCCGGTCCACCTGGGGAAGACCGTCATGAATCTCGTCTCCAACGGCGCAGAGGCGATCACCGGCCAGGGGAAGGTCACGATCCTGACAGAGAATTGCTACCTGGACCGACATCTTAGGGGATACGACGATGTCCAGGCGGGCGATTACGCGGTCCTGACCGTTTCGGACACCGGCCAGGGGATCTCCGAGGCGGACCGGGAAAGGATCTTCGAGCCCTTCTACACGAAAAAGGCGATGGGACGGAGCGGAACAGGGCTGGGGCTCACCGTGGTCTGGGGAACTGTGAAGGACCATCGGGGCTACATCGACGTCCAGAGCGACGGGCACAAGGGAAGCACCTTCATCCTCTACTTCCCGGTCACGCGGGAGAAGCCGGCCGGAGAACCGAAACCGCTGCCGGAGAAGGACTACCTGGGTAGGGGGGAAAAGATACTCGTGGTAGACGACGTGGAAGAGCAGCGGGAATTGGCCGTCAACATGCTCGAGGGACTCGGGTATCGCGTGGCCGCCGTCTCGGGCGGCGAGGAGGCCCTGGCCCGCCTGAAGACAGAGCCGGCGGCCCTGCTGGTCCTGGACATGATCATGGACCCCGGAATCGACGGGTTGGAAACCTATCGGAGGGCCCTGGAGATCCATCCGGGGCAAAAGGCCGTTCTGGTCAGCGGCTTTTCCGAAACAGAGCGGGTGAGAATGGCCCAGGAGTTGGGGGCCGGGGCCTACGTCCGGAAGCCCTACGTCCAGCGGAAGATCGGCCAGGCCGTCCGGCAGGAGCTGGACAGGTAGCGGGCGGCCCCCGCAAACAAGAAAACTTCATTTTCCATATTGAAAACGGCAATTCCTTGTGGTATGGGGATGTAACTGTTCGGACCCTCGGGGCTAACCCTAGATTTCCCGGCGGTCCGACCCGGTTCCTTGAGATCGTTGCTGGGGGATCGTTCAATGGTAGGACAACGGACTCTGACTCCGTGAATCGTGGTTCGAATCCACGTCTCCCAGCCATAAAAAGATTAGGGGGTTACGAGACGCATAAGCGACCGTGCCCCCTTATTTTTTGGCGTCGGAAGGAAAAAGCAGCTCCATATAACACCCGGAGGCCACATGTCTTTTGAAGTGAACGCCTTGGATCATATCGTGATCAATGTCACCGATGCTGAAGTTGCGGCCAGATGGTATTCACGCGTGCTCGGCATGACCCGCATCGACTTCGATCCCGGGCTCGGAAAGGCCAAACGAATCTCCATGAAATTCGGGCAGCAGAAGATCAACCTTCGTCCTGTCCAGACAGACAAGGCTGAGTGGTTTACCGCTGACCATGAAGCTGCGGGCAGTGACGATCTCTGTTTCCTGACCTCGGCGACCCCGGAGGAGATCGTTGCGCATCTGATGGCCTGCAATGTCCCAATCGAGCAGGGACCTGTTCAGAAACAGGGGGCTCTAGGGACATTGAATTCCGTTTACTGCCGCGATCCAGACGGCAGCCTGATCGAGATTTCGTCATACGGCAGATGACAAGCCCGTTAATACCGGGAACGAAAGTCGGCTCTGAACGCTATGTGTGCCTGCTCTACCCATCCTTAGCCATGAAAAGCGGGCAAGGGCTTGCCCTGGCACACCGCACCGAGCTCTTGTCGCTGGGAAACGGCGCCGATATCTTTGTCGCTCGCTAAGCGGACTAAAGATCTCCCTCCGCTGTGATAAAAAGATGTGCCGCAGATCATGGAAACGCAGCCTTTCAATACCTGCCTTCTTTACCACCCCATGAAATGATCTGATCAGGTTTTGTGAAAAGGTCTAGACTGGGGCTGAGGAAATTTTCTTCCGCATGACCATGCCATTGGATGTACGATTCACGGCGTTTCAATTTTCTGAGCTGCAGGCCTGGGTGATAATTCTGCTCTCGGGTCCGTTCTTTTGAAAGATCATCTTGGTCGAAAAGATTCATACCCAATGGCGTCTTGTCGTAGCGCTCGCAAACGACATCAATAGGGGCCTTGCCTTTTAAAGAGCTATGGGGAAAGAGGCTTTGGTGGCTATCGTCTGTCGCAGACCAACGATACTTTTTGCATATACATTGTGGCAGACACCGTCTTGACCCATAAGCAGTCGGCTTATATAATGGCGGTCCACTACAAGGAAGTTCTTGTCAATGCAAATCCCGGGAGGTTTTTTATGAGTAAGCGTTTCGTTTCCGTTTTAATCCTTTTTTATGCCGTCACCCTCGCCTTTACGCTAGGAACAAAGCCGGCATTGGCCCATCAGTACGACATTGTTATTCATCAAGGAAGGGTCGTTGATCCGGAAACCAAACTTGATGCAGTGCGCGATATTGGCATCAATGGCGGCAGAATCGCGGCAATCAGTAAGGCGACTCTTCCCGGCAAGAAAAATATTGATGCACGCGGTTTGGTTGTAACGCCCGGATTTATTGATCTTCATTCGCACGCAATCAATGTCCCCTCGAACTGGATGCAGGCCTTTGACGGCGTCACGACTTCGCTTGAACTTGAGGCCGGATCGTTCCCCATCGCCAAGGCGTACGAGGTGGCGGAGAAAAGACGCCTGCCACTGAACTACGGCTTTAGCGTTTCTTGGGCAATGGTCCGGCTACAATTGGCTGACCATGTTCCCATGGACGGCACATTTGAGACCGCTCTAGGCAATTTTGGCCGCCCGGAATGGGGCAAATTACTGCCGGAAGAAGCTTCACGCAAGGTTATCGCCACCATCGAACAGGGGCTAAAGGAAGGTGGTTTGGGAATTGGACTGCTGATTGGATATGTTCCCGATTCAAATCGCGAAGAGTATCTCGCCGCCGGCCGCCTTGCTGCAAAATACAACGTTCCCACCTTCACGCATATCCGACCAAGTTACGAGGACGAACCCAACGGCGCCATGGAAGGGGTCCTTGAGGTGTTGGGAGTAGCGGCGGCTACTGGTGCTCATATGCACATCTGCCACCTGACCAGTTCAACCATACACAAGGTGAATGATGCGCTCGCGGCCGTGCACACGGCTCAACGTCAGAACCTGCGGATCACAGTCGAAGCCTATCCCTTTGGGTCGGGATCAACGGCGATCGGCTCGCCATTCTTTGATCCGGCGAATTTGCCGCGGGCGGGTATTGGCCCCTCGGACATTTATTACGTCAAGACCGGCGAGCATATTGCTTCCATCGCCCGGTTGATAGAGATTCGTCAGAAGGACCCGGGCGGCCTCGCCATTGACCTGTTCCTGGATGAAAACAAACCTGACCAGATGAAGTTTATTGACGACTCCATCTTGAGTCCAAACATGATGATCGCATCAGATGCAATGCCGTTCACGATAGACGGGCGCACGGTCAACGGAGATGTTTGGCCCTTGCCGCCAACGGCGTACGCACACCCGCGATCCGCGGCAACTTTCACACGCGTGCTTGAGCGTTATGTTCGGGAGAAAAAGGCCATGACCGTGACTGAGTTCGTCCGTCGTGCAAGCTTGCTTCCAGCAAACCTTCTGGCAATGGCCACGCCAGACGCAAAGCGAAAGGGCAGGCTGCAGGTTGGCATGGACGCGGACATCGTCATCTTCGACCTTGACCAGATTAAGGTCAAGGCGACCTATGAGAATCCCCGCACGCCGTCATCGGGAATGCGCTACGTCAT
>JAJFUM010000194.1 GCA_021372415.1 Deltaproteobacteria bacterium
AGTTTATCCTGAAGCTCGTGGAGCGCTAAATGGAAGTTATCAATCAACTCATGATGGGATTCCAAGTTGCGGCGACCCCGACCAATCTTCTGTGGGCGCTCATCGGGGCCTTCGTGGGGACGATCGTGGGGGTCCTGCCCGGCATCGGTCCCCTGGGATCGATGGCAATCCTGCTCTCCTTCACGCTGAACATGGATGCCACGACGGCGATGATATTCTTCGCTGGGATCTACTACGGTTCCATGTACGGCGGGTCGACCACGTCGATCCTGCTGAACATCCCGGGCGAAGCAGCCTCGGTCGTCACCTGCATCGACGGCTACAAGATGGCCCAGAAGGGCCGGGGCGGAGCGGCCCTGACCGTCTCGGCAGTCGGCTCCTTCTTCGCGGGGACGCTCTCGATCATCGGTCTGATGTTCGCCGCCTCGGTTCTGGCCGATGCAGCCCTCAAGTTCGGACCGCCGGAGTTCTTCGCAATCGGGGCCATCGGCCTGATGTTCCTCGTCCGCCTGAGCGGCGGCTCGCTCATCAAGAACGTCATCATGCTCCTCCTGGGCCTGGCCCTGTCCACCATCGGCACGGACCGCCTCCACGGTTCGGCGCGGTTCACCTTCGGGATCGGCGAACTGGGCCAGGGGGTGGAGTTCCTGCCGGTCGCCATGGGGCTTTTCGGGATCGCGGAGGTCCTGCTTACCGCCGTGGAAAAGGAGGAGACGGGCGAGATGATCCGGATCCGGATGCGCGATCTTCTCCCCACATTGACCGAGTGGAAACGCACCATCGCGCCGATCCTGCGGGGATCGATCCTGGGTTTCTTCATCGGTCTCCTGCCCGGCCCCTCGCCGGTGATCTCCACATTCGTCTCCTATATGGTCGAAAAGAAGAGTTCCAAGAACCCCGAAGAATTCGGCAAAGGAGCGATCGAGGGGGTTGCGGGACCCGAGTCGGCCAACAATGCCGCCGTCGGCGGGGCTTACGTGCCGCTGATGGCCCTGGGGGTCCCCTTCACGCCAGCCATGGCGGTCGTCGTCGGAGCCCTGATGCTCCACGGGATCACCCCCGGCCCCATGCTGATGACAGAGCGCCCCCAGCTCTTCTGGGGGGTGATCGCCAGCATGTACCTCGGGAACATCATGCTCCTGGTCCTCAACCTCCCCCTGGTCCAGCTCTTCGCGCAGATCACCAAGGTCCCCAAGCCGATCCTCCTGCCCCTGATCACGCTTATGTGCCTGGTCGGCGTCTACAGCGTCAACTCCAGCTATGTGGATCTCTATATCCTGGCCCTCTTCGGCATCCTCGGCTTTATCCTGAGGGATCTCGGCTATTCGCCGGCCCCGCTTGTCCTGGCCCTGGTGATCGGCCCCATGATGGAGACGGCCCTCAGGGAGTCCCTGATGATCAACCAAGGAGCCATTGCCCCGATGATCTTCCGACCGATCGCCGGCACGATCTACCTGGCCGCTCTGCTGGCCCTGGTCATCCCGCCCGTAGTCCGGGCCCTGAGAAAAAGATAGGGCGGAAAGGGGCCCTCGGCGGGCAAGTCCGAGTCGGCCAGGACTTCTCCATCTGTTTGTCGACACATATAAGCCCCCCGGCCCTCGGTAAACAAAACGAGGGGCCGGGGCATAAAAGAAGGGCCGTGCAGCTTTCATCCGGAGGATGGGCGGCACGGCCCTCATTTCAACCTGGAACCGGCAACGTTTCAGAAGTTGCCCGTTGCCACCGCCTTGCCGTCCTTGAACAGGAATATCCGGTCGCCGATACCCATCGTGTTGTCGTTCTTGTAGTAACGCTCCTCAGTCCCGTTGGCCAGTTTCTTCACGCTCAGGGCCTTGCCCCACACGCTCTCCACCTCGGAAACCGTGGCGCCATTCGCATCCGCCAGGAAGCCGACCGGAATCCCCTTCAGCTCGGCCTGCTTCTCGGGAATGGTGGGAAGCGCTGCAATCCCGCTGGCGACAACCTGGCCGCCCTTCACCTGGAAAACCCGATAGTCGAGGTCCTGGGTATTCTCGATCTTGTAGTAACGCTCCTCCGTGCCGTTCTCCAGCGTCCGGACCGCAGCCGGCTTGCCCCAGATCTTATCAAGGTCCTGGGCACCGGCGCTCTGGAAGGACCCGCTCAACACGCCGTCGGGCAAACCGGCCTTCGCAGCCTTCTCGGCAACCGGAGCGACCCGTTCGAACCCCTCGGCGACCACCGTGCCGTCTTTGTATGAGAAGACGCGGAATCCCAGATCCATCGTATTGTCGGTTCCGTAGTACCGTTTCTCAATCCCGTTGTCCAACTTCTGCACCGCAACCGGGCTTCCCCACACTGCCTCGGTCTCCTGCAGGGTCGCTGCAAGGACCGTCCCCGCACCCAGCGTCACGATCAGGGAAACTCCCGTCGCAACCGCCATCGCCTTTCTCGTCCA
>JAJFUM010000197.1 GCA_021372415.1 Deltaproteobacteria bacterium
GGACAGCTGTATCCGCGATTGGAATGCCCTTCTGGACAAGGCAGACAAGGCTCTCTACATGGGTAAGGGAAAAGGCAAGAATGTCGTGTTCACTTTTAACAGCGATAAAAGACAAATGTCTGACGGGTATCGGCCCACTGCCCACGCCTGAGAATACACAAAGGATGGAGCGAAAAAGCGGAATGTGGAATGGGACCTCCGGGATAGGGGAGGTACGCCATATTATCCTTTTCTCGATCTTACCGAGTCTCAACGATCAGGGAGAGGGGTCGTTCTTGATTTATTGACCTTCTCCAGCCGTCGGGGTCAGCAATCAATAAAGACCAGCCAAAGGCAGATATTGGGATACTCATTTGCTTGAAGAGGGACCGTAGAACGATCAGAGGGTTCAAGCTGTGTGAAGAGCACCGATTGTAGACGGACACAGTGCTTGAGAAATATCTTCACATGTTCTCTTCCATCGGAAGCAGGAAGCTCCGAAAGCCGGCACGGGGATATTCCTCCTTGATCCTGCGGATCCGTTCGTTGATTCGCGGAACCTCTTCGTCGGCCACCGCGATCAAAAGGATGTTGTTCTTCCCGGGCCAGCAGTGGGTCCCGAGCTTCGGCTCCGTCTCCGTCCCCTCACCCCGAGCCTCCACCATCTTGGTGTAGCCGTGGATCCCCGCCTCCTTGAGGGCGCAGACCACCTCTTCATCCGCCGCCTCACAATAGATTATCAGGAACATCTTCATGCTTAACCCCCTCTGCCTCACCGCCTCCGTGCCCCGATCATCCGTGGAGATCAGAAGACGCCTGCGGCGGTGAAATCGCATCGTGCTTCTTCTTGCCGCGTCTTTTGAAGAACCCCTGAATATCGTCAAACAGGTCATAGGCGGCGGGCACAACCACGAGTGTCAGAAAGAGCGAAGTGAGGAGTCCGCCGATGACCGCGATCCCCATCGGGGATCGGGTTTCCGCGCCCTCGCCCATACCGAAGGCGACCGGAATCATTCCGAAGACCATGGCGAAGGTCGTCATGAGGATCGGCCTCAGCCGGACCGGTCCGGCGTGGAGAATCGCTTCCCGCCGCGACAGACCCCTTGCCCGAAGGACATTCGTGTAATCGACAAGCAGGATCCCGTTTTTCTTCACGAGCCCCATCAAGAGGATCAGGCCGATAAAGCTGTAAATGTTGAGCGTCTTTCCCGTCAGCAGGAGCGCCCCGAAGGCTCCGATGAAGGAGAGAGGCATGGCCAGGAGCACCGTGAAAGGATGGACAAAGCTCTCGAACTGCGCGGCAAGGACCATGTAGGCCATCAGCACCCCGAGGAGGATGGCAAACTGCAAGTACCCGAAGGATTCACCCATCGTGTCGGCCTGGCCCCTGTATTTCGGGAGGTAGTCGGGCGGGAGGATCTTCCCCGCGATGCCGTTGAGGTCGTCGATCGCCGCTCCTAGAGGCCTTTCTTCGAGGCTCGCGAAGAGGGTAATCGCCCGCTGGCGATCGACGCGGTTGATGACGCTCGGACCCCCTCCCTCCTGAATCCGGACGAGGTTGCGCAGCTCCACGAGACGCCCGTCACGGGACCGGACAAAGACTTTGCCCAGGTCGTCCGGATCTCTACGTTCTTCCGGATTGAGGCGGATCCGGAGATCATATCGCTTCCCCCGGCTCTCATCCTTGTATTTCGTCACGTCGGTTTCGCCGCTCATGAGGAGGTTGATCGCCTCGGCGATGGTCGCCACGTCCACCCCGAGATCGGCCGCCTTGTCCCGATCGATGAAAATCTTGATTTCCGGCTTGCCCATCTCGAGGGAGGTGTCGACATCCACGACCCCTGGCTTTTTGGCGAACTCGGCGGCGATCTGCTTCGTATACCCTTGGATCGCCAGGAGATCGGGCCCCCGGACGCTATACTGGATCGGGACATGCCTCTGCCCGCCGCCGATCATGGAGAAATCTTCGGCCGACACCTTGAGGCCGGGAACCCGGCTCAGCTTCTGGCGGATCTCTTTCTTCAGATCCATCTGCGTCTTCTTCCGTTCGCTCTTCGGGATGAGGCTGGTCATCATCATGGCGCGGTTGACCGCGCCACCGATGCCAAGCACATAGTAGACCGCCCTGACCTCCGGCATCTGCCTCAGGATCTGCTCCGCAGGCAGAAAAAGTTCATTCGCCTTTTCCAGCGAATAGTCGATGGGCGCCTCCAGGCGGACGATGAATTGGCCCTGGTCCTCGGGAGGGGTGAATTCCTTCCCCATGAAGGTTGTCAGATAGAGACTGCCGACAAAAATGAGGACCGCTCCCACCAGCATCATCACGCGGTGGTTTAGGGAAAAAGCCAGGAGACGCCGGTAGACCTCCTCCAGCCTTTTATATCCCCGCTCAAACGATCCCGCAGGCTGCTGCGGCTTGAGGGCGACCGGTGAGTCGTTCGGGTTTTTACGC
>JAJFUM010000210.1 GCA_021372415.1 Deltaproteobacteria bacterium
TTTAGCCCAAATTGGGTCACTACCCCCGAATTCTATACTTGACACGCCGCGGCCATAATGATTATTATAGCGCGTTTTAAGAAGGCTTTTCGCCCTTTGATCGAATCTTGCTGGGATTCTCCCGATGGAATTTGAAAATAAGTTCCGGTCCCTGGACGACTGGAAAAAGATCTACCCCGAAAAATTCGCCGAAGAAGAGACCGCCTTCAGCCATATCCGCCGGGGGGATCACATCTTCGTCGCTTCGGGATGCGGGGAGCCCCAGTACCTCGTCCGGGCGATGGTCAATTACGTGGAGTCCCATCCCAAGGCCTTCTTCGACACGGAGATCATCCACGTCTATTCCTTCGGGATCGCCCCCTATACCGATCCCAAGTTCAAGCGGAATTTCCGCCACAATTCCTTCTTCATCGGGAGCAACACCCGGGGGCCGGTCAATCAGGGGCTGGCCGACTACACCCCCATATCGCTCTCCGACGTGCCCGACCTGATCCGAAGCGGCGCCGTGAAGATCGACGTGGCGCTGGTGCAGACCTGTCTTCCCGACGAGCACGGCTACATGAGTCTCGGGATCAGCGTGGACATGGTCAAGGTCGCGACCGACCGGGCCTCCATGATCATCGCCCAGGTCAACAAACACATGCCCCGGGTCCACGGGGACGGCTTCATCCACATCAAGGACGTCAATTTCATCATCGCCCACGACGAACCCCTCCTGGAGATCAAGGCGATCCCGATGACCGAGACGACGCAGCGCATCGGCAACTACGTGGCCCGGCTCGTCCAGGACGGGGACACCATCCAGGTCGGGTACGGCGGCCTGCCGAACGCGGTCATGGCCAACCTCTTCAACAAGAAGCACCTGGGGGTCCACACGGAGCTCCTGAGCGACGGCCTGGTGGAGCTGATCAAGGCCGGGGTCATCGACAACTCCCGCAAGAGCCTCACCCCGGGCAAAACCGTCGCCGCCTTCTCCATGGGGGTCCAGGACACCTACACGTTCCTCAACGACAACCCGTCCGTCCTCTTCAGGACCATCGATTTCACCAACAATCCGCTCAACATCGCCCGGCAGAAGAACATGGTGGCGATCAACAGCGCCCTGGAGATCGACCTCACCGGCCAGGCGACCTCGGAGTCTATCGGCGGGACCTTCTACAGCGGGATCGGCGGCCATCACGACTTCATGCGGGGCGCCCTCCTGGCGCCGGGGGGGCGGACCATCCTGGCGATGAAATCCACGGCCATGAACGACACCATCTCCAGGATCGTGCCTTCCCTGAGGGAGTCGGCGGGCATCACCCTCAACCGGGGGGACGTCCGCTACGTCGTCACCGAATACGGCATCGCCTACCTGCACGGCAAGAACGTCCGGGAGCGGGCCATGTCGCTGATCTCCATCGCCCACCCCAAATTCCGCCCCTGGCTCATCGACGAGGCGAAGAAGCGGGGCATCATCTACAAGGACCAGGCCTTCATCCCGGGAAAGCGCGGCGAATACCCCGAGAACCTGGAGACGCACCGGACGACCAGGGCCGGCCTGCAGGTCTTCCTGCGCCCGGTCAAGATCAGCGACGAACCCCTGATCAAGGACTTCTTCTATGCCCTGTCCGACAGGAGCCTGAACCGCCGTTTCCTGTCGAAGCGCAAGGACATGCCCCATGAACGCCTCCAGGATTTTGTCATCATCGACTATACCCGGGAAGTGGTCATCCTGGCCGTCCTGGGATCGGAAGAGAACGAGCTGATCGTCGGGATCGGCCAGTACGGCACCGACGAGGAATCCCACACCGCCGAAGTGGCCTTCGCCATCCGGGACGACTACCACAACCGCGGCATCGGGACGGAGATGCTCTCCTACCTGACCTACCTGGCCAAGAGGGAGGGGCTCCTGGGCTTCACCGCAGAGGTCCTCATCGACAACAGAGCCATGCTGCACGTATTCGAGAAGGGTGGGTTCGACATCAAGAAGAAGAGCGATGCCGGCGTGTACGATTTGAAAATGGCCTTCAGGGGGTAGTCGCCCCGACCGGCAACGGGCGATTCGGGGCGGGAGGGCCGGACGCATGCAGACCCATGACAACGAGAGGTGAGGATTCCATGCTGAAGTACGTGGTTACATCCCTGCGTCCCAGTGCTGGAAAGACAAGCGTCATCATCGGCATCGCCAAGGCCCTGGACCGGAAGATGGGCTACATCAAGCCCTTCGGGGAACGCTTCCTCTACCGCAAGAAAAGGCTTTGGGATTATGATGCCGCCCTGGTCACCAACCTCTTCGGCCTCAGGGAGAATCCCGAGGACATGAGCATCGGATTCCACCACTCGAAGCTCCTGTACATGCTCGATGAACAGACCACCAAGGAAAAGCTCCAGGAGCTTCTGGCCAGCGTCGGGGAAGGCAAGGACCTCTTCTTCGCCGAATGCGGCAAGGACATGACCTACGGCAGCTCCGTTTACCTGGACGCCATCAACCTTTCCAAACAGCTCGACGCCCCGCTGATCGTCGTGGCCAGCGGCGACGAGGACGCCATCCTCGACGACCTGACCTTCATGAGCCAGTACATCGGGCTCAACGGCGCCTCCATGAAGGGCGTCATCATCAACAAGGTCCCGAGCATAGAGGATTTCCAGAACACCAAGCTCCCGCGGATCAAGCAGCGGGGCGTGAACGTTCTGGGCGTCATCCCCTATTGCAAGGAACTCCCCTTCTTCTCGGTGAACTACCTGGCCGACCGGCTCTTCGCCAAGATCATCACCGGCGAGGAACATCTGAAACGGACCGTCAAGTCCGTCTTCATCGGCTCCATGTCCGCCGATGCGGCCCTCAAGAGTCCCCACTTCCAGGAGAGCGGCAAGCTGGTCATCACCGGCGGCGACAGGAGCGACATGATCGTCGCCGCCCTGGGGAGCAACTGCGCGGCCCTGATCCTGACCGACAACATCATGCCCCAGGAACACCTCGTGGGAAAGGCCGCGAAGCTGGAGATCCCCCTGCTGCTCGTAAGCGCCGACACTTACGAGATCTCGCGGCAGATCGAGGGTCTGGAACCGCTACCCACCAAGGACGACTCCGAGAAGATCGCCCTCATCGAACAGATGGTCCGGACCCACGTGGACCTCGACGCCCTGGGGCAGCCATGAGGACCGCCATGAACCCAGAGGTCTTCCGCGAATACGACGTCCGGGGCCTCGTAGACCGCGACCTGAACCCGGACTTCGCCCACACTCTCGGCCGGGCGATCGGCACCTACGCCCGGGGCCAGGGCGTCCGGTCCATGGCGCT